>PLOF01000069.1:7447-53985 GCA_003142035.1 Candidatus Dormiibacterota bacterium
GGGAGGCCGCGTGGCGGCTCAGAGCGAGGTGGTCGGTTCCGGCTCGGGGGCGGCGAGGACCGCGTCCAGCAACCCCGGGTAGCGGCGCTCCATACCCTCGCGGTCCAGGCTGAGCATCCGCCGCGTCCCCTCCTCCCGCTTGATCACGATCCCCGTGGCGTGGAGGACGTGGAGGTGGTGGGTCAGCGTCGACTTGCTGATGGGCAGTCCGAGCCAGCCGCACGGGCGCTCGCCTCCCGAGGCGAGGCGACGGACGATGGCCATCCGCATCGGGTCGGCGAGGGCCTCGAGGACCCCGACGACGCCCGGGTGGAGGTGCTGGCGCAGGTGGGCCTCCGCGTCGGGAGGGGCGCACGGGTTCTCGGCGGCCGGGGCGTTCTCGGGGGCCATTAGTTTGACAGTCATCGAATCTCCATGGTACGATGCGCATCGAACTTTAGCACCAACGAGGGTGGAGAGCGAATGAGCGGGCAGGCGGCGGGGGAGAAGGTGACGACTGAACTTCGGCGTGCCGGGGCACGGTTCCCGGCGGCACCCGGATTGGTGCTGCTTCTCGTCTGCCTCGGCCAGTTCATGGTCGTGCTGGACGTCTCGGTGGTCAACGTGGCCCTGCCGTCCATCCGCCACGATCTCGGCTTCTCGGCGAGCGGCCTGCAGTGGGTGGTCAACGCCTACGCGCTCGCGTTCGCCGGTTTCCTCCTCCTCTTCGGGCGCGCCGCCGATCTCTTCGGCCGCCGCCGGCTGCTGCTGGCCGGCCTCGCCCTCTTCTCCGCCGCGAGCCTCCTCGACGGGCTGGCCACGTCTCAGGGAGAGCTGATCGCCGCCCGTGCCCTCCAGGGGCTGGGTGGAGCGGTGCTGACCCCGGCGACGCTCACCATCCTCATCGCGACGTATTCCGAGGGGCGGGCTCGGGCCCGAGCCCTCGGGGTCTGGAGCGCCGTGGCCGCGGCGGGGGGCGCCTCGGGGGCGCTGCTCGGCGGGGTCATCACCCAGTTCCTGACCTGGCGCTGGATCTTTTTCATCAACCTGCCGATCGGCATTGCCGTCCTCATCGCATCGAGCCTCTTCGTCGCCGAGGGGGTGGGCGATCGCGAGGGCCGCCGGCACCTCGACCTCGCTGGTGCCTTCACCGTCACCGGCGGTCTGGTGGCTGTCACCTGGGGGATCGTCCGCAGCCAGGCGGCGGGATGGGGGTCGCCCGAGGTGCTCGCGGCGTTCGCCGCCGGGATCGCACTCCTCATCGCCTTCGCGATCATCGAGGGGCGGTGGGCGCGGGCTCCGCTCGTGCCGCTGCGGCTCTTCGCCTCGCGCTCGATCACCGGCTCCAACCTGGTCGCCTTCGGGGTGGGCGCGGCACTCTTCTCGGTCTGGTACTTCCAGTCGCTGTACCTCCAGGGTGTGCGCGGGATGACGCCGCTCGCCACCGGCCTCACCTTCCTGCCGCAGACGCTCGCCATCGTGGTGGGGGCTCAGATCAGCTCCCGGCTCATGCCCCGACTGGGGGCGCGCCCCTTCCTCGTCGGTGGCCCCCTGCTGATCTCGCTCGGTCTGCTCTGGATGGCCCAGGTTGCGGTGAGCCCCGCCATCTGGTCGTCGGTGCTCCTTCCCGGGGCGCTGGTCACCCTCGGAGCCGGGCTGGCGTTTCCCGCCGTCACCGTGGCGGCGACGGCAGGGGTGTCACGTTCGGAATCGGGACTAGCGAGCGGCGTCGTCAACACCAGCCGCCAGGTGGGAGGCTCGTTGGGCCTGGCCGCCCTGGCCACGCTGGCCGCTGACCACGCCGCCGCCCTGACCCAGACCGGGCACTCGGTCCCGGTCGCCCTGACCGGCGGTTTCGGCCTCGCTTTTGCCGGCGGCGCCGTGATCGCTCTGGCGGCCGCACTCTCCGGGCTGCTGGTCCCTGGCGTCACGCGCCGGGCCGAGCCGCAGCGGCGGGTGAGGCAGTCGGGGACGGAGGAGGCCGCCGCCTGAGGGGGCGACATCAACCTTCATCGACCTTGGGCCCGCACCGACTGGCGACGGCGTACAACAGATCCTTGGAGCTGACGCCGGCGCGAGTACTGGAGCCCCCTGGCGCTCGCCAACTAGACCGGAGAGTGGCGTCCGAGATTATTCGGCCACGCGAATCTCTAGATGCGCCAAGGGTGAATGACACATGTGGAGGCGGCGGGGATCGAACCCGCGTTCGAAGCCAGGTTCCGTGTGACCTCTACGAGCGTAGTCCCGGTATTGATCTCGTCCCCGTCGCGCCCTGGGACCAGGCTCGCCGGCGACCAGTCACGGTCTATCGTCCCGACCGGCGCCGTGACGCCGCCGGCCGGCGAGACCGCTCACATTAGCGTCGGATTCAGCTCCCGCAGCCGAGGAGATGATCGACGTCAGGCCGTAGCCTGAGCTTTTAGCTGTCTCTACCGCTTAGGCGGCGAGGGCAAGCTGTGGTGCGTTGTTCGCACGTATATCTTTCCCGGTTTTACGAGCCCGGGGCTCGGCCCGCCATCACACGACCCATGACCCCGTCGAAACCATACGCCCCCATGTGAGACCGATCAGCCCTCCGTGCGGGCTGCCGATCCCATGATGACAGCCTCGCCTCGGCAGCGACGTGCTCGCCGCCCCGCCGACGCCGGCGACCTCAGCCGCCCAGCTCGGCGAGCCGTGCCTGCGTGATCCTGATCGCCTCGGGATTGCTGTCCACGATGAGGTGCCGCCGCCCCAGGCGGGCCGCCGCCACCGCCGCCGTTCCCGACCCGCCGAAGAAGTCGGCGACCAGGTCACCGGGATTGCTCGAAGCGCGCACGATCCGCTCCAGCAGCCGGAGCGGCTTCTGGGTGGGGTAGCCGGTGCGCTCATGGCCGTTCGTGGGCACGATGGTCATCCACCAGACGTCGGTGGGGAGCTTGCCGCGTGCCGCCTTCTCCGGACCGACCAGGCCCGGCGCCATGTAGGGGATGCGGTCCACCGCCTCGCGGTTAAAGACCCAGGTCGCCGACCGCGCGTACCACAGGATGTTGTCGTGCTTGCGGGGCCAGCGGTCGCGGGCGCGGCCGCCGTAGTCGTAGGCCCAGATGATCTCGTTGAGGAAGCGCTCCGGCCCGAAGATCTCGTCGAGGAGCATCCGGACGTGGTGGACCGCGTGGTGGTCCAGGTGCACGTAGAGCGAACCGCGCGGTGTCAGCACGCGATGCATCTCGGCGAGCCGCGCGGCAAGGAAGTCGAGGTACTCCTCGAGGGCCATCCCGTCCTGGTACTCATGGCTGCCGACCGTCTCCCACCGGTAGGTCCGGCCCCCGAAGCCGACCCGGGTGCGGGTGCCCGCACCGGTGCGGATGGACTGGAGGCGGCGCGTCTGGCCGGTGCCGAAGGGCGGGTCGATGTAGATGAGGTCCACGCAACCGTCCGGAAGCGCCCGGAGGACGTCCAGGTTGTCGCCGAGCACCACCCCCTCCCGCACGCCGCCGGGCGCGGGGTTCTCCGGGGGCTCGTCCGCGATCACGCGCTGAGTATCACATCCGGTGCGGAGGAGCCATCGCGGCGATGAGGGCCGCTCCGAGGCCTGGAGCGGCCGCCTCCCCTGCGACGATGGTTGACGCATCAACCATTCGGGTATACGGTTGGTGTACCGCCCGACGCCCACACCGGGAGAGCCCCCATGCCCGCCGTCACCGTCCCCGACCTCCTCGTCCTGCCCCGGATCCCGCGGCCGGACCGCAGCCGGGAGGCGTCGCGCCCGGTCGTCTCCGTCACCTCCGCCCCCCGCGGCCTGGAGGGTGAGGGATTCCCGGTGCGGCGCGCATTCGCCGGAGTCGATCTCACCGCCCTCGACCCGTTTGTCCACATGGATCAGATGGGAGAGGTCGAATACGCCCCGGGAGAGCCCAAGGGCACTCCCTGGCATCCCCACCGGGGATTCGAGACGGTGACCTACATGATCGACGGGACGTTTCAGCACCAGGACTCGACGGGCGGGGGAGGTCTGATCACCGATGGCGCCACCCAGTGGATGACCGCGGGCGCGGGCATCCTCCACATCGAGCGCCCGCCCGAGGAGATGATCGCGAGCGGTGGTCTGTTCCACGGCATCCAGCTCTGGGTCAATCTCCCCGCCGCCAAGAAGTGGGCCCCGCCGCGGTACCAGGACATCGGCGCCCAGCGCGTGACCCTGCTCACCTCGGCCGACGGCACCAGCCTTGTCCGCGTCATCGCCGGCGACGTGGCCGGTCGGAGCGGGCCCGGGGTCACCCATACCGCCATGGCGATGGTGCACGCGACGCTCACCCCCGGGGCAGTCCTGGAGTTGCCCTGGCCGGCCGGCTTCAACGCGCTGGTCTACATCCTCTCGGGAAGCGGCTCGGTGGGGGAGGGGAAGGCGGAGGTCCGTGCCGGACAGCTGGCCGTGCTGGGGAGCGGTGACTTCGTGACCCTCGCCGCCGCGCTGCGCCAGGAGAGCCGTGCTCCGTCTCTGGACGCCCTCATCCTCGGCGGGCAGCCCATCCGCGAGCCGGTTGCCGCCTATGGCCCGTTCGTCATGAACCGTCAGGACGAGCTGGCCCAGGCCTTCGAGGACTACCGCGCAGGCAGGCTGGGGACGGTCCCCGCGGACCACATCGGCAATGCCTGATCAGCGGACCAGGGGGATCCCGGAAGCGATCAGCACCCACTGACCGGCCCAGACGCCGCCGTGGTGGGAATTGGCCGTGTACCAGGTCGCGAAGTCGGCCCAGGACATGGTCTGGGCGCCGTTGGACTGCGCCGGAGGGGTGGCGCTGACGCCGAAGGCGAGCGGATTGGCGAAGGTGACTGCCACCGGCGGGGCATCGGCGCCCCCGGAGCCGAGCTGCACGCCGGTGATGAGCACGTAGTGGAGGGCGCCGTAGATCATCACGATCACCGGCTGGTGCAGCGTGGCGACGCTGTGGGAGATGACACTGCCGGCGGCGGCCAGGGTCGGCTGGGGGGCGTCGCCGATACCGCTCAGCTGTCCGTAGTGGGCAACGGTCATCGCCACCGCGTAAGGGGAGGCGTTCCACTGAGCGATCGTGAAGCCGTCGTTGTGCGAGGTCTCATAGCTCCACAACGTCTGCTGGACGGCGTGGTCGTCGCCCGACGGGAGAGCGATCCCGTCCGCCTGGAGCCACATCTCGATGTCCGCGGGGTCGCACCAGTCGCCGTTCTGCTGGGAGTGGTAGCTGTAGGCGAGCTCGATGGCGCCGGGGGGACTGACCACCGCCGACGCGATGGCCACGGAGTTGGAGGGGATCAGCACCGACGCGCAGCCTGAAAGAAGCCCAATGCTCAACGCCAGGGCGATCGTGACCGGTCTGGAATGCCTCATCACCCACCATCAGCTTAGAACCCGGACCTTGCGATCGCGTGAGACGACGCTGAGACGGTCCGGCGCGCGGCGGCGCCGGGTCAGATCGCCCCGCGGCTGAAGCGGTCGGCCTGGTCCACGAGCTGGCGGGCGGACTCCTCCAGCTCACCGAGCATCTCGCTCCGGGTGACCGCGTCCCATGCGGGCCACGCGATCCCGATCAACTCGAGCTGGGCGAGCACCGCCTGGGCGGCGGTACGGACGTCATGACGGGCTACCAGCTGGGGGTCCGGGGCGCCGGCAGCCGGCCGGAACCAGGTCGCCCTGGCCTCGCAGGCGGTCAGGGCCACGGTGGCGGCCGTGCCGGATCGCGCCAGCCGGTCGGCGACGTGCCGGTCGGTGGGCGTGCCCTGCTTCGCGGCCGCCAGCGCGGCCTGCAGGGCCCACTCCAGAGCCTCGGCGTCGGACACGGCCTGATTGTGCCAGCGTTTCGGACGGTCGAGGGGCACGAGGAAGTCCTACCCTACGTGGAGATGGACCTCCCCTCGCGGCCGGCCCTGTCCCGGCCTCCGACCAAACGGCCCGGCCGGGTCCGGCGCTGGGCGATCCCCGCCCTCGGCGCTGTGACACCGGTGGCGCTGATCGTCGTCAACATCGCCGTCTTCATCGTCAAGCACCTGGCCGCCTTTCGGTGGTCGATCGCAATCCTCGCCTTCGTGAGCGGGATGATGCTCAACAGCTGGATCGGGCTCAAGATCTACCGCCTCTTCCAGACCCGCTACCGGGAGAACGTCCTGGTCTCCGACGTCAACCAGGACATCGTCCTGATCGGCGGCATGGCGGTGATCATCGGGATCTCGTTCATCACCGCCCTCTTCTGCTACCTCGGGCTCGCCAACGAGGCCAGCCTGCCCAACGCCATGACCTTCCTGACCGGCATCTTCGCCATCGTGGTGCCGTTCGCCTTCCAGTTCATCTTTGAGCGCGTGCTCGGTCGCGCTCCCAAGCGCGGCGCCGGGCTGAAGGCCAACCCCTTTCCGACTGCGATCCTGCCGCCGCCGCCTCCCCCTCCTCCTCCTGCACCGATGAGCCAGCCCTCGCAGCGGCGGTTCGGCCGGCAGCGCTGATCGTCCCCGGCGTCAGCCGCTGCCCGGCCCGATCCCCAGCTCGCGCAGCGCCGTCCTGATCGTCTCCGCCGCTTTCTCCAGGTCGTCCGGCCGCGGGTTCGGATCCACCTGCGCGAAGTTGAGCTGCTCCATGGTGTGGAAGGGCACCAGGTGGATATGGGCGTGGGGGACCTCGAGGCCGGCGATGATCATCCCCACCTTGAGAGGGTGGAAGCCGTGCTGGAGAGCCTGCCCGATGCGGTGTGACACGCCCATCAGGTGGCCGAGCAGCTCGGGCTCCAGGTCCACCCAGTGGTCGATCTCGAGCCGCGGCACCACCAGCGTGTGCCCTGGCCGGAGCGGCCGGTGGCTGAGGAAGGCGACGCAGAGGTCGTCCTGCCACACAAAGCGCGCGGGCAGCTCCCCGTCGATGATGCGCGTGAAGACGCTGGGCATGCGCCAATTCTGACGGCTGCCGGTCCGGGGTGGCGGCTCTGCGGAGTCCGCTACACCGATGGCTGCTGACGCGCCTTCTTTGCCTCGGCCTGCCGCTGGGCCTTGCCTGTGGACGGCGCCTTGGGCTTCTTGGTCTGTTTCTTGGGAGCGCCGCGGTTCTTTTCGCCTGCCATGTCCGGAGAGTCTACATTTGCCGCGGCACGGTGGCGCGCCGCTGGGCGTGGCCGCACGGATCGCGGTGCTCCCCCGCGCCGCGGGGTCGCGCTGACGCAGCCGGAGCGACCCGCCGTCCGCCCCCACGACGCTCACCAAAAGCTGGCACAATCCCCGCGACGAGGGGGCAGCACATCCGGAACACCCCGGTTGTGCCGAGAGCCTCCCGCCGGAGGGTGCACTCTCATGACCTACGCGCCGCCGCCGCCGCCGCCCGAAGCCGGATACCCGGCTCCGCTCCCGCCGGGCTACCCAGCTCCGCCTCCCGGCTACCCGGTGCCTTCTGGCGGAACCGTGTCCATGCCGCACCTGGTGCAGCTGACGATCGGGCACCAGGACAGGTATTCGCGTGGGATGGGGTGCCTCGGTGCCATCTTCTTCCTCGGGCGGTTCATCGCCCTCATTCCCGTGCTGATCTGGCTCGGAATCCTAGGCTTCGTCATAGGGATCGTGGCCTGGATCATGCAGATCGTGGTGGTGCTGAGCGGCCACTACCCCAAGGGCGCCCACCGGTTCGTGACCGGTTACCTGCGGCTCAGGGTAAAGACCTACGCGTGGATGTACGGGCTGGTCGACAAGTACCCCGGCTACAGCACCAAGCCCTGACCGACTGACCTCCTGGGCCCGCCGGCGTCGTGACGGCGGGCCCAGGAAATCCCCTTCTGTCAGCGCGCGGTCGCCGCATGGCGGCTCCGGCCCGGCGCGTCATCGTCAGTTCACGCGGCACCCGGCTGGGGGTGGCCGTGCAGGGGGGCGCCCTTGCGCCAGATCCGGAGCGCCTCCGTGTAGATGGACGCCGAGATCCGGTGGCTGAGCAGCGGGTGCTCGCGGAGGCTCCTCCCCAGCTCGGCACGCGTCAGCGGGCGGCGTCGCAGCGACATCCCCGCCGAGAAGACGACCCCGTCGTCGTCGGTGACGCTGATGCCCATCCGGAGATGCTCGCCCGGCTCTCCGAGGCGCATGCGGTACCGCGTCGCCATCGCCATGAAGGGGGAGACGTGCAGTGCCTTGGCCATGACGAAGCCCTGCACCAGACCGTCGCGCGCGTCGAGCACGTAGGCGTGGCGCTCGTGCCACGGGGTGTTGGTGACCTCGAGCACGACCGCCCGCACCTCGCCGCCGACGTCGCAGCAGTAGAAGGTCGAGAGCGGGTTGAAACACCATCCCCAGGTCCGCGGCTGGGCCAGGAGGAAGATCGCTCCCTCGGGGCGGTATCCCGTCGCGGCCTCGACCGCGTCGCGTACCGCCACGTCGAGCGGTCCGGGGGTGTCCGGAAAGTGGTCTCCGCGCCGCAGCCAGAGCGGAGCCGGCCGGGTCGATAGTAGCGGGCGCAGATGATCGAGATGCCCGTCGTCGTCCAGCCGGATGAGGGGCATCGCCAGACGCCGCGAGAAGCTGTGCTCCACTGGGCGGTGCCGCGTGTGCACCACCACGCCGTCGTAAAGCCCCTCCACGATCACAGGTTGGCGCCGAACTCGCGGGTGACCCGGAGCGCGCTCTGGACGCCGTCCTCGTGGAAACCGTATCCCCAGTAGGCGCCGCAGTAGTAGGTGTGCTCCTGCCCGTTCAGCTGCGACTGGCGCCCCTGCATCTGCAACGCCTTGGCGTCAAACACGGGGTGCGCGTAGTCGAAGGAGGCGATGACGTCGGCGGGGTCGATGTCGTCCTCGCGATTGAGGGTGGTGCAGAACACCCGCTCCGACCGGAGGGACTGGAGGCTGTTGGCGTTGTAGGTGAGGGTGGGGCTGCGCTGGCCGTAGGCGACGCGCTGGTAGTTCCAGCTGGCCCAGGCGCGGTGGTTGCGCGGGAGCATGGTGACGTCGGTGTGGAGGGTCGCCCGGTTGGGCTGGAAGCGGAAGGCGCCGAGGGTCTCCGTCTCCAGTGGGGTGGGGGCGTCCAGCATGCTGAGCGCCTCGTCGGCGTGGGCGGCGATGATCACCCGGTCGAAGCGCTCGCCCGACGTGCCGTCGCCCGCCCAGATGCTGACGCCGGTCTCGTCGCGGGCGATGCGGTGCACCGGGGCTCCCAGCCGGATGTGATCGAGCATCGGCGCGGTCAGCGCCTCGACGTACCTGGAGGCGCCACCCTTGACGGTTCGCCATTCCGGCCGGTGGCGGAGGCGCAGCAGCCCGTGGCGATCAAAGAAACGCGCCATGGCCGCGGCTGGGAACTCCCCGAAGCGGGAGGGATCGGACGACCAGATCGATGAGCCGAGCGGGGTGACGTAGCGCTCCACGAACTCCTTGGAGTAGTGGCCGGCGGCGAGGAAGTCATCCAGCGAGGTGGTGATGTCCTCGCTCTGCAGCAGCCGGCGCGCATCCCTATTGAAGCGGACGATGTCGACCAGCATCCGCAGGAATCCGGGATTGACCAGGTTGCGCCGCTGGGCGAACAGGGTGTTCAGGTCGGTGCCCCGGTATTCGAGCCCGGTCTCCATGCAGGAGAAGCTGAAGCTCATGTCGCTCGGTTGACTGGCGACCCCGAGCCTGGCGAGCAGGCGGGTGAATCCCGGGTAGTTGGCCTCGTTGAAGACGATGAAGCCGGTGTCGATGTCGTAGTCGGGGCCGTCGGTGGCCGGCACCCGGACGGTGTTGACGTGCCCTCCCAGCCGTTCCTGGGCTTCGAAGACGGTGATCTCGTGGAGGGGATGGAGCAGATGGGCGCTGACCAGGCCGGACACCCCGCTGCCCACGATGGCTATGCGCATGACTTCCTCGGGTGGTGGTTCGGGCGTTCCATCGCCCTCTTGCGTAATTTAGTGCTAATATAGCGCACGGAGAGCCAAAGGAGGAGATCCATGTCACGTTTCGTTACCTCGGTCGCCTCCGGCTGGACGCCGGAGCGGGCCTTCGCCTACATGTCCGACTTCAGCAACGCGCGGGAGTGGGACCCGAGCGTGGTCGCGGCGCGGTCACTGGACCCGGGACCGGCCCGGCTGGGAGCCGCTTTTGACCTCACTGTCGCCATGGGTGACCGGCGCCTCGCCCTCCATTACGTCATCACCGAGCTGACCGGGGTGACCGTCGAGCTGCTCGCGGAAACGCGGTGGCTCCGTTCCCGAGATCGGATCACCGTCACCGAGGAGCCCGGCGGCTGCCGGGTCACCTACGACGCCCGGCTCACCCTGCGCGGCATCGCGCGACCCCTGAGCCCGCTCCTCTCTTCGTCGTTCCGGCGGACAGCCACTGCGGCGCTCGTCTCCCTGCGCCGCATCCTCTCGGCACCATGAGGCGCGGGGTCGATCTGCTGGACCGGGCCCTCGAGACGAGCGTCGTCGGCAGCTTCAGCCGCATCGGCTACCTGACGAGGCGCCGTACCCAGAGGTTCGAGCCGCTCTCGTCCCGGCGGCTGGACGGACAGACCGTCGCCATCACGGGTGCCACCTCGGGCCTCGGCAATTGGGCCGCCCGGCGGCTCGGTGCTCTCGGCGCTCACCTGCTGCTGCTGGTGCGGGACACAGCGCGCGGGGAGGCGGTCGCGGTCCAGATCCGAGCCCGGTACGGGGCCACCGTGGACGTCGTCGAGGCGGACCTCTCCGATCTTGCCTCCGTGCGCAGGGCCGCCACGGCGGTGGCCACGCTGGCCCCCCGGCTCCACGCCCTCATCAACAACGCGGGCGCGCTCCTGCCCTCGTACACCCAGACCGCCGATGGGATCGAGACGACGGTCGCCACCCACCTCATCGGTCCGTACCTCCTCACCCGGCTGCTCCTGCCCCAGCTCGAGGCTGCCCCCGGATCGCGGGTGATCGTGGTGACCTCGGGAGGGATGTACACGCAACCACTCGATGTCGACCACCTCCAGATGACGGCGTCCACGTTTCGCGGGGCGGCGGCCTACGCCCGGGCCAAGCGGGCACAGGTGACCTTGGTGGCGCACTGCGCACGGGCTCTGGAGCGTCGTGGTGTCTCCCTGGTGGCGATGCACCCGGGCTGGGCCTACACGCCGGGCATGGCCGCGAGCCTTCCCACCTTTCACCGCCTGACGGCGCCGATCCTCCGCACGGTGGCCGAGGGCGCGGACACGATGGTGTGGCTGGTGACGGCGGACCCCGAAACCCTGTCCCAGGGTGCGCTCTGGCTGGACCGGCGTCCGCGACCACTCCACCGGCTGCACCGCACCGCGGCAAGCGACACCGAGGCAGAGCGCCTACGGCTGATGGAGCTGTGTGACCGGTTGAGCGGTGAGCCGCCGCTCGTGGGTACCGGCCCTGCGTGAATGGCAAGCACCCGCCCGCGGGGGGAAACGCCGGCGGCATGACTGGAGCTGAGGAAGTCGGGCTGCGCGAGGCGAGCGAGGGCCTCGGGCTGCACTACATGACCGTCTACCGCTATGTCCGCTCCGGGAAGCTGCCGGCGCGCCGTGAGCGCGGCGAGTGGCTGGTTCTTCGCAGTGACCTCAGGGCGCTCGTTCGCCAGCCTCAGGCACCGGTGGAGCGCGGGCGGCGAGGCCACCCCCGGCATGAGCCGCGCGTGGGCCACCTGGTGACCACGCTGCTGGCCGGCGATGAGGCGGGTGCCTGGACCGTGATCAGCGAGGCTCTGGCCTCCGGGGCCAACGCGAGCGCCGTCAGCATCGAATTGATCGGCGCCGCGATGCGGGAGGTGGGGGAGCGCTGGGAGCGGGGCGAGGCGAGCGTCGCCGACGAGCATCGGGCCAGCATCATCGCCCACCGCCTGGTCGGGCGCGGAGGGGCACACGTCAGCCGTCGCGGTCGCCACCGCGGCATCATCGTTCTCGGAGCGCCTGCTGGCGAGATGCACTCACTGCCCAGCGCGCTGCTCACCGACGTGCTGAGGGCCGAGGGCTTCGAGGTGCACGATCTCGGCGCCAACGTGCCGACGGCGGACTTCGTCGCCTGCGTCGCCGGCCTGCAGCCGGTGTGGGCGGTCGGCATCGTGGTGACGACGTCCCCGCCGTCGCGCATGCTGGTGCCGCTGGTCAGGGAGATGCGCCGGCGCGTGAAGGCTCCGGTCGTCGTGGGTGGCGCCGCCGCGATTCACGCCAACCTCCGGCTTCCGGCGGGTGTGGTCGTCAGTCGGAGCACGGCGGAGGCGGCCGCTCTCCTGGGTGCCGGGGCCGAGGTGCGCTGAGGAGCGAAGCCTTGCGCAGGCGGCGATGCAACGCCGCCGAGCACTCTCGCCCGAGGGGGCCGGAATTGCAGAGCCGGTGGTAAGGGGCGGCGGCCCCTGCCCCGCCGCCCGACCTACAGGCCTTCCGGCTCAGACCTCCTTGAACTCGGCGTCGACTACGTCGTCGCCGCCCGAGCCGTCGGAGCTTGAGGACCCGCCGGCGCCAGCCTCCGGTGGCGCGCTGCCACCCTCAGGCTCCGGTGCAGGACCGCCGCTGCCGCTCGACGAGCCACCCCCGCCGGAGGCGTAGACGGCCTCGCCGATCTTCTGGATCTCAGCTTGGAGCGCGTCGTGCGCCGTCTTGAGCGCGGCGTCGTCGTTCTTGGCGATGGCATCGCGGACCGCGGCGATCTTGGCCTCGATGTCGGCCTTGAGCTCGGCGGGGAGCTTGTCTCCCGCGTCCTTGAGCGCCTTCTCGGCCTGGTACGCGAGGTGCTCGGACCGGTTCTTGACCTCGATCGCCTCGGTCTTCTGGCGGTCCTCATCGGCGTGCGCCTCGGCCTCCTTGACCATCCGCTCCACCTCGTTCTTCTGGAGCGTGGTCGAGCCGGTGATGGTCACCTTGTTCTGCTTGCCGGTGCCGCGATCGTGCGCGGTGACGTTGAGGATGCCGTTGGCGTCGATGTCGAAGGTGACCTCGATCTGCGGCACTCCGCGCGGCGACGGCGGGATCCCATCCAGGGTGAATGTCCCCAGGATGCGGTTGTCCCGGGCCAGCGGCCGCTCGCCCTGCAGGACCACGATCTCCACGCTCGGCTGCGAGTCGGACGCGGTGGAGAAGACCTGCGACTTGGCGGTCGGGATGGTGGTGTTGCGCTCGATGAGCTTGGTGTTGACCTCTCCCTCGGTCATGATCCCGAGCGAGAGCGGCGTGACGTCGAGGAGCAGGACGTCCTTGACCTCGCCCTTGAGCACGCCGGCCTGGATGGCGGCGCCGACCGCCACCACCTCGTCGGGGTTGACCCCGCGGTTGGCGTCCCTGCCGGTCAACTCCTTGACCAGGGCCTGGATCACCGGCATCCGGGTCGAGCCGCCGACCAGGATCACGTCCTCCAAGTCCTTGACGCTCATGTGCGCGTCGGCCAGCGCGTCCTGGAAGGGCTTGCGGCAGCGCGCCGTGAGGTCCTCGGTGAGCTGCTCAAACTTGGGCCGCGACAGCGTGATGTCGAGGTGCTTGGGCCCCGAGGCGTCAGCGGTGATGAAGGGGAGGTTGACCTGGGTCTCCGGGCGCTGCGAGAGCTCGATCTTGGCCTTCTCGGCGGCCTCGGTCAGGCGCTGCAGGGCCTGGGCGTCGCCGCGCAGGTCGATCCCCTGGTCACGCTTGAATTCATCCGCGAGCCAGTCCACGACCCGCCGGTCGTAGTCGTCACCGCCCAGGTGGGTGTCACCGTTGGTCGACTTGACCTCGAAGACTCCCTCGCCGACCTCCAGGATGGAGACGTCGAAGGTGCCGCCACCCAGGTCGAAGACCAGGATCTTCTCGTTGTCCTTGTTTTCCAGCCCGTAGGCGAGCGCGGCCGCGGTCGGCTCGTTGATGATCCGGAGCACGTTGAGGCCCGCGATCTGGCCGGCATTCTTGGTCGCCTGGCGCTGGGCATCGTTGAAGTAGGCGGGCACGGTGATGACCGCGTCGGTCACCTTCTCTCCGAGGTAGGCCTCAGCGTCCGTCTTGAGCTTCTGCAGCACCATCGCCGAGATCTGCTCGGGGGTGTGCCGCTCTCCGGCGACGTCCACCTCGACGCGGCCGTCCTTGCCGGCCACGACCTTGTAGGGGACCTGCTTGGCCTCGGTGGTGACCTCGCTGAGCAGCCGGCCCATGAATCGTTTGATGGAGAAAATCGTGTTGGTGGGGTTCACCGCCGCCTGACGCCGGGCCAGTGTGCCGACGAGGCGCTCCCCGCTGCGGGTGAATGCGACGACGGAGGGGGTGGTGCGACCGCCTTCGGCATTGGCGATGACGGTGGGCTCTCCGCCTTCCATCACTGCCACCACGCTGTTGGTGGTACCGAGATCGATGCCGACGGTCTTGGCCATGGGTTGGGACCCTCCAGAAGGTGAACGAAACTCTGCTGAACCGGGAAGTGGCCTCTCAGGACGCTCCGCGCCGGTCACTTCCCCGTGTACCTCAGCGCCCGCCCATGCTAAACGCCGGAACGGCCAGCGCGGGAGCCTCCCTCCCGGTACCCGTCGGCTCCGATCAGGGGTACGAAGCGGCAGGGGCCGAGATTCTCCGACGTCCATCTGCCGCCGCTCATTCGGACCCGGGTCAGCTCTTCGCTCTCGGGACCGCTGTGGATGGGCAGCACCAGCCGGCCGCCCTCGCGCAGCTGGCGGGCCAGGGCCACCGGGAGGCGAGGGGCGCCCGCCCCAACCGCGATGGCGTCGAAGGGGGCGCGGTCGGGCAGGCCGAGGCTGCCGTCGGCGGCCACCACTTCCACGTCCACGCCGAGGCGATCGAGCCGCTGGGCGGCCTGGTTGGCCAGCTCCGGGATGCGCTCCACGCTGATGACCCGGGCACCGCAGGCGGCCATCACCGCGGCCTGGTACCCGCTCCCGGTGCCGATGTCCAGGGCGATCTCGCCGGCCCGCAGCTGGAGGGCCTCGATGATGATCGCCACCATGAGGGGCTGGGAGATGGTCTGCCCCGAACCGATGGGAAGCGCCCTGTCGGCGTACGCCTCCTCGCGGTCACTCGGGAGGACGTACTCCTCCCGGGGCACGGCGGCCATCGCGGCGAGCACGGCCTCGTCCCGGACCCCGCCGGTGCGAAGCCGCTCGATCATCTCCGCGGCCGTGTACACAACCCTCGTGGTACCACTCGGGCGTAACCGGCTGCCCCTCGGGGCACTCGGGTACGGGCCGCCGCGCTACTCCGGCCGGTAGTCCCGCTCCCCGGTCCGGGCGTCGAACCAGACCCGCATTCGCCGCCCCGTCTCCGGGTCGATGAAGATCTCGGCAGTCGGTTGAGCTCCGCTGACACCCGGGTCCCGGCGGCCCGCGCCGCCACCCCGGTAGCGCTCCCAGCCGCACACCGCGCCCACCGCGATCAGGACCACGAGTGCCGCGAACACCACCAGCTCGACGAGCGCGATCACGACACGACCCCCATGCCAGTCGATTCCTCAGCGCCGCGCGATCAGCCGGCGGCCGCTCCCGACACCGGCTCCACCACCTGGGCGGTGCCGTAGGCGACGATCTCGCTCATGTTGTTGCCGATCTCGGAGGAGTCGAACCGCATCATGGTCACCGCGTTTGCCCCCATGGCGGTGGCGTTCGCCACCATGCGGTCGACCGCCTGGCGACGGGCGTCCTCGAGCAGCTTCACGTAGGAACCGACCTCCCCACCGACGATGCTGCGGAAGCCGGCGGCGATGTTGCCGCCGAGGCCGCGGGTGCGGACGGTGAGGCCGAAGACCTGCCCGAGTGTCTGGGTCACGCGGGTGCCGGGGATGTTCTCGGTGGTGGTGACGATCATGCGGGCAGCATAGCCTTCGCGTAGACCTCCCAACGGGTGGGGGAGGGGCTCAGCGAGGGGTCAGATCGAGGTCCGGCGGCGCACTCTCCGGCAGCTTCCAGACGATGAATCCCTTCTCCCAGCGTCGATGGAATTCGTTGGTCGCGTCCACCGCCTCGGACACCCGGCGCTCGAATGTCTCGAGGTCCTCGGCCGCCACGGCGGCGAGGAGCGGCTCCACCTCCTCGTGGAGAAACTCGGCAATGTCGTCCGCGTACTTGGGCCGGGTGATCGTGCCGAGAAGGAAGAGCTTGCGCATCTCGGTGAGCTGCCACCGGGCGAGCCGCCAGTGGCCGGCCCGGGCAGAGTAGACGGCGCGCCAGAGGCGGTTGGCGATCTCGGGCATCAGCCGGGCCAGCCCGGGTTGGAGCCGGGTCAGCTCCTCGGGGCTCAGCTGCTCGGGATTGGCGGGCTTGCCTGCGTTCTCGGCCATCGTTGGGGAGTCTATCCGTCGCACCCCCTCCTCACCCGCCGGGAACCGGGCGCGGGGTTGGCGCGTAGGGACGGTATGGACGTGATGCCGAGCCGTGCTGGCCGCCTGCGCCGGGGGGCGGGTGCCCTGGTGATCTCAGTGGCCGTCGTCGCCGCCGTGACCGCCGGCTACTTTGGCCTCCGCCACGACGCCGCCTCCGGGGACGGGGGCCCGGCGCCGCGGACCGGCGCGGCCATGGCCGACGACCCCGCCACCGGGGACGTGGTCATGTTCGGTGGCACCGGCGGTGATGGGCAGGTCGTCGCCGGCACCTGGCTCTGGGACGGTTCCGGATGGTCTGAGGCGGGGCCGGTGGACAGCCCACCCGCCCGGTACGGCGCCGAGATGGCCTGGGACCCGCAGAGCCAGCGGGTGATACTGCTCGGCGGGACGGGTGGGCCCGGCTGTTCCATCGGGAGTGGGTCGTCGGGCACCGTCACCGGCTCCGCCGGAACGGTGAGCGCCACGGGCGGCTGCACCCAGCTCCAGGACGCGTGGGCCTGGGATGGCAGCGATTGGTCCCAGATCGCGCTCGGCCAGGGCAGGGGCAAGCTCGGTGACTACACCCTGGCCGGTGCCTCCATGGCCACCGATCCGACCACCGGGAAGCTCGTCCTCGTCACCGCCAACTCCTCCGCTGTCGTCCCCGTCCCTCTCCCCGCCATCTACAACGGGTCGAGTGGGGGAGAGGACGCCTCGGCCGCTGCGTCCCCGGCGTCGAGCGCGGCCGCGGTCAGCGGTGGCGCCTCCACCACCGGGAGCGGCGGCGTCTGCATCGGCGTCGGGGGTGGCCCGTGCGGCTCTCCGGTCGCGCTCCCTTCGGCGACGTCCGGCATTTCTCCGGCACAGACCGCGTGCCCGATGGACGGCGGCTGCCTCTCCACCATCTGCCCGGAGGCCTCGGGGGGTGCGACCCCCTCGGCCGGCTCCGAGGTCATCTGCTCCAACTGCCCGCTGGAGATCGCCTGCTCCCCGCTGGCCGCAACCCTCACCTGGGTGTTCGACGGCGGCAGCTTCCAGCTCGCCGACTCCTCCGCCAGCGACTCGCCGGCGTCGGGCGGTCAGCTCGCCTGGTTCCCGGGCCCCGGCCTTCTCGTGGACCTGGGTGCCAACCTGGGCGCGGTGGCCGGAGGGTCGGACATCGCCTGCCCCGCCGACGCGCCGTGCCCGATGGTCCCGGCCGCCGAGGACTGGCAGTGGACCGGGAGCGGCTGGACGCCCGTGCAGGACCTGCAGGCGAGCGCGGCGCGCTCCTTCGAGGTGGCGCCGGTCACCGACACCGCCGCGGGAGAGGTGGCCGGCCTCGACTACACGGGCGCGCTCTGGGTCTCGACCAACCCGGCCGCCGGCTGGGTGCAGGCGCCGTCCGCCGGCGCCCCGGAGCCGCGCTCCGATCCGGCCCTGGCGTACGAGGGCTCCACCGGCCGGGTGGTGCTTTTCGGCGGAGAGCTGCTCGGGTCGACGTCGGCTGCGGGCGAGGTGATGGGTGACACCTGGACCTGGGACGGCATCACCTGGACCGCGATCGCAACGGCCTGACGCACACCCCGCGCGCCGGGTGTGCTCTGATCGCGGGGTGGCATCGCCTCCACTCCGGATCGAGACCCTCCAGCGCCCCGACGACGCCGAGGCTCTCGCCCTGCTCGTCGAGCTGGGGCTGGAGGACCAGGAGCGCTACGACCACCCGCGGGAGACCAGGGAGGAGCTCGCCGCCCGCACCGGGCCTCTCGAGCCTCACTTCCAGGGGGACAACGTGGTCTTCGTCGCCCGTGACGAGAAGGACCACGCTCTCGGTCTCTGCTGGTGTGTCCTCTTCGACCCCGGCAATGGGTTGGAGGGCGAGGTGGCCGAGCTCTACGTGGAGCCCCCGGCCCGGGGCGCCGGGGTGGCCACGGCGCTCGTCGGGGAGGCGATGCGCCTCTTCCGCGATCGCGAGGCGACGTTCGTGACGGTCTGGACCCGCCCCGACAACCCGCAGGCCCTCGCCGTCTACCGGCGCCACGGTTTCCAGCCCACCGAGCAGACCGTGCTCACCTGGCTCCCCCTCACCGGCCCCGACGCGGGCCCGGCGGACGCCGGCAGCGGGCGCGATGCGGATAATCACGCACCGTGACGCCCCGGAGAAAGCGATGACCCTCGCCCGCGATCAGGTCACCCACGTCGCCATGCTCGCCCGCCTCGGCCTGAGCGACGAGGAGGTCGAGCGCTACCGCCAGCAGCTCGACACCATCCTCGCGCACGTCGACCGGCTGCAGCAGGTCGACACCTCGAAGGTGGCCGAGACCGCCCAGATCGGCGGCCTCGTCAACGCCTGGCGCGAGGACGTGAGGGGCGAGTGCCTGCCCGTCGAGAAGGCGCTCGCCAACGCCCCCAAGCGGCGTCGCGACCACTTCGAGGTGGGGGCGATCCAGGAATGAGCTGCTCATGAGCCGCGAGACCGTCGCCGAGCTGGGCGCCCGCCTGCGCCGCGGGGACGCCACCCCCACCGAGCTGGCCGCCCAGGCCCGCACTGCGCTCGAATCCATCGCGGACCTCCATCCGGTCCTCCGCTACACGGACGCCCTCACCGAGCGCCAGGCCGGCCGTGCCGCCCGCATCCTCGCCGAATCGCCGGAGGAGGCAGGTCCCCTCTGCGGTATCCCCTTCGCCTACAAGGACGTCCTCTGCGTGGAGGGGGTGGAGACCAGCGCGGGATCAAAGATCCTGGAGGGCTTCATCCCGCCCTACACCGGCACCGCCCTCCAGCGGCTTCTCGACGCCGGGGCGGTCCCAGTCGCGGTCACCAACTGCGACGAGTTCGCCATGGGCTCCTCCAACGAGAACTCGGCATTCGGGCCGGTGGGCAACCCCTGGGACCCCAGCCGGGTGCCGGGCGGCAGCAGCGGCGGCAGCGCGGCCGTGGTGTCGGCCGGGGCGGTCCCCTTCTCCCTGGGGACGGACACCGGGGGGTCGATCCGGCAGCCCGCCTCCTTCTGCGGCGTCGCCGGATTCAAGCCGACCTACGGGCGGATCTCCCGCTACGGGCTGATCGCCTTCGCCTCATCCCTGGACCAGATCGGTCCCTTCACCCGCAGCGTCGAGGACGCCGCCCACGTCTTCACCGCCATGGCCGGGCACGACCCCCGCGACAGCACGTCGTCGCCGGCCCCGGTCGAGCCGGTGGCCGAGCAGCTGGCCAGAGGCGTCCAGGGGATGCGCCTCGGGATCCCCCGGGAGTACATGGCCGAGGGCCTGGAGCCCGGCGTCCGCAGCGCGGTCGAGGCCGCTCTCGCGCAGCTGGAGAAGCTCGGTGCCACCCTGGTCGAGGTGTCGCTCCCCTCCACCGAGGCAGCCCTCAGCACCTATTACATCATCGCGCCGGCGGAGTGCTCGGCCAACCTCGCGCGGATGGACGGGGTCCGCTTCGGCCTCCACGTGGATCGCAAATCGCTCACCGACACCTACCTGGAGACCCGCGGCCAGGGCTTCGGCCCCGAGGTCAAGCGCCGGATCATGCTCGGGACCTACGCGCTCTCGAGCGGGTACTACGACGCCTACTACCGCCAGGCGCAGAAGGTGCGCACTCTCATTGCGGAAGAATTCGACCGCGCCTTCGAGAGCGTGGACGCGCTCGTCAGCCCCACCTCCCCGATCGTCGCCTTCCCCAAGGGGGATAAGAGCGATCCCCTCTCCATGTACCTCTGCGACATCCTCACCCTGCCCGTGAACCTCGCGGGCCTGCCGGGCATCTCCATCCCGTGTGGGCTGAGCGAGGGGCTGCCGGTCGGTCTGCAGGTGATCGGCCCGCGGCTCCAGGATGCGCGCGTGCTGCGCGTCGCCCACGCGTATGAGCAGTCGACCCCATGGCACACGCAGATGCCGCCGCCGGCGCCCGCGGTGACGGGGACGCCGTCATGACCGCGACCAGCGCGGTGAGCACCCTGGACCAGGTGATGCAGCGGTGGGAGCCGGTGATCGGCCTGGAGGTCCACGGCCAGCTGCTGACCCAGAGCAAGATGTTCTGCGGCTGCAGCGCCGATTACATCGGCAGCCCGCCCAACAGCAACACCTGCCCGGTCTGCCTCGGCCTTCCCGGGATGCTGCCGGTGATGAACCGGGTCGCCATCGAGTACACCGTGCGCAGCGCGCTCGCGCTCAACTGCGAGATCCCCGAGCACAGCAAGTTCGACCGCAAGAACTACTTCTATCCCGATCTTCCCAAGGGGTACCAGATCTCGCAGTGGGACATGCCGCTCTCGCTGAACGGCCATCTCACCTTCACGGTGGACGGCGAGGAGGTGCGCTGCGGCATCACCCGCGTGCACCTGGAGGAGGACACCGGCACCCTGCAGCACGCGGGCGACATCCTCCAGCAGGCGCGCAGCTCGGTGGTCGACCTCAACCGCGCCGGCGTTCCGCTGATGGAGATCGTCGGCGAGCCCGACCTGCGCACTCCTGCGCAGGCCCGCGAGTACCTGGTCCGGCTCCGGCAGATCCTCGTCTATATCGGCGTCAACGACGGCAACCTGGAGCAGGGGTCGTTCCGCTGCGACGCCAACATCTCGCTGCGCAAGTACGGCGACACCGGCCTGGGGGTCAAGGTCGAGGTCAAGAACATGAACTCGTTCCGGGCCGTGCAGCGCGCCCTCGAGTTCGAGATCGTCCGCCAGGGGCGGCTGCTCGACCAGGGCCAGACCATCGCCCAGGAGACCCGGGGCTGGGTTGAGGCCAAGGGCGCCACCATCTCCCAGCGGAGCAAGGAATACGCCCACGACTACCGCTATTTCCCCGAGCCCGACCTTCCCCCCCTCCACCTGAGCGCGGAGTTCGTGGATCGGGTCAGGGCGGCCCTGCCCGAGCTGCCCCAGCAGCTCGCCGAGCGGCTGCAGCGCGAGCACGGCCTCTCCGCGTACGACGCCGCGAACCTCACCGCGGAGCGGGAGGACGCGCGCGCCTTCGAGGCGCTGGTCGCCGCCGGGGTGCCCGCCAAGGTCGCCGCCAACTGGCTGATGGGGGAGGTGGCGCGGCTGGCTCGCGAGACCCGCATCCCGCTCCAGGGCAGCGGCCTCGGTCTGGAGGGACTCGCCTCCCTCATCAAGCTGGTGGAGGCGGGGACCATCAACGGCTCGACCGCCAAGGAGCTCCTCGAGGAGCTCTACCTGGCTGGTGGCGACCCCGCCGCGGCGGTCCGTGAGCGCGGTCTCGGCCAGGTGAGTGACCAGGCCGAGCTGGAGCGGCTCGTCGACGCCGTGATCGCGGAGAACCCGGCCGCCGTCGCGGACTTCCAGGGCGGCAAGGAGCAGGCCCTCCAGCGTCTGGTGGGCGGGGTGATGAAGGCGACCAGAGGCCGCGCCGACGCCAAGGTGGTGACCGGCCTGCTCCGTGAGCGCCTCGCCTCCTGACGCCGGCGGTACCGGAGAGACGGGGGCGAATGCGGAGCTGAGCACCACCCCCGGGCCGGCGGACACGCCTCTCGAGGCGCTCCGCTCCGGTACACGGCTCGAGGTTCGCTGCGAGGGGATGGTCCATGGCGGCCTCTGTCTCGCTCACGCGGCCGGCGCCACCCTCATGGTGGACGGCGGCATCCCCGGCGAGCTGGTGGAGGTCGCGCTGACCTTTCGCAAGGGGCGGACCTGGTTCTGCCGGGTCGTCGATGTCCGGGAGGGGTCGCCGGACCGGGTGGATCCGCCCTGCCCCTACCTCCCCGACTGCGGAGGCTGCCAGCTCCAGCACGTCGCCTACCCCCGTCAGTTGCTCCTCAAGCGGGACGTGGTGCAGGACGCCATGCGCCGGGCGGGGGTCGCGGTGCCCGAGCTTCGCCTCCACGGCATGCCGGACCCCTGGCGGTACCGCTGGCGCGGCGAGTTCCACGTCATCCCGGGGGAGAGGGGGATGGCCGATGCCGCCCTGGGATTCAATCGTGCTCGGAGCTGGCGCAAGGTGGAGGTCGACGGCTGCCTCATCCACCACTCCCGCATCTCCGACTCGCTGCCGCGGCTCCGTGAGCTGGTCCGCCGGGGTGGCGCGACCGGCCTGACCGTCCTGCATGTCACCGCCGGCGAGGACGGGGTCGAGCTGCTGCTCCGCCCCAAGCCGGCGGCGGCACTGGACCGGGCGGTGGTCGACGCGATGGCGGCGGAGCTGCCCGCGCCGGAGCGCTGGAGCACCGATCTCACCACCCTGCACTGGCGGGGGAGGGCCTTCCGGGTCACACCGGAGTCCTTCATGCAGGTGAGCTGGGGACACCTCGACGCCCTCTACGGGTGCGTGATCGCGGCCCTCGGTGAGGTGGCGGGCCGGCGCATCGTCGATGCCTACGCCGGGATCGGGGTGCTGAGCGCCGTTCTGGCCGCCGACGCGCGCGAGGTGGTCTGCATCGAGAGCAACCGCAGCGCCGCCCGGATGGGCCGGCTCAACGGCCGTATCAACGAGGTCGGGGACCGACTTCGCTACGTCGTCGAGCCGGTGGAGTCGGCGCTGCCCGGGGTGGCGGGGGAGGGGGCGATCGACAGCCTGATCCTGGACCCGCCCCGCGCCGGCTGCGACGGCCGGGTCACCGGGTGGCTCGCCCTGGCCGGCCCGCCGCGGGTCGTCTACGTCTCCTGCGATCCGGCGACGCTCGCCCGCGACCTCCACCTGCTGGTCGCCTCGGGGCCCTACGTCGTGGATTCTCTCGACGTGGTGGACATGTTCCCCCAGACGTACCACGTCGAGTGCGTGGTGGCCCTCCGCCGCCAGGGCTGACCTGGCGCGCCCTGCCGCCGGGCGGTCTGGGCGCTGCTGACCGCGGCCCTGGCCGTCAGGGCCGGCTGGCCACGCTCAGGTCGAGGCGGTGACGACCGGGACGGGGGAACCGGGACCCTGGGTGTCCAGCGCGGCGTGGATCGCGTACGTCCCCGGCTGGGCGGGCTCGGGAAGAACGGCGGTGAAGGCGCGGCTCGACCCGGCCGGGATCACCACCAGGGCGATGGCCAGGCAGTGCGCCGCCGGAGAGGGAGTCGGGGTTGGCACCGGCACCCCGGCCGGGGTCTCCGCCCAGGCGGTGAGCGTGGAGACGCAGCCCCCGAGCACCGTCAGCGGGCCGATGACCGTCAGGGTCTCCTCCAGCTGACCGTCCGTCCCGGCCGTCACCACCGCCGTCCAGCCGGCGGCGTTGGTGGCCCTGCCCAGCACCGGCCCGGAGGTCGAGGAGGGGGTCGGGGTGCCCGGCGCCGGCGAGGCGGGGGACGGCGACGGGGGCTGCGACCCCGATGTGGCGGTGTCCCGCGCGCCGCCGGGCGCGAGCCCGCACCCCGCCGCGCCCACGACCACCAGGCCGCAGAGGAGGGATAGGGCGGCGAGCCTCACGGCGGGGAGCCTCATGAAGGGATGACGCCGGCGGTGGCTCATCGGTTCCGTGGCCTTCGGCCCAAGGTCCAACTTACTTACCTGCGATATATACTATCTGCGTTCTGCATCATCCCGAGGTCAGACAGAGGCAAGAGATGACCGTTTCGAGCGCAGTGAACGCGGCAGGGGACGCGCCCCCCTCCGCGGTGGCGATCGATCCCCCCGCGCTCGCCGAGCGCCTCCGGATCTCGATGATCCATCTCAGCCGCCGCCTCCGCCGCCAGGACCTCTCCGAGCTCAGCATCGCACAGGTCTCCGGGCTTGCCAGCGTGGTCCACAAAGGACCGCTCGGGATCGGCAGGCTGGCCGAGCTGGAGAGTCTGCCCGGTTCGGCGGCCACGCGGCTCGCCGACCGGCTGGAGGCCGCCGGCCTCGTCGTCCGGCAGGCGACGCCCGGCGACCGGCGCGGCGTCCAGGTCGTGGCCACCCCCGCCGGTGTCGAGGAGCTGGACCGCTACGCGCGGGCCGGCAACGAGTGGCTCGCCGCCCGCCTCGCCTCGTTGAACGAGGCCGATCGCACCTCGGTCGCGCGCGCCCTCACCGTTCTCGATTCCATGGTGGCCGGTGATCCCGGCACCGCAACCGCAGCGCGCGAAGGCTCTCGCGCCATTGAGGAGTTGGCAAGATGAATGTCGCGGCACCATCCCGAACGCCGATTGTTGGACCCCGCTACAAGTGGGTAGTCCTCTCCAACACGACCATCGGGGTGCTGCTCTCGTCGATGACGGGCACGGGCCTGATGCTCGCCCTGCCCAAGATCTTCGACGGCATCAAGCTGAACCCGCTGGCGGCCGGCAGCTCGTCGTATCTGCTCTGGATCATGATGGGCTACGTCCTGGTGTCGGCGGTCGTGGTGGTGACGGTGGGCCGCATCGGCGACATCTTCGGCCGGGTGAAGATGTACAACCTCGGCTTTGCCTGGTTCACCGTCGCGGCGATCCTGCTGTCCTGCGTCTGGAGCACCGGTTCCAACGGGGCTCTGGAGCTGGTCCTGTTGCGCATGTTCCAGGCCATCGGAGGGGCGCTCCTGATGGCCAACTCCGCCGCCATCATCACCGACGCCTTCCCCTCGGACCAGCTCGGCTTCGCGCTCGGGATAAACATGGTGGCCGCCATCATCGGCTCCTTCCTCGGCATCATCGTCGGGGGTCTGCTCTCCCTGCTTGGCTGGCGCTGGGTATTCCTCGCGAACATCCCGGTGGGTGCCTTCGGGACCATCTGGGCCTACCTCAAGCTCAAGGACATCGGGGTTCGCATCCCGGCGCGGATCGACTGGGCCGGCAACCTCGCCTTCGCCGGTGGCCTGGGCATGCTGCTGGTGGGCATGACCTACGGCATCGAGCCGTACGGGACCTCCCTCTCCGGGTGGGGCAACCCGTTTGTCATCTCCATGATCGCGAGCGGCATCGTTCTGCTGGCGGCGTTCGCGGTCATCGAGAGCCGGGTGAAGGATCCGATGTTCCGTCTCTCCCTCTTCCGCATCCGGCCGTTCGCCTTCGGCAACCTCGCCCAGTTCCTCGGATCGATCGGACGTGGCGGCCTGATGTTCATGCTGATGATCTGGTTCCAGGGCATCTGGCTGCCTCAGCACGGCTACAGCTTTGCCGACACTCCGCTCTGGGCGGGCATCTACATGATCCCGTTCACCCTCGGTTTCGTGATCGCGGGGCCCATCTCCGGCAAGCTGTCGGATCGTTACGGGGCCCGGCCCTTCGCCACGGGCGGGATGCTGCTGGCGGCGGTGACCTACGCCCTGATGATGACCTTCCCGGCCAACTTCAACTACTGGCCCTTCGGCGCGGTCATGCTCTTCTCCGGGATAGGTGGAGGCCTGTTCGCCTCCCCCAACACGTCGTCGATCATGAACTCGGTTCCGGCCCGCGACCGTGGGGCGGCATCGGGCATGCGGGTGACCTTCGCTCAGACGGGCATGCCGCTCTCCATGGGCCTCTTCTTCACCCTGCTGGTGAGCGGGCTCAACGCCAAGGTCCCCGCGGCCATGCTCAAGGGGCTCGTCGCCAACGGCGTGCCGGCGAGCAGCGCGGCGGTTCTCTCCCACGTGCCGCCGCTCGGCTACGTCTTCGCAGCCTTCCTCGGCTACAACCCCCTCAAGACCCTGCTCCCACCGGCGGTGCTCTCCCACCTCACGACCGCCCAGGCCGCGAATCTCACCAGCCGGGCCTTCTTTCCACAGCTGATCGGCCCGGCCTTCGTGGGCAGCCTCTCGATCATCCTGGGCTTCGCGGTCGTGATGAGCCTGATCGCGGCGGTCGCCTCGGCGTTCCGGGGTGGCAAGTACGTTCACGTTGACGAGGAGTCCAAGGCCCAGCGGCACATCGCTCGGGGTGGACGGCATCACGGACAGGCGGCGAGCAGCGCGGCACCGGCGACCGGCAGCGTGGCACCGGCGGCCGCGAGCGGCGCGACACCGATGGCCGGCGCTTCGGGTGCGGCCCTGAGCAGCGCGGTCCCGACCGAGCCTCAGCCCGTCCCGGGCAAGTAGCGACGGTGATGCGGGGCGGTTTCACCCTCTGACAACGCAGCTGCCTCCGGCTGGGATCCTCCTTCCCGGCCGGGGGCGAAGCGCGTCAGACGGCTCGGCTGGAGCGCCCAGATCGGCGGCCACCGTGGCCCGGTCAGAATACGGCGAGTCGCGCCGGTGGACCGGTCGGCGGCGGGTGCTAACGTACGCGTGTTCGGAGGCGAGGACGCCACGGAGATGGTGGAGGCGGAGGCGACGGCGACTGAATCGGATGCCTTCGTCCATCTCCACGTCCACAGCGAGTTCTCGCTGCTGGACGGTGCGGCGCGGATCCCCGAGCTGGTGGCCCGGGCAAAGGCCATGGGCCAGCCCGCGGTGGCGGTCACCGATCACGGCGTCCTCTACGGTGCGGTCGAGCTCTACACCGAGGCGGTCGCCGCGGGGGTCAAGCCGATCCTGGGCTGCGAGGTCTACATGGCCCCCCGCTCCCACCGCGACAAGGAGGGGCGCGCCGACCGCGACCCCCACCATCTGGTCCTGCTCGCCCGCGACGCCACCGGCTACGCCAACCTGGTCCAGCTCTCGACCATCGCCCACCTCGAGGGCTACTACTACAAGCCGCGGATCGACAAGGAGCTGCTCGCCGCGTACAGCGAGGGGCTGATCTGCCTCTCCGGGTGCGTCGGTGGCGAGCTTCCCCAGGCCATCCTGAGTGGCGACCTGGACGCTGCCGAGCGGGTGGCGCGCCAGCACCTGGAGATCTTCGGGGCCGACAACTACTTCCTGGAAGTTCAGGACCACGGCATGCCCGAGGAGACCGCGGTCCGCGAAGGGCTCCTGGAGATCGCGCGCCGGACCGGCATCCCCCTCATCTGCACCAATGATTCCCATTACATCGACGCGGCCGACGCCGAGGCGCACGACATCCTGCTCTGCCTCCAGACCGGAGCCCGGCGCGCGGACGAGAAGCGCTTCCGCTTCCACGGTCCCCAGTTCTACATGCCGAGCAGTGACGAGATGCGGCGCCGCTTCGGCGCCTATGGCGAGGCGGCGTCCAACACCCTGGCCGTGGCCGCGCGCTGCGACTGGAAGCTGGAGCTCGGCCACCATCACCTCCCCGCCTACTCGCCCATCCCCGAGGGCCTCGACGCCGACTCGTATCTCGCCGAGCTGTGCCAGCGCGGGCTCGTCGAGCGATTCGGTGCGGATCCCACTTACGAGGCGCGGGAACGGCTCGCGATGGAGCTGGACGTCATCCGTCAGACCGGCTTCTCCGCCTACTTCCTCATCGTCTGGGACCTGATCCGCGCCGCCCGCTGCGACGGGGTGGTGGTGGGGCCCGGCCGGGGCAGCGCGGCCGGGTCGCTGGTCGCCTACGTGCTGCGCATCACCAACGTCGATCCGCTCCGCTACGGNNATCGACTTCGACGATCGCCGCCGCGACCGCGTCCTCCAGTACGTCACCGGCAAGTACGGGCAGGACCGGGTGGCCCAGATCATCACCTTCGGGACGATGGCGGCGCGGGCCGCGATCCGCGATGTCGGCCGGGTCCTGGAGGTCCCGCTGCCCGACGTGGACCGGCTGGCCAAGCTGGTTCCGGCGACCGTCGGGATCACCCTGGATCGTGCCCTCAACGAGGCGCGTGACCTGCACGACCTCTATGAGAGCGAGCCCTGGGCTCGCAGCGTCATCGACATCGCCCGCCGCCTCGAGGGCATCTCGCGCAACGCATCGACGCACGCCGCGGGGGTGGTGATCGGCGCCTCGCCGCTCGCCAGCATCGTCCCCCTGACGCGCTCGACCTCGGGCAACGAGGGGGTCGTGACCCAGTTCGACATGAAGGGGGTCAGCAAGATCGGCCTCCTCAAGATCGACTTCCTGGGGCTCTCCAACCTCACCGTGATCCAGGAGACCGTCGAGAGCGTCGAGAAGGTGCGGGGGGAGCGGATCGACATCGACACCATCCCCCTCGACGACCCGGCCACCTACGAGCTGCTCGGCAAGGCCGACACCCACGGCGTATTCCAGCTGGAGGCCACCTTGGGCAAGCGGATCCTCATCGATATGCAGCCCCGCTCACTGCAGGACCTGGCTGCCGCCAACGCCCTCATCCGGCCCGGCCCGCTGGAGGGCGGGGTGGTGGACCTCTACATCAAGCGCAGGCGCGGGGAGGAGCCGATCACCTACATGCGTCCCGAGATGGAGCCGATCCTGGCCGAAACATTCGGGACCATGATCTACCAGGACCAGGTGATGCAGATCGCCTCCGCGGTGGCCGGGTACAGTCTGGGCGAGGCGGATGTCCTGCGTGCCGCGATGGGCAAGAAGGACAAGGCCAAGATGGCCCACCAGCGGGAGAAGTTCCTGGCCGGAGCCGCTGCCCGAGGGGTGGAGGAGGGGACCGCCGCAGCCCTCTTCGACCTCATCGACCACTTCGCCGGCTACGGCTTCAACAAGGCGCATGCGATGTGCTACGCGCTGATTGGCTACCAGACCGCTTACCTCAAGGCCAACCATCCCCTGGAGTTCACGGCGGCGCTGCTCAACAGCCGGGCCGGGGACTTCGACAAGCTCAAGCAGACCATCCTCGACGCCCACGCGCGCGGTCTCACCGTGGCCCTCCCCGACGTCAACCGGAGCGAGGCCGGCTTTGCGGTGGGCGATGCCGCCAAGGGCGAGATCCTCTACGGCCTGGCCCACATCAAGGGGGCGGGCGAGCGGGTGATGGAGCAGCTCGTCGCGGAGAGGAAGAGCAGCGGTCCCTACCTGAGCCTCGCCGACCTCTGTCTGCGAGTCGGGGGGCGCGATCTCAACCGTCGGGTGCTCGAGGCCCTGGTGCGGAGCGGCGCCTGTGACCTGCTGGGCGAGCGTGGCATGCTGCTCGCGACCCTGGATCGCGCTCTGGACCGGGCCGCCCAGATCCGCAGGGAGCGGGAGGTGGGGCAGGGCTCCCTCTTCGGCGACAGCGCCGAGGTGGAGACGGCCGCGGGCGTGACCGCCGTCGACCAGTTCGGCATCACGGCCGAGGTCGCGCCGGTCGCCGCCGACGAACGGCTGCGATGGGAGCGCGACTATCTCGGGATGTACCTGAGCGACCACCCCCTGCGCCGGATCTCGGATCAGCTCAGCGAACGCATCGACACCGGCATCGGGGAGCTGGGCGCCCACCTCGACGGGGTCTACGTGCAGATCGGAGGGGCGATCCGCGATCTGCGCGCCTTCATCCCCCGGCGCAGCACGACCGGGCAGCGGATGGCCTTCGTGACCCTGGAGGACCTCTCGGGCACCTGTGAGGTGGTCGTCTTTGCCCGCACCTTCGAGGAGTGCGCCGAGCTGCTCCGCGCCGACCAGGTGATCGTGGTTCGGGGGCGTGTCCAGGCCGGTCGCAACGGGCGGGCCGCCGCCGCTCCCGCCCCCGTCCAGAACGGCGCCGCCGCCCCGGAGGAGGACGAGCACGCGGACTCCGAGCAGGTGAGCGTCATCGCGGAGCAGGTGTACGCGCTGGAGGACGTCCGCCTCGCCGCCTGGCGCCGCAACATCCGGGTGCACCTGCGGCTCTCCGCCGGACAGGAGCACCTCCTCCCCCCGCTCCGTGCCATCCTCTCCCGCCACCGCGGCGAGGCGCCGGTGATCATCCAGGTGCAGGGATCACGATCGGTGGATGAGATCGTCCTCGGCGCCGAGTGGTCGGTGGAGCCGGGACCGGCCCTGGAGCGGGCCGTCGAATCGGTGCTCGGCGATTCCGCCTACCGGGTGGAGGTGGAGCGCCAGCGGGCTCCCGAACGGGAGAACGCCCGCCGCCGCTGAGGGTTTGCTGCGGGCCCCGGTCGGGTCAGACCAGGCCGGCCAGCCAGTCGAGTGCGAACTTGGCGATCAGGAAGACCACGATGTAGGCGACGCAGGCGATCAGGGCCTCGACGTCGATCGACGAGTGGTTCGTGAGGATGCCGTCAAAGGGCTGCACGAAAGGCTTGGCCATCGCCTTGATGCCCCGCGTCAGCGGGTGCCAGGGATCCGCGTGGAAGAGGGAGAGGAGGAAGCGGAGCAGGACGAGGACCGCGACCAGGATGATCAGGGTGAGCACGATCTGCTCCACCGCCCCCACCACGATGACCCCGAGCGACACCCCGGTGAAGACGTCCGCGGAGAGCGAGAAGCAGATCTCGGCCGCCACCTCGAGGACGACGATGGCGACCACCGGGGAGATGTCGAGCATCCCGCCGAAGGTCGGCAGCAGGCCGCGGAACGGGGCCAGGATGGGGTCTGCGATGGCCCGGATCAGCCGCACCAGGGGGTGAGACGGGTTGGCCCCGGGGAGCCACGAGAGCAGCACCCGGATCAGGACGACGAAGGTCAGAACCTCAAAGACGGTCCCGAGAACCTGAAGGATGTCGCTCGCCAGCACGGGCCCGAGTATAGGGGGGCGGGGCGAGGATCCCTCTGCGGTTCGCGCCTCAATCCGTGGTGATCGGCTCCGCTTCCGTGTCGGAGGACGAGGCCTCCGACGGGGACTCCGGCTCCGCACCGGAGGAGGTCCCGTCCCGCAGCGGCTCCGGAGCGCGCCCCGAGCGCCCTTCGGTGCGGCGCCAGAGGATCACGAGCAGCGGCATGCCCACGACCAGGGCCACGATGGCCGTCAGCTGCAGCTCCTTGAGGCCGAAGGCGATGACCGGCTCGGTCTGGCGGAGGAAGTCGAGGAGGAACTGGCTCACCGAGTAGAGCCCCACGTAGCTGAGGATGACCACCCCCGGCCGCACACCGCGCCGGCGCACTGCGAGCAGGATGAGGAGGATGACCAGCGTGCCCAGCGCCTCGTACGCGGCGGCGGGCTGGTAGCCGACGCCGAGCCGGTACCCGGCCTGGAGGACAGCGTCAGGGTTGGTGTAGGCGGTCGCCCACGGGAGGTTGCTCGGCCCGCCCAGGATGTCGCCGTTGATGATGTTGCCGATCCGGCCGATTGGCTGGCCCACCACGGCGAAGAGGGCGCCGGCATCCAGGAGCACCCAGATCGGCAGCTTCCAGCGCCAGCCCAGGACGACCAGGGTGGCGAGACCCCCGATGATCGCGCCGTAGAAGGCCATCCCCCCGTTCCACACCGCGATGACGTCGACCACGCTGTGCATCAGGTCGAGGTTCTGGACGTCGTAGTAGAGCCGGGCGCCGATCAGGCCGAAAAGGATGGTCCAGCCGGCCACCCGCTCCAGGTGGTCCTCGCTGATGCCCCGCGAGATCGCGTGGGGACGGGCGCCCAGGTAGTAGGCGGTCGCGAAAGCCACCACGTACATGATCCCGTACCAGTGGACCGCCAGAGAGCCGATCCGGAAGGCGATGGGGTCGATGCCGATGGTGATGGTCGCGAGCATGGTCAGCCATGATGCGATGCCGGGCTGGCATCGCGCACGTCGAGGAGGCGGTAGCCCCGCTTGGACCCCATCCGGAGGACCTCGTACCCCTGGCTCCGCAGCCGCTCCGCGAGCGAATCCGCCCCCAGGTGGCGCTGCACCACGAGGTAGGCGTGGCCGGCGGGCGCCAGCCGGGCCAGCCAGGTGGCGAGGAGCTCCAGGAGCGCCGGGCGACCAACCCGGATGGGCGGGTTGCTGTAGATGGCGTCGAAGCGGAGGTCCGGGCTCACCTCGTCGGGCCGGCAGACCTCGAGGTTCTCGACGCCATTGGCGGCGGCATTGGCACGGGTCAGCTCCAGTGCCCGGTTGTTGACGTCAACGGCAATGACGCGGGCCCGGGGGGCTCGGCGGGCCATCGTGATCGCGACCACACCGTGCCCACACCCGAGATCCAGGAGCGTGGCACCTGCTGGAGGAGCGGGGACGCCCTGGAGGAGGACCGCGGTGCCCGCGTCGAGCCCGGCGAGGCTGAAGACGCCCCGATCGGTCCGCAGCTCGATGCTCTGGTCCGGAAGGTGGACGGTCACGTTGCGTGGGCGCGTCGCGACCACTGGTTCAGCGCTGAAGTAGTGCTCAGTGGGGGGGTGGCGATCCGCCATCGGGCCGGCGAGGATCAGCGGTGGCGGGAGGGGAGTGAGAAGCTCCGGGCCACCGCCGCGACCGCGCTGAGGTAGGCGGCGCGGGTCCGCGGGCGCAGGTCTTCGACTTCCACCTCGAGCCCCTCGGCGAGGTGGGCGTCCCAGGGCACCTTGACCACCGCCCGGCAGCGCTTGGCGAAGTGGTCGACCACCTGCTTCATCTCGCGGCCGCCGTTGCCGCGGACCTGGTTGATGACCACCACGGCGTCGGCGACCAGGTCGTGGTAGCCGTGCTCGTCGAGCCAGTCGAGAGTCAGGCTCGAGGCCCGCGAGGCGTCGATGCCGGGGGCTGCGCAGACCACGATCTGGTCGGCCATCCGGAGGATGCCCTGGGTGGCCGAGTCGAGGATCCCCGTGCCCGTGTCCATCAGGATCAGGTTGTAGTGGTGCTCCAGCACGTTGAGCACCTGGCGGTACTCGGGCTCGCCGAGGGCGACGCTGATGGTCGGGTCGTCGTCGGAGGCGAGCACCTCGAGCCGCGTCGATGCCTGGCTCGTGAAGCTGCGCATGTCGCTGTAGCGGCGGAGACGCTCCGAGGCGCGGAGCAGCTGGGTCACCGTGGCATCAGTCTCGCGATGGACGCGGTAGGCGAGCGACCCGGCATCCGGGTTGGCGTCGAGGGCGATCACCCGGTCCCTCCGGTAGAGGGAAAAGGTGTGGCCCAGCATCAGGGTGGTCGTGGTCTTCCCGATCCCGCCCTTGCGCGAGACGATGGCCACTCGGCGGCAGGTCGCGATCGGCGTGGTCGCGGTGACGACCAGCTCGCGTTCGCGCCGCTCGGACCGGCCCGGGCCGGGCTTGACCACCCCGAACGAGAGGGAACGGACCGCCTGGCGCAACCCCCGCGTGGCCGGCTTGACCTTCATTGGCCCCCGCACCCGTTCGGTGGAGAAATCCTGCGCGGTGCGGGGAGGTGTGGGAGCCGGCCGGCCCGCCGTCTGGCTCTCCGGCTCGGGGCCGAGGGAGGCCAGACGGCCGACGGTGCGGTTCGGGGCGGGGCGCTGCGGCGAGGCGAGTGCCGGCTCGGGAAGCGGTCTCCACCCACCAGCTGGGTCGCCGGTATGGGGCGCGCCGCCGTGGTGTCGTGCGCCGTTGGTGTCCGGCCGCCGGAGCGCGGCAGGGGAGCCACCATTGCCGGTGGACCCGCCGGGAATCGGCAGCGCCGGTGCGGCGAACCCGGGCCGGCGCCCGCCGTCGGAGGGCGGAAGGGGCCGGACGGGGAGATACGGCGGTCCTCCCGGAGCCCCGGGCGCGGTCGCGATGTCAGGCGGCGGTGCGGGCCGGGTGGGCGCCGGCGAGGGCGCGGCATGGCCGGATACCGGGGCCCCGTGGGGGGGCGGCAGGGACCGTCCCGGATCCACCGGTGGCGGTATCGAGACGTTGAAGACCGGGGTGGCGTGGGGCGGCCGCACGGGCCGATCGGATGTGGCCCAGGCCGGCCGGGAGAGGACGGGTCCCGGGGAGCCGGCGAGCGTCTCCGCGGACCGATCAGCGGTGGTTGTCGGCGCCGGGGCGAGGCTCAGCTCCGGGGCGCCATGGGGCGCCTGCGCCAGGCGGCCCGGGTCGTACGACGGCGGCGAGAGGGCGTACCCCGCTGGCCGGAACTGGCCAGCGGCGGTGGGGAGGTGACGGGCGGGTGGAGCCGGCGGCGCGAACCGCCCCCCCGGGCCGTTGGCCGGAGGAGCCGCCGGAATCCCGATGCTGTCGGCCCGGGGCGCCTCGTATCCCGCGTGTCCTGTCGGGGCAGGCTGGCCCGGCGGCCGGCTCGAGTGCCCCACGATGTCGACGGGCGGTTGCGGTGGCGTGCCATCTGGTCTCCGGTAGACCACCGGCGTCGTGACGCCGCCCTCTTCCCCTGATTGCTCGGTCAACACCTCTCCCGCTGCACGTTCCTGCGGCCGCAATCTACCGGATGGAGGGTAGGGCAGCCCGCCACAGGGACTGGGTGCCCAGCCTACGCCCTTCGACCGAAAAGGGACACCCCGGGCGTTGAGCGNNATCGGTGCCCGGTCAGCCCTTCCCCGACACTTAACCCCGGCGCCGCCAGTCGTTCATGGGCGATGCCGCATCGTGTGGGGTGCGGCGGGACGGGAGATCATCCGCCGGCTCACCTCGAAACCCCACCTCCGTGCGTGCCCGGGCCGGCTTGCCGGCCCGGGCTGTCGCGCGCTCGGCGGGGGCCGAGAAGTTGCGCGGTTGCCGCACCCCCATCCCGGGCGTGCGCTTCCTGCCGCGGGGCGCTCGAAGGCCGGCCGACGTGCGCAGCTGTGACGGTCCGGTGACGCTGCCGTCAGCCGTGTTCGAGAGCCGGCGAATAGGCTCTGCGTGGGGTTTGGCGGCGAGCCCGGCCCCCCATGTGAGGCAGGTGTCGTTGAACCCATACCAGAGCGGGCGCACCCGGCTGTCCCGCGGAGCTCGGCGGTTCGCCCGCAGCTTCGCGGACTGGCTGCTCCGCGCACTCTCTCGCCCGCTGATCGCGCCGGCTCTGGTGACCTTCATGGTCGCCGTCTCGGCCGGCTTCGCGCTCCACGGCCTCCTCACCCCGCTGCGCACCGACTACATCGCGATGCTGAGCGGCGCTCGGGTACTCGCCGACGGAGGCTGCCTCTACTGCCACGCGGCCCAGTTGCAGGCCCAGGCGGTGCTCCTCGGCCACCCGAACCCGGCGTGGGACCCCTTCCTGGATACCCCTCTGGTGGCCCTCGTCTACCGGCCGTTGCTCGCCCTCCCCGCTGCCGCGGGCTTCGCCGCGTTCCTCGCCGCCTCGGCTGCCTGCGTCGGGCTCGCCGGCGTCCTCCTCTGGCGGAGGATGGGGTTGGCGATCCACGGCACCCGGGGGCTCCTCCTCCTCGCCCTCGCGCTCGCCTCCGTCCCGGCGGCGTGGAACTACCGGCTGGGTCAGACGGACGCGCTGCTCGTGCTCCCCCTGGTGGCGGGGACGGTGCTGCTCGTGGCCGACCGGCGGTTCGTCGCGGGACTGCTGTTCTCCCTTCTCCTGCTCAAGCCCCAGACCATCTGCCTGCTGCCGGTCGCCCTCCTGGTGGTGGGGGAGTGGCGGGTGGTGGTGGGGATGGCGGTCGGGGCGGCCTGCCTGGCAGGAGGCTCGCTCTGGCTGGTCGGGCCGGGCGGGATCGGCCAGTGGCTCACGCTCCTCGGGTCCGCGGGACCGGCCATCGCCACCAGCGATGGCCTATCCGGGGTCATCGCCAGCCTGGGGGGCAACGGGGCCGCCTTCGCCGCCGCTGCGGCGCTGGGGCTCCTCGCGTGTGTCTGGATGTTCTGGCAACGGCGTACCTTCACCGGCCGGCCCCTTCAGGTCGTGGCGTTGGGGATCGCCGCCTCCCTTCTGCTCGCCCCCCACGTCTACGCCTATGACCTGATCATGGCGGTGGTACCTCTGATCGTCATCGCTCAGCGGGACCTGGCAGCCGCGCTCGCGGCGGCGGTGCTGCTCAACGCCGCCCACCTCGTCGACACCTTCTTCATCATCTCCGGCCCGCACGTGGCGGCCCTCGCCCTCTGCGTCATCGTCGCCCTGGTGATCCTCCGGCCCCCGGACGGAGCATCCCATCCGGTCGGGCGACCGGCTCGCGCTCAGCTCTCGGTGGCGAAACCCACGACGACCGGAGCGTGATCCGAGGGCGCCGTGCCCTTGCGCGCCTCCCGGTCGATGTATGCGTCGCTCACCCGGGAGGCCAGCGCCCGGCTGAGCAGGAGGAGGTCGATGCGCATCCCCATCCCCTTGTGGAACATGCCGGCTCGGTAGTCCCAGTACGAGAACGGCCTTCCCTTGAGCGCGCGTGGCGGGACGTCGGTCAGACCGAGCGCCAGGAGCTCCGCCAGAGCCGCCCGTTCGGGAGCGCTGACGTGGGTGGAGCCGGCGAACTCCGCCGGGTCCCAGACGTCGTCGTCAGTGGGGGCGATGTTGAAGTCGCCGCAGACCGCCAGCTGGTCGCCGGCACCGAGCTCGGCGCGGAGCGCGTCGCGCAGGGCGGCGAGCCAGGCCAGCTTGTAGGCGTAATGCGGATGCTCCAGCCCCCGCCCGTTGGGGACGTAGATCGACCAGACCCGCACCCCTCCGCAGGTCGCGGACACCGCTCGCGCCTCCACCTCGGGGAAGCCGGGCTCACCGGCGAACCCCGGCGTCACCGCGTCGAGCCCGACCCGGGAGAGGATGGCGACCCCGTTCCAGCGGCCGCTGCCGTGGGCTGCCACCTCATAGCCGAGTGCCGCGACCTCCGCGGTCGGAAAGGCGCCGTCCGCCACCTTCGTCTCCTGGAGGCAGAGGACATCGGGGCGGGTGGCGCCCAGCCAGTCGAGCAGGCGCGGCAGCCGCGCCATGATCGAGTTCACATTCCAGGTCGCGAGCAGCACGGCTTGAGGATGGGGAGTCGCGGGGCGCCACGTCAAGGACTCCGCGGCAGCCGGCCTCCACGCCCGGGCACCTGAGGCTGCTTCCCGGGCTCTGCTACCGTTGCCTGATGCCCTTCGGGCTGGCGCTGCTGGCTGCCTTCGGATGCTCGGTGAGCACCGGCGTGGCGGCGGTGTTGCAGAAGGTCAGCGCCGATCAGGAAGAGCGCGTGTCCTCGTTGCACATCGGGCTTCTGTGGCGGCTGCTCAACGACTGGCCGTATCTGCTCGGGCTCGCTCTCGACGGCGCCTCCTTCCTGCTCACCGTCGTGGCCGCGCAGAACCTGCCCCTCTTCGTCGCCGAGCCGGTCATCGCCATCAATGTGGTCATCACCGCCCTGCTCGAGCGCCTTCTCTTTCGGCGGCGGTTGCGCGGAGTGGCGTGGGTGGCGATTGTGGGCATCCTGCTCGGGCTCTCCTTGCTCGCCCTCTCCGGGGGGCCCGAAAGAGCCCGCACCGCTGCCGCCGCGATGCGCTGGGCGGTGATCCTGCTGCCCCTGGGCGTCGCCGCTGCGGGTGCCGTCGTCGCCGGGCGCAACCGTCACAGCGCCACCGTCGCGCTCGGCGTCCTGGCCGGCGTCGCCTTCGGTGGCACCGCCATCGCGGGCCGGATGTTGGTCGTCCCCCATCCCTTCTGGCAGCTCCTGCTCAGCCCGCTGCTCTGGTCGATGCTCGCCTACGGGCTGGTCGGCCTCCTGCTCTTCACCATCGCCCTGCAACGCAGCCACGCCAGCGTTGTCGGCGCCTCGACGACGGCGGCACAGTCGATCGTCCCCATCGTGGTCGGCATCGCCTTCCTGGGTGACAGTCCGAGGAACGGTGCCTGGGCCGTGGCGGTCGCCGGCATGGTGCTAACGCTCGCGGGGACGTTGGCGATCGCCGTCACCAAGGTCGTGCCGGACCTCGCCGAATCCGCACCGGCGCCCGGACCTCCCGCGCCGCCCGGCTCCGGCCCTCCGCGACTTCCAGCGGGAGAGAGCCTGACCGGCTGACGGCTCCGCCCCCGGGTGAACGTTTGCCCTGCGGAACCGTGAAGCGCGTACCTGGCAAAACGTGCCGAGGGAGGGAGTCGAACCCTCACGGGGTTGCCCCCGGCGGTTTTTGAGACCGCTGCGTCTGCCATTCCGCCACCCCGGCGTCGCGGGGGCAAGCTTCTCACGTCCTCGCTGGCTCTCGGCAGCCACCGGCCACCGTCGTCCGACCGGCCGGCTCGGCTATACCAGAGACCGGCACCCATCGAACCACGCCCCCCAGCAGAGGAGAGGCCATGACCGACCAGCCCCACCCGACTCTCACCGAGGACCAGGTTGCCCTGCTCCGGGACAGGGTGCTCGCCCACGTCGCCACCGTGATGCCCGACGGCTCCCCGCACGTCACCCCCGTCTGGGTCGACACCGACGGCGAGGCCTTGCTCTTCAACACGGCCAAGGGGCGCCTCAAGTACCGCAACCTGAGCCGCGATCCGCGGGTCGCCATCTCGCTCTCGGCCAAGGACAACGACTACCGCACCGTGGTCATGCGGGGCCGGGCCGAGTTCATCGAGGAGGGCGCCGATGCCCACATCGACCGGCTCGCCAAGAAGTACACCGGCGCCGACAGCTACCCGAACCGTCAGCCGGGCGAGGTGAGGGTCACGGTCCGGGTGGTCCCCCAGACCATCCTCCGGCGGGGCTGAGGCGCCGGGGTCGCCGCCTGGCACAATCAGATCGCCATGGCAGACCCCCTTCCCGTCCGCACCCCGCTTGCCTCCCTGGGCGACGCGCCGCTCGCCTTTGACTACGACGACATCAGCCTGGTCCCGCGGCGCGCCTCCAGCCTTCCCCATCGCTCGGACGCGCGTCCGGCGGTCACCCTCGGGGCCATCTCGCTCGAGGTGCCGATTCTCGCCTCCCCCATGCCCGACGTCTGCGGGCCGCAGATGTGTGAATCGCTGGCCGAGGCCGGTGCCTTCGGCATCCTCCACCGCTTCCAGAGCGTCGACGAGGAGGTGGAGGAGTTCCGGAAGACCAGCCGCACGACCGGGCCGGCCGCGGTCGGAGCCGCCGTCGGCGTCACCGGCGATTACCGCGAGCGTTTCGATGCCCTGGTCGAGGCCGGCTGCCGGGCCATCTGCCTGGACACCGCCAACGGCGCCCACCACCAGGTCGGGGTCGCGCTCACCTGGGCGCGGGAGCGCCGCGACGACGTCACCCTCATCGCCGGCAATGTCGCCTCGGCCGAGGCCTTCACCTGGCTGGAGGACCGCGGTGCGGACGCCGTCCGGGTCGGCATCGCGGGCGGTGCGGTCTGCGAGACGCGCACCGAGACCGGCGTCTTCGTGCCCACTCCGTACACCGTCGCCGAGGTGGCGCAGGTGCGCCGGCGCGCGCTCATCGTCGGGGACAGCGGGGTGCGCAGCCCCTCCGATCTCTGCAAGCTGCTCGCTCTCGGCGCCGACCTGGTGATGGTCGGATCAGCCCTGGCGGGCACTGGTGAGGCGCCCGGCCGCGTGATCATGCTGGACGGCAAGAAGTACAAGATCATGCGCGGCGCAGCCTCCTTCTCGGTGCAGCAGCAGGCCGGTCGCGACGACCCCGAGTACGTCGAGGGAGCCGAGACCATGGTCCCCTACAAGGGCCACGTGAGCGGGGTGATCTCCCGTTACCTCGCCGGGTTGCGCAGCTCGATGTCCTACATGAACGCGCGCACCCTGGCCGAGTACCGGGCAAACGTCGACTTCGTGCGCCTGCGCTGACCGCGCGGCCCCGCTGAACGGGTCCCACCATCGCACGCCCGCGCTGATACGGCTCACCGCGCGTCGCGCGGGCGGTCCCCTTCACGGGCGGTGGGCCATGCCGCCGCGGTCACCGCGTCCAGCCGCTTGACGAGATCGACGACGGTCCCGTTGCCGCTGCGACCTTCGTCGTCGAAACCGGGCTCGGTGGATGCGTGGCGGTGCTCCGGCACCCCCGCATCGACGTAGCCACGGCGGGTGTAGAGGCGGCGGGCGGCGGCGTTGCCGGTGCTCACCGCGAGGCTCACGCCCCGGTCCCCGCGCGCCGCGGCGGCGCTCTCGGCCGCCTCCAGAAGGGCGGTCCCGATTCCCCGGTTGCGCCACTCCGGGAGAACGAACACATCCTCGATGTAGGGCAGCAAGTCCACGACCCCCGCCACCGCGAGGGCGGACGGCCGCCGGCGGTGGAGGAGGACCTGACCCACCGGGGTGCCGCCCTCCCAGGCCACCAGGTAGAGGCATTCATCGCGCCGCTGCCGCTCCAGCCGGTCGGCGACCACGATCCGGTGGCGGAGCGTGGCGGCCACCGCGGGGGCCTCCTCGGGGCGGAGCAGGCGCACGTCCATCGCCCCACTCTGACACAGGCCCGTCCGGTGGCCAGGTCTCCCGGGGCCGCGCTGGCCGGCGCCGCCGCGCATGAAACCCCTTGGGAGCGGCCCTCTCTCCCCCTTCGGGAACCTGGCCTCCGATCTGCGCGTATGTTGGGGAGATGGACGATGAGGCGCTCCTCGACCGCTGCCGTCGCGGTGACCGGGACGCCTTCACCCCGCTCGTCCATCGTTACCAGGACGAGCTGTACACCATGGCCCTTCGACTGACCGGCAACCCCGCCGACGCCGCCGACGTGGTCCAGGAGACGTTCACCCGGGCTTTCCGGAGCCTGCCGAGGCTGCGCGGCGCGACCGTGAGGGCATGGCTCTTCCGGGTCGCCGTCAACTGCTCGCACGACATCCATCGCCAGCGCAGCCGGCGGCCGGCGGACCCCCTGGAGGACAGCGAGGGGCGGGTGCTCGACCTCCCCGACCCCGGGCTCGGCCCCGAGGCCACCGTCCTCCAGCGCGAGCGGGCCGATGCCATCCGCATCGCCCTGCTCGCCCTCCCTCACGACTTCCGGGTCGCGGTCGTCCTCCGCGACGTCAACCAGCTCTCCTACGAGGAGATGGCGCAGGCTCTGAGCGTCCCGGTGGGAACGGTGAAGTCGCGGATCTCCCGTGCCCGAGGCCTGCTCGCGGCAGCTCTCCGCCAGTCTCCCGCCGTCTTTCCCCGCGCGGAGGAGGCATGGTGAGCGGGCACGTCGAGTCCCTCTTCTCGGCCGCCTACGACGGCGAGCTGAGCCCGGACGCGCGGGCCGCCTTTGATCGCCACCTGGGTGAATGCTCCGCGTGTGCCGCCGCCTTCGCCGAGCTGACCACCGCCGTGGACACCCTCCGGGAGCAGCCACGTGCGCAAATGCCGCACCCGGTCCGCCTCCCCGAGGGGTCGCCGGTCCCGGGACGGCGGTGGTTCGAGGTGCCTGCCCGGCTTTCCCAGGGACGCCGCCTGCTGGCGGGCCTGACGGCGGCCGGGCTGGTGGTGGCGGCGGCGGCGGCGGCGGTGGTCGTGGTCGGGCACCTCAACTCCGGAACCGTCGTTCCCTCCTCGTCGAGCGCCGGCATGAGCAGCGGGGTCGCCCTTGCGCCGGGAACTGCAATTCGCGCCCCGCTGCCGTCTCCGCAGAGCGCCAGCCTCCTCCCCGAGGTCGGGCTCCTGCCCGTCTGCTCCCCCAAGGCTCTGCCGATCAGCAAAGCCGAGGCTCTGGAGATCCCCACCGGCTTTCCCAACCACGCCACCGAGGACAACGGGGTCAGTACGGGTGTCGTGGCCACCCAGGCGTCGAGCTTCGCGCCCGGTGCGACTGTCGATATCTACGCGCGGCTCATCGACGACAGCAGCCACGCCGTCTCCCTCCCCTGCACCGTCCTGGTCGGGCCGCAGTCCTCCTCCTCGAGCCCGGGGGACGACTTCACCATGGCCGTCCCCACTCCGGTCGCGGGGCTCACCGTGGATGGCCAGCCCCTCCTCCAGGTCACCGTCCCCGCCACGGCGGTGGCGGGCGAGACCTACGACATCCTGGTCCCAGCCCCCGATGCCGCGGTGATCCTCACGATCCAGATCAGCTGAGGAGGCGGCGAGCGGCCGTCGCTTCCGCCAGGGCGGACGGGCGCGCAGACTCCATGGCCATGCGCTCCCGCCGCGCCTGCCTCGGGCTCCTGCTCCTAACCCTGGCTGGTTGCGGATCGCCGGCCGCCGGCGGCTCGTCGGCGGTGTCGCCCCAGGGCCTGGTCGTCGTGACCGCCGGGGGCACGGCTCTCGACGACGGCACTGCGGACGTTCCCCCGACCCTGGAGCTCGGTCTCGAGGGGGCGGGGCTCACCCCCTCCATGGTCTCCGCCACCCTCGACGGACACCCCATCACCCTCACCCGCTCGTCCCAGGGGGTCACGGCGAGCGTCGCCCCCATGGCCTACGCCAGCGAGCACCAGCTGGTGATCGACGTCGCCGGCCGCCCTCAGCAGGTGATCGGCTTCCAGGTGGTGGATCGCACCGGGATGAGCGCTGCCGCCTGGCGGGGGGGGTCGGGACAGATCGTCTGCCAGGTCGTCTTTGAACGGGCCCCGGACCGCGCCGCCCTCGCCGCCGCCCTCCCCCAGGCCCAGCTCCACTGGATCGACGGCACCCACCTGAGTCTCGCCTGGGCGACCCCTCCTGCCTCCCTCACCATTCCCGCCGGGCTGGCCGCGGCGCGCGGGTCGGTGTTGGACGGCCCGCTGACGCTCTCGCTCACCGGCCTCCAGCCCGCGCAGCTCCGCCGGGCCACGGTGCCGGCCGCCGTCCCGGCTCCGGCTGGGCTCGGACTCACCCTTTGGACGGACGGCACCGCCGCTTCTGACGCGTCGGCGCTGGCGCACGCCGCCCAGGCGACCATCCTCAGCCCCACCGGCTGGCAGGTCGAGTCGGACGGGGGCCTCCAGGGCACTCCGAATGCTGTGACCCTGGCCGCGGCCGCCGCGGCCGGCCGCCCGGTGTGGCCGGTGCTCAAGAACGACGACGCCGGCCCCACCGGGACCGATCAGCTGCTCAACAGCGCGAGCGCCCAGTCCGCCCTGATCACGGTCGTGGTGAGCCAGGTTCGGAGCCTCGGCCTCGCCGGTGTCAACCTCGACTTCGAGGGCGTGCCGGGGAGCGACGAGAGCGCCCTGACCGCATTTGCGGGCCAGCTCTCCAGCGCCCTGCATGCGGTCCGGGCCGGCCTCTCCATCGACGTCGTCCCCCACACCCTGGCGGGGCCCGATTCGGCGTCGGCCGCCTACGACGACCCAGGTCTGGCGGCTGTGGCCGACTACCTGGTGGTGATGGCCTACGACGAGAACACCCAGGCCGGCGATCCCGGGCCGGTGGCGGGGATCGAGTGGCAGGCGGCCGAGCTGGACGGGACTATGGCGGGAGTGCCCGCCGCCAAGATCGTGCTCGGCATCCCCCTCTACGCCCGCAGCTGGTCGGGCGACCAGGTCACCTCGGGTGCCTACGCGTCGATGGTCGCCCGGGCGCTCGGCGAGCCGGACGTCTCCTACGACTACGACTTCTCGGCCGCCACCCCGGAGCTGCTCAGTGACCCCGGGGGGGTGCCGACCCAGCTTTGGTTCGACGACGCCGACAGCCTGCTCCGCAAGATCGACGCCGCCGGCACCCTGGGACTGGGCGGCGTCGCCGCCTGGGTGGCGGGCGACGAGGACCCGGCCTTCTGGTCGGTGGTCTGATCTGGGGCGGCGCTCAGGCCGGTCAGATCAAGGGTTGCCCTACGAGGACTCTTGGTTCGTCCCCAGGTCCGGCAGGTTCAGCTCATTGACCCAATCGCGGACCTTGGCCATCCGCTCGTCGACCGCCTCGTCCACGTCCCCCGGCTCCCGATCGGCATCCGGCTCGGGCAGGACCCCGGCCTTCTCGAGGACCTCCGGGTCCACGAAGATGCCCGCCCCCACCCGCACCGCCACCGCGATGGCGTCGCTGGGACGGGAGTCGATCTCCAGCCTGCGGGAATCCACCCGGGCCAGGATCCGGGCGTAGAAGACCTCGTTGGCGAGTGAGGTGACCACCACCCGCTCGACGCTGCAATCGACCGCCGAGAGGATGTTGGCGAGGAGGTCGTGGGTGATCGGGCGCTCCGGGGTGATCCCCGTGATCCTGAGAGCGATGGCGTTGGCCTCGTTGATGCCGATCCAGATCGGGAGGTAGCGCTCCGCCTCCTTCTCCTTGAGGATGACCACGTGCTGGCCGGTGGGCATGTGCACACGAATGCTGTCCACCGTCATCTCAATCAACTCAGCCACGGCCCGATCATAGCGCCGCCCCCGGACCGCCGCCCGGGAGGGCGGGGAGGCGAATACCATCAGGGCCGTGCCCACTGACGACGGAGCCGCGGAACGGCCCACCCTGCTGCTCATCGACGGGCATGCGCTGGTCTACCGCGCCTTCTTCGCCATGCCGGCGCTCACCAACAGCCGCGGCGAGCTGACCAACGCCGCCTACGGCTTCACCTCGATGCTGCTCAAGGCGTTCTCCGAGCACCGGCCGGAGTACGCGATCGCGGCCTTTGACCCGCCCGGGCCGACCTTTCGCCACGAGGAGATGGCCGCCTACAAGGCCCAGCGCCCGCCCATGCCCGAGGAGCTCCGCCCCCAGGTCGGATGGTCGCGTGACGTCGTCGCCGTCCTCGGCATCCCGGAGGTCGAGGTCCCCACCTTCGAGGCCGACGACGTGATCGGCTCGCTCTCTGTCAAGGCGGTGGCGGCGGGCCTGGACGTGATCATCGTCACCGGCGACATCGACGCCCTCCAGCTGGTCAACCCCCACGTGCGCGTGCTCATCAACCGTCGCGGGATCAGCGACACCGTCGTGTACGACGTCGACGCGGTGCGGGAGCGCTTCGGCTTCGATCCGCCGCTCCTTGTCGACTACAAGGCCCTGCAGGGCGACGCCAGCGACAACATCCCCGGCGTCCCCGGCGTCGGCGAGAAGACGGCCATGAACCTCATCCACGAGCACGGCCCGCTGGAGGCGATCCTGGCGGCCGTTCCAGCGATGAAGCCCGGGCGCCTCCAGGCCAACCTCGCCGAGCACGCGGACCAGGCGCGCCTCAGCAAGCGCATGGCGACCATCCAGTGCGACCTCGATGTCCCCCTCGACCTGGCCGGTGCCCGGGTCGGCGGCTACGACCAGCCCGCCGTCCACGCCCTCTTTGACCGCCTGGAGTTTCGGACCCTCCTGCCCCGGCTCGGTGAGGCGCTCGGCTACGGCACCGCTCCCGTCACCGGCCCCCCCGGCCAGGGCGAGCTGAGCTTCGATGCGGCACCGGAGCCTCCGGCCGATGTGGTGATCGTGGAGAGCGACGCCCAGTTCGCGGAGATGGCTCGATCAGTCACCTCCGCCGGCCGCTTCGCGCTGCGCACGGTGACTGCCGGCCCGCCCCGCACCGGCGCGCCGCTCGGGGTCGCCATCGCAGCGGTGGGGGAGACCCGCACCTGGTGGGTGCCCCTGGCCGAGCACCGGGCGGGGATCGTCTCCCTGCTCGGCGATCCTGCTCTCACCGTCGACGGCTACGACCTCAAGCGGGAGTGCCTCGCCTGGGGGCAGGCTCTGCGGGCGGCGCTCGGCTTCGACACCATGCTCGGCGCCTACGTCGACAATCCCCGGGCGCGCGTCCTCTCCCTGACCGGGCTCGCCGCCGACCTCTGCGGCATGCACCTGGAGAGCGAGGAGGAGCTGCTGGGCAGCGGCCGTGGGCGCCGCCGGATCGAGGAGCTGACGGCGGCGGAGCTGGCCGCCTACTTCGGGCGCTGGGTGGGGCTGGTCGAGCCCGTCCGTGCCGTGCTCACCAAGCAGCTCACGGGGAGCGGCCTGCTCCAGCTCCTCGACGACCTGGAGCTTCCGCTCGTGCCCATCCTCGCCGAGATGGAGCGGGTGGGCATCCTCCTCGACCGTGACGCGCTCACCGCCATCTCCGCCGAGATGCAGGCGCGCATTGGGGAGCTGGAGGGCGAGGTCCATGAACGGGCGGGCCACCCCTTCAACCTCGGCAGCACCCAGCAGCTCGCCACCGTCCTCTACGACGAGCTGGGACTCGCCGCTGGCCGCAAGACCAAGTTTGGGCGGAGCACCGACGCCGACAGCCTGGAGGCGCTCCGCGAGGAGCACCCGGTGGTCGACCTGGTGCTCGAATGGCGCCAGCTGAGCAAGCTCAAGAGCACCTACGTGGACGCCCTGCCTCTCCTCTGCGACGAGGACGGCCGGGTGCACACCTCGTTCAACCAGGCGGTGGCAGCGACCGGCCGGCTGTCGTCGGCGGATCCCAACCTGCAGAACGTCCCCGTGCGCACCGAGTGGGGCCAGCGCATCCGGCGGGCGTTCGTCGCCGGCCCCGGCCGGCTGCTGGTCTCGGCCGACTACTCCCAGGTCGAGCTGCGGGTGCTTGCCCACGTCGCGGGGGAGGAGGGGTTGATCGAGGCCTTCGCCCGGGGCGAGGACATCCATCGCCGCACCGCCGCTCAGGTGTACGGCATCGACCCGGAGGCGGTGACGCGCGACATGCGCCGGGTCGCCAAGGTGGTCAACTTCGGCGTGGTGTACGGGCTCTCCGACTTTGGCCTGGCCCGCGACACGGGGATGTCCAGGGAGGAGGCCGGCGCCTTCATCCGCTCGTACTTCGAGAGCTTCCCGGCGGTCACCCGCTGGCTGGAGCAGACCCGGATGCACGCTCGGGAGTGGGGGTGGGTGGAGACCTTCACCGGCCGCCGACGCCACCTGCCCGACATTCGAGCCGCCAACCGCCAGATGCGGATGGCCGCCGAGCGGATGGCGGTCAACATGCCCATTCAGGGCGGTGCCGCCGAGATCATGAAGAAGGCGATGATCGACTGCGATCGGGCGCTCCGCGAGAGCGGCTCCCCCGCCCGGGTGCTCCTCCAGGTCCACGACGAGCTGGTCGTCGAGGTCCCGCGCGACGATCTGCCGGCGCTGGTCCCCCTGGTCCGCAGCGCGATGGCCGACGCCTACCCGCTGGTCGTTCCCCTGGTGGTTGACGTCAAAATTGGCGACAACTGGCAGGAGATGACCCCGATGGATGCCTGAGCTCCCCGAGGTCGAGACCGTCGCGCGCGACCTGCGGGGCGAGCTCGTGGGACGGCGCTTCATCAGCGCCTGGGTGAATGAGCCGGGCGTCCTCCG
>PLOF01000055.1 GCA_003142035.1 Candidatus Dormiibacterota bacterium
CGGCGATCACCCGCCCCCGGGGCACCAACGACCTGCTGCCGGCCGAGTCCGGCCTCCGCCAGTGGCTGCTCGAGACCCACGGCCGGGTGGTGGCCGCCCACGGCTACCAGCTCATCGACACCCCGGTCTTCGAGGCGACCGAGATGTACGAGCGGGGCACGGGGGCCGGCACCGACGTGGTCGAGAAGGAGATGTTCTCCTTCACCGATCGTGGCGGCCGGGCTCTGACGCTCCGGCCGGAGGGCACCCCCGGGGTGTTGCGGGCGGTCCTCGCCGCCCACCTGGAGCAGGCGCGCCGGCCGGTCAGGGTGAACTACGCGGGGCCGATGTTTCGCTACGCGCGGCCCCAGGCCGGCCGCTACCACGAGTTCTGGCAGCTCGGCATCGAGGCGATCGGGGAGCGCTCCCCGGCCCTGGACGCCGAGGTCATCGAGGTCGCCTGGCGCTTCTATGAGGCCCTCGGCGTCACCGGGCTGAGCCTCCAGGTCAACACCCTCGGGGACCTCGACGATCGCCTCCGCTACCGGGTCGCCCTGGTCGAGTACTACACCCCGCTCCAGGACCGGCTCTGCGAGGACTGCCGGCGCCGCCTGGGGGTGAACCCGCTCCGGCTCCTCGACTGCAAGCGGGATTCCGGCCTGGTGGCCGGGGCACCCCAGATCGGCCCGTCGCTCAGCCCCGAGAGCCAGGCGTTCTTCGCCCAGGTCACCGCTCTGCTGGCGGCCGCCGAGATCCCCTTCCAGCTCAATCCCCGCCTGGTGCGGGGGCTCGACTACTACGCCCACACCACCTTCGAGCTCTGGCATGAGTCGCTCCAGGGGGCGCAGAACGCCCTGGGAGGCGGGGGACGCTACGACGGTCTGGCCGAGGTGCTGGGGTTCCCGTCCACCCCGGGGAGCGGGTACGCGCTGGGGGTCGAGCGCACCCTCGCCGTCTGCCTCGAGCAGGGTCTCGGTCCCGCCGCCCGGCGCGAGCAGGTGGTCGTACTCGGCATCGCCGGCACCGACACCCCGGCGGCCGCCGGGGTCGCACGCACTCTCCGGGCGGCCGGGATCACGGCCGTGCTCGACGCCTCCGACCGCCGCCTCGACCGCAGGATGACCTCAGCCGCCCGCCAGGGCGCGCGTGCCGTCGTGCTGGTGGGGGAGGACGAGGCCGCCGCCGGTACCGCCACATGGAAGGACCTGGACACCGGCCGTCAGGAGACCGCCCCGGTCGTTGAGGTGGCCGGCGCGCTCCGCCGCCTGCTCGTCGGCCAGTGAGCCAGAGCCGCCATGAGCGCTCGGCGCCGATGTCAGCGCAGCGCCGCCGGCCGGGTACCATGAGGTCGGCCCCACGCCGGTCGCAGCGCGCCTCATGCGGCTGGACCAACAGAAAAGACACCGGGATCCCCATATCCGTCGCCGGCCTTCGCGCCCCTCTGACGGGGAAGGAGAAAAGCGCCGTGCGGGAACCCACCTGGTCCTCGGGCTCAGCCCAGGACAGCGGCACCGGCGCTGGGGTCATCTCGCCGTCACGCCGGATCAGCGGATGAGCCCGGGCGTCCTTCTCGGCGTCCTCCTCGCGCTCATCGGGGCCCAGCTGACCCGCCTGGTGTGGCCCCGCCGGCTCGGCTACCTCGCCGCCCTGGCTCTCGCGGTGGCGGGCGTGGTCGCCGGCGAGCTGGCCGCCCTGGAGCTGCACGGCGGCGGGCCCCCGCTCGGGCCTCTCCACCCGCTCGCCGACGTCGCGGGCATCGCCGTCCTGGAGGTCGTCGGGGCGCTCCTCCGATCCCCCCGGAGCCGCCCGGGGCGGGCATAATCGGAGCCTGATACACCGGCGCTCGACGCGAGCCCTCACCGTCCCGGTGCCACACGGAGGACCGGCCATGCGTCTGCCCATCCCCTTCGGCCGCAAGGGCCTGATCGCGGCGGCGGCCATCGCCGCGGGGGTCGTCTACTGGCAGGTGCGCGCACACCGCCAGGAGGCAGCCGACCGCGAGTGGGACGAGGAAGTCCAGAGCGCCATCCAGGACGGTGTGGCCGCGGGCCGCGCCGCTACCACGGGCGAATCGTCGGCGACGGCGAGCGAGTGAGCGTGGATCCTCAGCCCGGATGCGGGAGGGGGCGCTCGTGAGTTTGGGCACGGCTCCACTCGGGTATGCCCCGGATGTGACCCCCACCACATCGGAGCTGCGGCTGCCGGCCGAGGGACGCTACGTGCTCGTCGCCAAGCGCGCCGCAGCAGGCTTCGCCGCGGTGGCCGGCCTCGACGTCGAGGCCCTCGACGACCTGGTCATCGCCGTGTCGCAGGCCTGCGAGAACGCCATCTCGCTCACCGAGCGGGTCGCCGGTCCGGGCAACGGGCAGATCCGGCTGGTCTTCACCCTCGCCGACAACGCCATCGAGGTCCGGGTGCGCAGCAGCCTCTCCCGGGTCGAGTTGGAAGCCGCCGCGGCTCGTCAGGTGGTCGCCGTGGCTCGGGAGGCGCAGGCCCGGGAGGCCGAGGAGATGGCGATGCGCATCATGGGCCTCTTCGTGGATGACTTCGGCTACCGGATGGATGAGCGCACCGGCGGCCTTCGGGTTCGGCTGACCAAGTACCTCGTGCGGTGAGCGCCGCCACTCAGGGCGGTCCCGCAACCACGCCCGAGCGGCGAACGATGCCGAAGCCGCGTGACACCCCGCTCCGCGAGGAGGTCCGGCGGCTGCTCCGTGAGTACCGCGCCACCCGCGATCCCGCCATCCGGGACCGGTTGGTGGAGCTGAACAGCGACCTGGTGCACTACATCGCGCGCCGTTTCGCCAACCGCGGTGAGCCTCTGGAGGACATCGAGCAGGTCGGGTTCCTCGGGCTGATCCAGGCCATCGACCGCTTCGACCCGTCGCTGGAGAACGAGTTCAGCACCTTCGCCACTCCCACCATCATGGGCGAGATCCGGCGCCACTTCCGCGACCGCTCCTGGGCGGTGAGGGTACCCCGCCGGCTCCAGGAGAACCTGCTCCGGGTGCATGCCGCCCAGCAGGAGCTGCAGAGCAAGCTGGGCCGGCCCGCCTCGATCGAGGAGATAGCGGCACACCTTGCTCTCCAGCCCGACGACGTCCTCGCCGCCCTGGAGGTGAGCCCCGCCCAGCACACCGTCTCCCTGCAGGCTCCGATCGGTGATTCCGAGGATGGCGGCGTGCTCGGGGAGCGGCTCGGGGGAGAGGACGAGGGCCTCGGCCGGGTCGAGATGCGCGACGTCCTGGAGCGCGCGATGGCCCATCTCAGCCCTCGCGAGCGGCGGATCATGGCCCTCCGATTCGTCGAGCAACTTCCCCAGACCGAGGTGGCAAAGCGCCTGGGGATCTCCCAGATGCACGTCTCGCGGCTCCAGCGAGCGGCGGTCGAGCATCTCCGCCACGAGTTCGGCGACGAGGTGCTGGTCTGACCTAGGGGGTGGAGCAGCGGCACGGTGAGCCGCGGACGGCTCTCCCCGTCAGATGGGGAAAGCCCCCCGCCGTCCGATACAATCACCCCGCTCCGCACCTCGGACGAAGGGCGCGCCTCACCCGCGCGAGTGCCGCCCAGCGGCCGCCAGGTGCCCCACCCTCCACGAGCTCCACGATTTGCGCAGCCACGAGATCCGGCAGCGCTTCCTCGGATTCTTCGAGGAGCGCGGGCACCATGTCCTGCCCAACGCATCTCTCATCCCAAGTGACGACCCGTCGCTTCTCTTCACCGTGGCCGGAATGGTGCCCCTCAAGCGCTACATCAGCGGCGAGAGCACCCCGCCCGGCCCGCGAATGACCTCGTGCCAGAAGTGCTTCCGCGGCTCGGGGCTCACCACCGACGACATCGCCTCGGTGGGCGACTGCACCCACCACACCTTCTTCGAGATGCTCGGCAACTGGTCGATCGGCGACTACTTCAAGCAGGGCGCGATCGAGATGGCCTGGGAGCTGCTCACCCAGGGCTTCGGGCTGGACCCGGACCGGCTCTGGCCCTCGATCTACCCGGACGACGGCGACTCTCTCGACATCTGGACCAAGCAGATCGGCATCCCCGACCACCGCGTGGCCCGTCTGAAGGACAACTGGTGGCAGGCCGGCCCGACCGGACCCTGCGGTTACGACAGCGAGATCTACTTCGACTTCGGTGGGCGCTGCTCGTGCGGGCGGTCCGACTGCACCCCCCAGAACGAATGTGGCGGTGACCGGTGGATCGAGATCTGGAACCTGGTCTTCATGGAGTTCGACCAGGCCGAGGACGCCTCCAGGGTGCTGCTGCCCCAGCGGACCGTGGACACCGGCATGGGCCTGGAGCGGATCGCCGCGGTCCTCCAGGGGGTTCGGTGCAATTACGAGAGCGACCTCTTCGCCCCCATCGTCGCCGGGCTCGACCGCCGGGCGGGGGGAGGCGACGACCCTGCCCGGCGGTCGCGTTCGCTTCGGGTGCTCGCCGACCACGCGCGGGGTGCGACCTTCCTGATCGCCGAGGGCGTCCTTCCTGGCAACGAGGGGCGCGACTACGTCCTCCGCCGGGTCATCCGCCGGGCCGCGCTGCACGCCCGGCGGGTGGAGTTGGAGGGCGGCCTCGCCCTGGCGGTCGGCGACGTGGTGGCGACCCTGCAGGACGCCTATCCGGAGCTGGCCCAGTACCGCGGGCTCGCCGAAGCGACCATTCGCGGGGAGGAGGCGGTCTTCGCCCGGACCGTCGAGGCGGCCACCGACCGGCTGGAGGCGCTCCTCGCCGGGGGGGCCAGCGAGATCTCGGGAGAGGACGCCTTCCGTCTCTACGATACCTTTGGGCTCCCGGTGGAGTTAACCGTCGAGATGGCAGGGGAACGTGGCGTCTCGGTGGATCGGGCCGGCTTCGACGCGGCCCTCCAGGCCCAGCGCGAGCGCAGTCGCGCGCACCGGGCGACTGGCGGCGGCTGGACCTCCACTGCGCCGGGATACAGTGGCGGGTCGGGCACGCTCACGTGGAGCCTGGACACGCGGTTCGTCGGCTACGAGACGACCACCGCCGAGGCGGGCGTCGCCGGGATCGGTGCCGCGAGCGACCGCGAGACCCTAACGGTGGGGGAGGAGGACGTCGTCTTCCTCGACGTCTCCCCCTTCTATGCGGAGGCCGGCGGGCAGGTCGGCGACACCGGCACCCTGAGTTGGGAGGGGGGCCGCGCCAGCGTGCTCGACTGCCTCCCGATGGTGGACGGCCCGGTCCGGGGAAGGGCTCACCGGGCCCGGGTGGAGGTCGGCACCCTGCGCCGGGGCGAGACGGTCACCGCCCTGGTCGACCNNGTCGAGCGGCGCATCAACGCCGCTGTTCGCGACAACCTCGTCCGCAACGTGCGGGAGATGCCGGTAGCCGAGGCCCAGGCGACGGGGGCGATGGCGCTTTTCGGAGAGAAGTACGGGGAGCTGGTGCGGGTGGTGGACTTCGGCGGCTGGTCGCGAGAGCTCTGCGGCGGCACCCATGTCGGCAGGAGCGGGGATATCGGGGCGGTGATCGTCGTCGCCGAGACTTCGATCGGGCAGGGCACGCGGCGTATCGAGATGCTGGCGGGTGGCGCCGCGGTGCGGCGCTGGGAGGAGTCGGAGGCGCTGCTCCGCGAGGCCGCCCGGGCCCTCAGGGCCCGCCTTGACGAGGTCCCGGATCGAGTTGTCCGGCTGCTGGAGCAGAACCGCGAGCTGCAGCGCAGGCCCCGCGAGGGCGGGGGCGACGCGGTGAGCGCGGCTCTCCGCTCGGTCGCGGTGGATCACGCAGCCGATGTGGCGCGCGCCATCGCGGATGAGCCGGCACTGAGCGGGGACGATGCCGTCGCGCTGGTGGACCGGATCTTCGCCGAGCGCCTCGAGGGCGACGGGATCGCCGTCGTGTTCGGAGAGGGGACGGTCTGCGCCAAGGCGGGGGGTGCGGCTCTCGCGGCGGGGGTCGACGCCGGCCGCCTGGTCCGCGCCGCTGCGCAGGCCTCCGGGGGCAAGGGCGGAGGCCAGCCGGGCTTCGGCCGTGGAGGGCTCGGCGACCCGGGCCGGCGCGCCGAGGCGATGGCCGCATTCCAGTCCGGTCTGGAGGAGCTGGCACGGTGATCGGACGTAAGAAGTTCTCCTTGCTGCGGCGTCGCGACGAGTTCCACAGCCACTACACCGTGCTCGACATCGGCACCGAGTTCGTCAAGGCGCTGGTGGTGAAGCGGGAGGAGGGGACAGGCATCGTCATCGGCGTCGGCAAGGTGCGCCAGTCCCTCTCCGACATGCAGTCGGGGGCGGTCGCCGACATCCAGGGCGTGATCGACAACTGCGATCGGGCGCTCACCGAGGCCGAGGACATGTGCGGGGCGATCCCCGGCCAGGTGGTGATGGGCATCGCCGGAGAGCAGGTGCGCGGCTTCAGCACCACCATGACCATGCCCCGCCCCCAGCCCCAGGCCCGGATCACCCAGGCCGACATGGCCACCGCGCTCCAGGCGGTCCAGCGCCGCGCCCTCAAGGAGGCGGTGCGCCAGATGTCCCACGAGCTGGGTGTGGCCGAGGTCAACGTCAAGCTGGTCCACAGCAGCATTACCTCGGTGCACATCGACGGCTATGCGGTGACCAACCCGCTCGACTTCCAGGGCCAGGTGCTGGAGGTGTCCGTCTTTAACACGTTCGCTCCGCTCACCCACATCGGGGCACTCCAGACCATCGCCCAGGAGCTGGACCTGGAGCTGGTGGCCACCGTCGCGGAGCCCTACGCGCTGACCCGGGGCTGCGCCACCGAGGATGTGTACGAATTCGGGGGCATCTACATCGACGTCGGCGGTGGCACCACCGACATCGCCGTGGTCCGCCGTGGCATCGAGGCGATCCGAATGTTTGCCCTGGGAGGTCGCTCCTTCACCCGCCGTCTTGCCAACGAGATGGGCATGAGTTTGGAGGAGGCCGAGCGTTTCAAGCTCGCCCACGCCGAGGGCCGGCTCCCGGCCGAGCAGGACGCCCTCGCCCGCGCCACGCTGGAGCCGACCGCCGAGGTGCTCGCCCAGGGGGTCGCGCTGACCCTCGAAGAGCTGTCCGGCAAGGAGCAGCTGCCGCCCGCGCTCTATCTGGCCGGGGGCGGGGCGTCCCTGCCCGAGGTCGCCGAGCAGCTCTCCGCCGTCGACTGGCCCGAGATGCTGCCGATGAGCCGCCAGCCGACGGTCAGGGTGCTCGGCCCCGCGGACGTCCAGGGGATCCACGATTCGACCGGCCTACTGGTCGGGAGCCAGGATGTCACGCCGATGGGGCTTGCGTATCATGCGGTGTCCCTGGAAGATGACGCGGACCAGCCGCTGGGCGGCCTGATGCGCCGCGTCATGAAGGCGATGAAGGTGTGATGAGGCCTGCTGAATGGCCAACCGACTGATCTACGTCGGCCAGGACGACGACATCTCGGATCTGGCCGGGAAGCTACAGGCTGCCAATCCTGGCGATCAGGTCGCGCTGACGGTGCCGGCCGGCGCCCAGGCCTTCCAGACCGCGCTCAACGTCCGCCTGCTGCGCAGTGTCGCCACGAAGCGCGGCCTGAGCACGACGATCGTGAGCCCGGATCCGCGCATCCAGGAGGCGGCCCAGCGCGCCGGACTCGTCGCCTTCAGCTCCGTGGCCGCGCTCGAGGGTGGGATACCGGTCCAGGCGCCTCGGCCCGGTTTCCGTCCCGGGGAGCCGTCGCCCCGTTCCCAGGCGCCGTTCCTGCCCGATCGGCCCGCGGCGACGGCGGCGACGCCGGGGGTGGCGAGGGTGCCGGCAGCGCCGCCGTTCGAGTACGTGCCCCATCCCATCGTCCCGGCGGCTGCCGCTGGCGCCGAGCTGTACGGGTCACCGCCGGCGGTCGGCGCGGTGCCGCCGGGGGTGGGGGCGGACGTGCCCGGAGTCGTCCCGGCACCCCGGACCGGGCCCTGGGGCGCACCGATCGTGCCGCCCCGGCCGCCGGCTTCGCTCGAGCACGCCCTGCCCGCAGCTCCGCCGCGTGCACCGTTCCTCCCGGCGTCGCCTGCCGGGGTGCCAGCCCGACCGGGGAGCCAGTGGACCGCCCTCTCCGACATCCCCGACGACGGGGAGGAGCCGGTCTCGCCCTGGACCGGGGCGGGGGCGGCGTTCGCGCCGGCGGCTGCCGCCGGCATGCTCGGCGCGACGCTCGCTCCTCGCGCGCCGGCGGCGGTCACCCCGCCCCCGCTGTCCAGGCCCGGCCCCTCGAGCCGCCACCTGCCGCCGACCCCGCCCCCGGCGTCCACCGCGGGACGTCTGAGCATGCCCCCGCGCAGGGTCATCTACGGTGCCGTGGTGGGTCTCCTGGCGCTCGGCGTCATCCTCTTCCTGCTCCTCGGCACCTCGGCGACGGTCACGATCACCGTGGCGGAGCCGACGCTGAGCGTCAGCCCGACCATCCAGGGGACGACGTCCACGGCCCAGGCGAGCCAGCCCAACTACATCCTGAGCAAGCAGATCACCGACACCGCGAGCCAGACCTTCCAGGCGTCGCCCACGGGGACCCAGCCTATCGCGGCGGTGCCGGCTGCCGGGCGCGTGGTGCTGAAGGCGTTGCCCGGCATTTGCTATGCGGCAGGATGCAGCCTGGAGCTCACTCAGGGAACCGAGTTCGCAACGTCTGGAAGCCCGTCCGTCCTCTTCGCGGTGAGTGCGGATACGGCGGTCGTGGTCCCACCCGGCGGTTCCGCGAGCAACTCTGTGGCGGTCGCGGCTCTTGACGGCGGGACAGCTGGCAACGTGGGACAGGACACCATCACCGCGTGGGTATGCGCACAGAGCGATCCTCAATGTCAACAGGACGAGGGCGCCGTAGCGGTCTCGAACCTGGATTCCACCACCGGTGGGGTCGACGCCTCCAGCGAGACCGTGGCCAGCGCCGCCGACCTCAGCAACTGGCAGGAGCAACTCGGCCAGGTCGAGAACCAGCTCGGCCAGAAGGCCGCTTCGGACCTGATCACCAAGGCCGGTCAGGAGAAGGTCGCCATCGACCCCAACGGCGGGGGCAGGAGCATCACCTACGTGGTCACCCCCTCGACCTTCCCCCCCGCCACCGCGGGCACGGTGATGACCGCCGCCACGGTGACGGTGACCATGACCGCGCAGGAGACCCTCTACAACCCGGCCGATCTCAATGCGGTGGTGCTCAAGGACCTGCAGGCATCGGCCAACCTCCCCGCGGGGGACAGCCTGGTGCCCAGCCAGCTCAAGCTCAGCAACATCCAGATCATCCAGGCCGGGAGCGACGGCAGCTTCGCCTTATCGGTCTCGGGTGTCGACTACTACCACGGCAAGGTCGACCTGACCCAGTTGGGGAGCAAGCTCAGCGGGCGCAGCCCCGGCAGCGTGAAGGGGATCGTCCAGCAGGCGATCCCGAACGTCCGGGGCGTGACCGTCGACGAGTCCCCGATCGGGTTCCTCTTCATGCCGTTCTCCAGCTCCAGCATCCACATCGTGGAGACCTTCGTGACCTCCAGCGGCTCCGGATCGAGTGCGAGCGGCTGAGCTGACGGCTCCGAACTGCAGCGTGAGCGCGACCTGCGCCGCCATCGGCGTCGACCTGGGCACCCGCCGGGTGGGCCTCGCCGGGGCCGATCCCACCGGCACCATCGCCACCCCCCTGGCCACCCTGGAACGCCGCCATCCCAAGTTCTGGTCCGCGCTGGAGCAAGTCTCCATCGAGCGCGGCTGCCGCCTGCTGGTGGTCGGCCTGCCCCGCCGCCTCGACGGCAGCGAGGGTGACGCCGCCGTTGCCGCACGCCGCTTCGCCGCCGACGCCGGGCGCCGGCTCGGGCTGGAGGTGACCATGTGGGATGAGTGGTTGACCACCGTCCAGGCGGAGCGGGCCCTCATCGACGGAGGTGTCCGCCGGATGCAGCGGAAGAGTACGGTGGACGCGGTGGCCGCCAGCCTGATCCTCCAGAGCTACCTCGACGCCCACCCCCGGAGGCCTTCGCCGTGAAGAACGGCCAGAGGGGCAGGCTCGGTGTGCTCTTCGCGCTCGTCGGGGTGGTCGTGGTCGTGACCCTGCTCGCCGGGGCCGTCTTCGTCTACGGCCGCATCCAGCTGGAGGCGGCGAATACCGGGACCGAAGCTCCGACGGTCATCACCGTCAAGCCCGGGGAGAGCCTCGACCAGCTGGCGAACAGCCTCGAGAACCAGGGGCTGATCAAGAGTGCCCTCTTCTTCTCGGCGTACGCCCGGATCCGGAGCGTGCACCTTCACGCCGGCGTCTACCAGGTCGATTCGGCGATGGAGGCGAGCGAGATCATCAACGTCCTGGATGGCCCGCAGTACTGCCAGCCGGTGACATTCGTGATTCCCGAGGGGTTCACGATCGAGCAGATCGCCGAGCGCATCGGCACGACCAAGGGGTTGGACATCACCCGGACGGAGTACCTCGGCGCCCTCGCCCAGAGCGGCTACACGGCACCCTTCCTCAACATCCGTCCGGCGGGCGACACCTCCCTCGAGGGATTCCTCTTCCCGGCCACCTACACGGTTCCGGACTGCGCGACCGCCCAGCAGGTGGTCCAGAAGCAGCTCACCGCCTTCGCCCAGAACGTGGTGCCCAAGCTCCCGTCGTCCCCGACCGAGGCCTACGACGATCTCATCACCGCCTCCATCATCCAGGCGGAGGCCCGGTTCTCCGCCGACTTCCCGCTGGTCGCCTCCGTGGTCAACAACCGGCTGGCGGCTCCGATGGACCTCCAGATCGACGCCATCGTGATGTACGGGCTGCACATGTCCGGGCAGCCGATGTCCCCGGCCGACGAGGCCATCGCCACTCCCTACAACAGCTACCAGAACCCCGGCCTGCCGCCCACCCCGATCGACTCTCCGGGACTGGCCACCCTCGGGGGCGCGCTCGCCCCGGCCTCGACGACGTACCTCTTCTACGTGACCGACCCGTGCGGACACAACCACTATTCGGTCACCGAGGCCGTCCACCTGCAGCAGATTTCCCAATATGGGAGCTCGTGTTGATCGGTAGGGCGGACCGAGGATGCCGGTAGCGCCACCCAAGTGGCTCCAGCTCGGTTTGATCGGATCGGGGATCGGGCACTCGCCGAGTCCCGCGATGCACCGTGCCGCGCTCCACGCCCGTGATCTCCAGGGCGACTACACCACCCTGGACGTCACCCCCGCCGAGCTTCCCGGGCTGCTCCGGCAGCTCCGCACCGGGGAGTTCACCGGCTGCAACGTCACCGTCCCCTACAAGGCGGCGCTGGCGGCGGCCTGCGACCGGCTGGAGGGCGATGCCGCGGTCTGCCAGGCCGTCAACACTCTGCTGATCCAGGACGGGGAGCTGATCGGAGACAACACCGACGCCCACGGCTTTGAGCTCGCGCTCAGCTACCAGCGCCTCCGCCCCGATCCAGGGGCTCGGGCCATCGTGTTGGGAGCGGGCGGCGCGGCCGCCGCCTGCGTGCTCGCCCTCTGCCGGATGCGGGTGGACGAGGTGGTGGTGGTGGCCCGACGTCCGGAGCAGGCGGAGGAGCTCTGCCTGCGGGTCTCGCCCGACGCCCGAGCCGTCGACTGGAAGGACACCGAGGCAGTCCGGGCTGCCGCCCGCGGGGCCGACATCCTCGTCAACGCCTCGTCGGCCGGGGTCTCCGACATCCCTGTGCCGGTGGAGCTGCTGCCCGCCGGCTGCATCGTCGCCGACCTCCGCTACCGCCCCCGTCCCGTCGACTTGGTGGCCGCCGCTCAAGCACGCGGCATCCGGGCCGCCGACGGCGTCGAGATGCTCCTCTTCCAGGGGATGCTCAGCTTCCAGCGCTGGACCGGCGTCGATCCTCCGTGGCACGCCGCCCGTGCCGCGCTGGAGGAGGCACTCGCCGGATGACCGGGTCCGCGGCGCGCCGCCTCCCCACCACCGGACGATGAACATCGCCTTCACGCTCGCCTCGGGGGCTGCGGGCGCCGCGGTGGGGCTTGGCACCGGGTGGCTCAACGTCGTCCTCGAGCGGGTGGAGGGTCTCCGCCAGGAGGAGGACGAGGAGCGCGCCGAGTACGAGGCGGAGGTTGCCAAGGAGGCGGATGCCGCCGGGGAAAGGGGCCAACAGCCCGCGTTGCCCGCACCGTGGTTGCCCGAAAAGTACGGGTGGACCTGGCTCGAGTGGGGTCTCGCCCCGGTGCTGGGCGCCTTTGTCTTCGGCCTCTTCGCGGGGCGCGAGACGCTCACCTGGGCGGCCCTCGAGACCTTCCTCTGGATGGCCGTGTTTGTCCAGATCGTCCTCTTCGACCTCAAGCACCGGCTGATCCTCGACAAGATCACCTACCCGGCCATCGTGGTGGCCGTGGTGCTCTCCGCCGTCACTCCCGGGCTGTCGTTCACCCGTTCGCTCATCGGCGGCGTGGTGATCGGCGGCTTCTTCCTGCTCTTCCACCTCATCTCGCGCCACGGCATCGGGCTGGGCGACGCCAAGCTCGGTGCCCTCATCGGCGCCGTGACCGGGCTCGGTCTGGACAGCCCCGACCATCTGCAGGCGATCTACGCGGTGACCGGCGGCGTCTTCCTCGGCGGCATCGTCGCGCTGCTCCTCCTGGTGACTCGGGTGCGGAGCCTCAAGGACCCGATCCCGTATGGGCCCTTCCTCTGCGCCGGCGCCGTGCTGGTGCTGTTCCAGAGTCTCCCCCTCACCTGACCCTCGCCCGCATGCCGCATCATTGCGGCGGTATGGCGCTTCACCTCCTGAGCGGCGAGTCCCTGGTGACCACCGAGCGGCAGCACGTCGCAGTTCTGGTGCCGGTGACCCTGGTCGCCGTGATCTGCCTCGGCCTGCCGTTGATCCTCATCCAACTGGTGCCCGACCAGGTGAGCAGCACCAACGTCAGCGGGGCAAAGGCGATTGCCGATGCGGTGGTGGCGGTGGTGGTGGTGGCCTGGTATCTGCTGCGCGTCCTGCGCTGGCGCTTCCACACGTACACCCTGACCACCCACCGGATCGTCCTCTCCAGCGGGGTGATCTCCCGGGTGACCGAGTCGATCTCCCTCGACCGGATCCAGGACACCCTGGTCCGTCGCCCCCTCGCCGACCGGCTGATCGGGGCGGGCTCACTCGAGATCCAGTCCGCGGGGCGGGACGGCACCGAGGTGCTGCGCCTTGTGCCCAAGCCCGATCGCTTCTACACCCAGATCCTCCAGGCCATCGAGAACTACCGAGTGATCGCCTATCCGGGCGCCGCGGAGCAGGAGGGGCGCGCCACTTCACGTACCCCCCAGGGGAGCGCCGGCGGGGTCTGACCGGCGCCGGGGCGGCCCGGGGCCGTGGGTTGGCGCCCGAGCTGACGGAGGATCACGGATGAAGGGCGCCATCGGCGGCATGGGAGGGGAGCCGCACACTGTGGGGGCACCCCTGCCGGCGCCTGCGAAGGGTGCCCAGCAGGGGATCTGGTCGATGGGCTTCCTCGGCCGCCGCCAGAACGCGGCCATCGTCGCCCTGTGCGCCGTGATCGCGGCAGCGCTGGACGTCCTCCAACTCAGCCGTCCCGGGTACCTGCTGGGCGGCACCCCGGACATCAGCGTCTACCTGGGGACCGCGGTCAGGCTCGTCCACGGGGCCCTTCCCTACCGCGACTTCGTGCTGGTGCAGCCTCCGGGGAGCACCCTCCTGCTCAGCCCGGCCGCCCTGCTCTCGGAGCTGGTCGGCACCCGCTGGGCCCTCGGCGTCCTCCGGCTCGGGACCATCCTGGTGGCAGCCGCGAACGTCCTTCTGGTGGGAAGGCTGGTCTGGCACCACGGACGGCTTCAGACCCTGGTCGCCTGTGGGGTGATGGCGGTCCTCCCCGCGGAGATGTACGCGCTCAACGCGGGACTGCTCGAGCCCCTGGTGGATCTCTTCTGCCTGCTCGGAGCGGCGATCGTCTTTGACGGCGGTGCGCCATCGAGCTCATGGCGGCGGTGGGTGATCGGTGGAGCGTCGGTCGGCTTCGGCGTCGCCGTCAAGCTCCCCGCGGTGGTCCCCGCGCTGGTCCTCGTCGCCGTCTGCCTTCCCGACCTGCGGCGCCGCCTGGTGCCCTTCACGGCCGGGGTGGTCGCCGGCTTCGCCCTGCCGTCGGCTGCCCTCTTCGCCGCCGCGCCGGGGTCGTTCCTCCGCGACGTGGTGGTCAGCCAGCTCGGCCGCGTACCAGGCGGGAGCCGCGCATCGGCAGTGACCCGGCTCGCCGGGATGACGGTGGGCGGAGGTGGCAACGCGGCTGTGGCCCTCACGCTGGCCGTGCTCGCGGTGACGGTGCTGGGGCTTGCGGTCCGCGGTAGGCGGATGGACACGAGCGAGTGGTTCGCCATCGCCTCCGCGCTTCTCGTCGGCGCTGTCCAGTTCGTACCGTCTCAGTACTACCCGCAGTACGCCGCGCTGCTCGCGCCCTTCCTGGCGATGAGCCTGGCCACCGCCGTCGACCGTCTCACCGGCGTCATCAGGCGGCCGGCGCTGGTGCCCGCTGTGGTGATGGCAATGCTTGTGGTGGCCCTCACCGGGCAGGTCGTCGCCGTGGAGGCCTCCTCGATCAGCGACCCCGCCGCTGCCGTCGATGCGGTCGTCCCTCCGGGGGCCTGCACCCTCTCCGATGGGCCCCGGGTGCTCATCCCCAGCGACCGCTTCGTCTCGACCGCGCCGGGCTGCACCGAGATGGTCGATGCCTTCGGCACCATGTTGAGCTTCGCGGGCGATCCGCAGGCCGGTGTCGCCGTCCTCCGGGCCGCGGTATCTCATGCGGACTACCTGGTGCTGACTGGCAGCGTCACCGGCTGGCTGACCGGTCCGTACACGCCCCTGCGGGCCCTGGTCGACGGCGGCTTCCACCTGGTGCGGTCCGGCGATCTGTGGATCTACGTGCGCGACGGCCACAGAGTGGCGTGACCGCGGCGGGGGGATGCTGCTCCGGGTGAGGGCGTATCGTGGCGCGACGAGGTCGGGCTCGCTGACCCGTAGAATCGCTGGCGCAGCCCGCGACGCCGATCGCGCCTCCGCACGAGTGAGATTCCCCCCTTGATGACGTCCCCGCGACAGACCCGGAGAGCGCCGCTCCGGTCTGCGCTGAAGTAGCGCCGATGCTCCGCTTCCTGACTGCCGGGGAGTCCCACGGGCCCCAGCTGACGGTGATTGTGGAAGGCCTGCCCGCCGGGCTGCGCCTCGACGCCCGGCGCGACATCGATCCCCACCTCCTCCGCCGCCAGGGCGGCTACGGCCGGGGCAAGCGCCAGCAGATCGAGCACGACCACGCCGAGATCGTCGGCGGTGTCCGTGGTGGCCTCACTCTCGGCTCGCCCCTCGCCCTGGTCATCACCAACCGCGATGGGGACAACTGGCGGGGACCGATGCAGGTGACCGCCGCCGGTTTCAAGCGCAAGCCGGTGAGCCGGGTCCGGCCCGGGCACGCCGACCTCGCCGGCATGCTCAAGTACGACCTGGACGATGCCCGCGACGTCCTGGAGAGGGCGAGCGCGCGAGAGACGGCCGCGCGAGTTGCCGCCGGGGCGGTGGCCATGGCGCTGCTGGCACGTCTCGGCGTCCAGGTCAGCTCGTGGGTGCAGCGGATCGGGGCCGTGGCCATCGACTGGCGCGACCTGGTGGACCCGGCGGCCGTCGAGGCGTCGCCGGTGCGCTGCCCCGACCCCGGCGCATCAGAGCGGATGGTGGCGGCCATCGACGCCGCCCGCGAGCGTGGCGACACCCTGGGGGGCAGCGCGGTGGTGACCGCCCACGGGGTGATCGCCGGCCTGGGCAGCTACGCGCAATGGGACAGGAAGCTCGACGGTCTGATCTCCCAGGCCCTCTGCAGCATCCCTTCGGTCAAGGGCGTCGAGATCGGAGCCGCCGTTGTCGCCGCCCGGTCGCCGGGCTCTCAGGTCCACGACTCCCCGAGGTACGTCGAGGGCGAGGGGTTTCGCCATCTCAGCAATCGCCAGGGCGGGCTCACCGGCGGGGTCACCGACGGCGAGCCGGTGTGGGCGACCGTCCATTTCAAGCCGATCTCGACGCTGCTCGCCCCGCTGCGCTCGGTCGATGCTCACACCGGCGCCGAGGTCAACGCCCACTACGAGCGGAGCGACATCTGCGTCGTGCCTGCCGGCGCCGTGGTCGCTGAGGCCATGCTCGGATGGGTGATCGCGGCGGCCATGACCGAGAAGCTCGGAGGCGACTCGCTCAGCGAGACGCGTCGCAACCTGGCCGGGTACCGGCGCAGCATTCGGAGGCTTCGGTGATCGCACCCGCCGCGGCCGGCTCGCGGCCGGTGGCCCTGGTCGGCCTTCCCGGGACGGGGAAGACCACCCTCGGACGGCGACTCGCCGAGCGTCTCGGCTGGGAGCTGTGCGACACCGACGCGGAGATCGAGCGCGGCACCGGGCGGAGCCCGGCCCAGATCATCGACCTGGATGGGGAGGATGCGTTCCGGCGGATCGAGCTGGCCACCGTGACCGAGCTGCTGGAACGCCCCAACGCGGTCGTCATCGCCTGCGGCGGGGGGCTCTTCGGTGAACCCGCCGCGCGCCGCCGGCTGCTCGAGGCCGCCTGGGTGGTGGCCCTCGACGCCCCCGACAGCACCCTGCTGGAGCGGCTGGGCTCGGCCTCGGACCGCCCCCTGCTCCGGGGCGACGTCAGCGGTCGCCTCGCGGAGCTGCGGCGGCGGCGGCAGCGCGCGTACGCCGAGGCCCACCTCCGCATCGACACCGACCGCACCTCCCCGGAGGAGGCCGAGGCGGCCATCCGCGCCCTGGCCGGCTCCATCCCGGTGCCGACTGCCGGCTTCGCCTACCCGGTGATCGTGGGTGAGGACGCCGTCGACAACATCGCAGCCCATCTCCCCGCCGACTCCCGCCGCGTCGCCGTGGTCACCGACCGCAGCGTCGAGGCCGCCGCCCGCCGCCTCGCCGCCCGGATCGCCGCCTCGGGCAGGGAGGCGCCCCTGGTGAGCCTCGCCGGCGGGGAGACGGCCAAGAGCTGGGTGTCAGCGGGACGGCTCATCGAGCGTCTGGCCTCGCTGGGGTTGGGCCGGCGCGACGCCGTGGTGGCGGTGGGTGGGGGCTCGGTGGGCGACCTCGCCGGGTTCGCGGCGGCGACCTACTGCCGGGGGATCGCCTGGCTCGGGGTGCCGACCACCCTCCTCGCCATGGTCGACAGCTCCATCGGGGGCAAGACGGGTGTGAACCTCCGTGCCTCCAAGAATTTGGCCGGTGCCTTCTGGCAGCCGCGGGCGGTTCTCTCCGACCCCGGCCTGCTGCGCGGCCTCCCATCCCGAGAGCTCGCCTCCGGTCTGGGGGAGATCGCCAAGTACGCGATGATCGCCGACACCGACCTCCCCGCCCTCCTCGACGCGGGGGTCGAGAGCGGCGGAGCCGGCGACGTGGAGACCCTCACCCCGATCATCGAGCGCTGCGTGGCGATCAAGGCGGAGGTGGTGGGCCGCGACCCCCGCGAATCCGGGTTGAGGGCCGTCCTCAACTACGGGCACACCGTGGCCCACGCCATCGAGGCGGCCACCGGGTACGGCACGGTCACTCACGGGGAGGCGGTGGCGGCGGGGATGCGGGTCGCCGGCAGGCTCTCCAGCGAGATGGTGGGGCTCTCCGCGGCCGATCGGGAATGGCAGGACCACCTCCTCGACCGGCTCGGCCTCCACCCTCTGCCCCCCGTCCAGCCGGCGGCCGTGCTGCGCCGGCTGGGCCACGACAAGAAGGCGGTGGGCGGCGAGGTGCACTGGGTGCTGCTGGCCCGGCGCGGCGAGCCGGTCACCGACCAGCGCGTGCCCGCCGATCTGGTGCGCGAGACGCTCGAGGAGGTGCTTCACACGAGATGACCAGGGTCCTTGTTCTCAACGGTCCCAATTTGGGGAGCCTCGGGCGCCGGGAGCCCGAGCTCTACGGTGGCCGCACCCTCGCCGAGGTCGACACCGATCTGCGTGAGCGTGCCGCGGCGATGGGCATCGACATCCGCACCGAGCAGCGCAACAGCGAGGGCGAGCTGATCGACCTGATCGAGGCGGAGACGGGGCACGCCGACGCCCTGGTGATCAACCCCGGGGCGTTCAGCCACACCAGCGTCGCCCTGCTCGACGCGCTCCGAGCGTTCCCCGGGGTGGTCGTCGAGATCCACCTCACCAACACCTTCCGGCGCGAGAGCTACCGGAAGGTCATGCTCACCGCGGAGGCCGCCGATTCGGTCATCCTGGGGCTCGGCGTCTCCGGGTATGCGGTCGCCCTGGAGGCAGCCACCCGGATGGTGCGAGAGAGAAGAGAATTGGACCAATGATCAATGCAGGCGAGCTCCGTCCCGGAGCCACGGTGGAGAGGGGCGGTCAGCTCCTCCAGGTCCTCGACTTCAACCACATGAAGCTCGGCCGGGGCACGGCCATCGTGCGCACCAAGATGAAGAACCTCCTGACCGGGGCGGTGACCGAGGAGACCTTCCGTCCCGAGGAGAAGTTCGGTCGCGCCCGGATCGAGCGCAGCGAGGCCCAGTTCCTCTACCGGGACGGGGACGCGTACGTGGTCATGGACACGACCACCTACGACCAGACCCCGCTCTCTCCCGAGCAGGTCGGCGAGGGTGCTCGCTGGCTCAAGGAGAACGTCAACCTCACCCTGCTCACCTGGGACGACAAGATCCTCGGTGTGGAGCTGCCCACCTCGGTGGATCTCGAGGTGGTCGAGACCGACCCGGGGTTCAAGGGCGACACCGCCAACGCGGCCACCAAGCCCGCCACCCTGGAGACCGGGGCCACCGTCGATGTCCCGCTCTTCGTCAACGCCGGCGACCACGTCCGCGTCGACACCCGCAACGGACGGTACCTGGAGAGAGCCTGATGGACGCACCGGCAGACGCCGCGACCAACGGGCAGAGTCCCGACCTCCGCGGTCCGCTCGGCGTGACCCGGGTGGCCAACGAGGTCGTGGCCTGGATCGCCGTCCTCACCGCCCTCCAGGTCGAGGGCGTTCACGCCATGTACCAGGCGGCGGGTCAGTCTCTGGAGCGCATCCTGCGCCGCTCCGCGGCTCACCGCGGCGCCAAGGTCGAATTGCGCGACGAGGGTACCCTCGACATCGACCTCTGGGTGGTGGTGCTCTCGGGTCACTCCGTCCCCAAGGTTGGGGCCGAGGTGCAGCAGCGCGTAGCCGACGCCGTGGAGCGGATGCTGGGCCTGGACGTGGGCACCATCAACGTCCACGTCAGCGAGGTGGTCTTCGCCTCATGAGCCGCTCCGCGGGGAGGCGGCGCCGGGGACGCGAGCTGGCGCTGCGCGTCCTCTTTGAGTTGGAGGGGACCGAGAAGGAGCCGCGCCCGGCCCTGGAGTATCAGGCCGAGGACATGGGCGCGCCCCGGGACACCGTCGAGTTTGCCCGCACCCTGGTGGAGGGGACGCTCGAGCACGTCGTCAACATCGACGCGGCGATCTCCGAGGCGAGTGTTAACTGGGACCTCGTCGACTACGGCAAGGTCGAGAGAGCGGTGCTGCGGCTCGGGACCTACGAGGTGCTCTACGAGCCGGCGACCCCGGTCGCGGTGAGCATCGACGAGTCCCTGGAGCTGGCCCGGGTGTACGCCGGCGAGGAGGCCGTCCCCCTCGTCAACGGGGTGCTGGGCCGGATCGCCCGGGAGCGGGTGTGAGCGCCGGGCGGAGCCCGGGCTGGCCCTCCGGTGGCGCCTGAGCTGATCGCTGCACCGGCCTCCCGCGCCACCGGGACGAGCCGTCCGGCCCCGGCGGCGGCGGCGTCCTTTGAGCGATCATCTGTTCGATCCATGAAAGCGCCATCGTCTCGCGTGCGCGATCCGGAGGGCCACCCGGTCGGGGGCGGCCGGCGATGAGCTTCCGCCAGGCGCTGACCGTCGCCCAGCTCACCGCCGTCATCCGCGGGGTCATCGCGCTCAGCCCGGACCTGGAGGACGTCCTGGTCGAGGGGGAGATCAGCAACCTCTCGATGCCGGCCTCGGGGCATCTGTACTTCACCCTCAAGGACGCCAACGCCTCGCTGAGCTGCGTCGTCTGGCGATCACAGCGTGCGGAGATCCCCTTCCGGCCGGAGAACGGGATGACCGTGATCGTTCACGGCCGCATCGAGGTCTACGACGCCCAGGGGCGCTACCAGCTCTACGCGGACCGGCTGGAGCCCTCCGGGATCGGCGCCCTCGCCCTGGCCGTCGAGCAGCGCCGCAGGGCACTCGCGGCCGAGGGGCTCTTCGACGAGGCGCGCAAGCGGGCGCTGCCACTCCTGCCGCGGCGGGTGGTGGTGGTGACCTCGCGGAGTGGAGCCGCGCTGCGCGACGTCCTCACCGTGGTCGGCCGGCGCGCTCCCGGCGTCGACCTGGTGCTCTCCCCGGCAACGGTGCAGGGGGAGGGGGCGGTCGAGACGCTGATCCTCGCCCTGGAACGGGCCCAGTCGGTGAGCGGAGCCGAGGTGGTGCTGCTCGTTCGGGGCGGCGGCTCCCTGGAGGACCTGATGCCCTTCAACGACGAGCGGCTCGCCCGCGCCATCCGGGCGGGCCGGCTGCCGGTGGTCTCGGGTGTCGGCCACGAGACCGACACGACCATCGCCGACCTCGCCGCCGACCGCCGGGCGGCCACACCCTCCGCCGCCGCGGAGCTGGCGGTTCCCGACTCCCGCCGGCTGGGCGCCGAGCTGGGCGCCCGCCGGGCCCGCCTCGGGGCCGCGGCGCGCCAGGAGCTCTCCGTCAAGCGGGGCGTCCTCGAACGGCAGCGGTTGCGTCTCGACAGCGCCTCGCCGCTCCGGCGGTTGCCCAGTCACCGCCAGGAGCTGGACCTGCGCGCCGAGCGCCTGCGCGCGGGCCTGCTGGCCTCGCTGACGGCCAAGCGGCGGCACCTCGACGCCGCCACGGCGCGCTTCCGCCTCGCCTCCCCGGGCCAGCGGGTGGCCCTGGAGCGCCAGCGCCTCGGCGGCCAGCGGCGGCGGCTGGCCCGGGTGGTCGGTGAGGCTCTCGTGCAGCGACGCCAGGAGGTGCGCGCCCGGCGCGACCAGCTCGAGGCGCTCTCACCGCTCCGGGTGCTGGAGCGGGGCTATTCGATCACCATGGAGGCGGCGAGTGGCGCGGTGCTGACCGACCCGGCGAGGGTAAGGTCCGGGCAGCGCCTCCGCACCCGCCTGGCTCAGGGCCTCGTGATCAGCACGGTCGAGTCGACCGGCTCGACAGACCAGGACGAACGCATGTACGATAACGGGCACGACACTCTGGAGAGAGGATGAAAGGCGACGGCAGCGAGGCCCCCGGGGTGCGACCCGCCGGTGACGACATCGAGGGGCTGAGCTACGAGCGGGCGCTCGCTGAGCTCGACCAGATCATCGAGCGGCTGGAGCGCGGCGCCGTGGCGCTGGACGAGGCCATCGCCGCCTACGAGCGGGGCGCCCGCCTGGCCCAGCACTGCGGGAGCCTGCTGGACCGCACCGAGCAGAAGGTCACCCAGCTGGTGGTCGGCGCCGGCGGGCGGATCGCGGAGAGGCCGCTCGAGCCGGAGCGCGAGGTCGTGGAGCTCCCGGCCGTCCCCCCCGGTGCCCCGCTCACACCCCTCCCAGGGCGGCGAGATGTATTGGACATCGACCCCGACGAGATCCCCTTCTGATGGCTGTGACCGCGCAGCGGCTGGACGTCGTCCTGGTGGAGCGCGGCATCGCCGTCAGCCGCGAGCGCGCCCAGGCGCTGGTCGCCGCCGGCATGGTTGAGGTGGACGGCCGGCAGGCCCGGAGCGCCGCGCAGCGAGTGGGTGAGGCCGCCGAGCTGCGGATGGTGGGGGAGGGGAGCCCGTGGGCGAGCCGTGCCGGGGAGAAGCTGGTGGCCGCCCTCGACGCCTTCGGTGTCGACTGCGGCGACCGCGTCTGCCTCGACGCCGGGGCCTCCACCGGAGGCTTCACCGACGTGCTCCTCTCGCGAGGAGCGGCGCGGATCTACGCCGTCGACGTCGGTCACGGCCAGCTCCTCACCCGTCTGGCCGGTGACCCGCGGGTCTGCATCCTCGACCGGACCAACCTGCGCTACCTGGAGACGCTCCCGGGCGAGGCCCCGACCCTGGTCACCCTCGACCTCTCCTTCATCTCGCTGCGTCTCGTGCTGCCGGCGGTGGCGCGCCTTGCACCGGGGGCCGAGGTGGTCGCCCTCTTCAAGCCCCAGTTCGAGCTGGGCCGCGACGCCGTCTCCCGGGGCGGGATCGTCCGCGACCTGGCGGCGGCGGAGGCCGGCGCCGTCGCCTTCCTGCAGTGGTGCGTGAGTGAGCTGGGAGCCTCGGGGACGGCGGGGCCGATCCCTGCAGTGATCCGCGGCACCCGGGGCAACCAGGAGCTGCTGGTCCGCTTCCTGCTGGCCGGGGCGCCGGCGGGCGGCGATGGAGTGGAGCCATGAGCAGAGGCACCATCGGTTTCCTTCTGCACCCGGGGGAGAGTCCCGAGACGGTGGCCGCCGCGGCGGAGGTTGCGGTCCGCTGTGGGTACCGGACCTGGACGACCAAGGTCCGCCCGGTCGAGGACGTCGCCGCGCACGCCGAGGGCACCGACCTGCTGGTCACCCTCGGCGGCGACGGGACGTTCCTCTTCGGGGCCCGGCTGGCCGCGCCCCGCGACATCCCCGTCCTCGGCATCAACCGGGGACGGCTCGGTTTCCTCACCGATATGGAGCTCGATCAGCTTCCGGGTGCCATCGAGGCGTTCGCCGAGGGCCGGACTTTCCGGCAACGGCGGAGCATGCTGGCGGCGGAGATGGTGCCGGGCGAGGGCGGAGTCGGGGAGGGCACCGGCGAGAGCCGCGTCCTGCTGGCGCTCAACGACATTGCCCTGAAGTCCCCCGAGGTGGTGCTGGTGCGCCTGCGGGTCGAGGCGGACGGCGAGCTCCTCGGCGAGTTCGACGCCGACGGGATGATCGTCGCCACCGCCACCGGTTCCACCGGCTATTCGCTGAGCGCAGGGGGACCGCCCATCGACCCGCGGGTGCGTGCCATCACCGTGGTCCCGCTCGCCCCGCACGCGGTCATCACCCGCCCCATCGTGCTCCCCGAGGTGACCGTGGTCGAGGTGACCGTGATGCACGGTCGAGTTCACGTGGCCGCCGACGGTCAGTACCAGGGCAATCTCATGGCCGGAGGCAGGGTTCGGATCGGTCCGGGGCCCGATCTGACGGTCGTCCGCTGTGTCGACTCCCCCTCGTTCCTCCGGCAGCTGCGGGACAAGGTCCATTTCGGTCTGCCGCTCAAGCCGGCCGATCGTGCTACCGGTGAGAGGGAGCCGCTGTGACCCGGCTCCTCGAGCTGCGCCTCCGCAACTTCGCCCTCGTGCGGGATGCGCGCCTCGACTGCGATCCCGGGTTCGGAGCCCTGAGTGGAGAGACCGGCGCCGGCAAGTCGCTCTGCATCGCGGCCGTCCGCTGGGCGCTCGGTGCCCGGGTCGATGGCGAGGCGGTGGGGGAGGGCACCTCGGTCCGGGCCGTCTTTGAGCCGAGCTCGGAGAGCGCCGTCCTGCTGGCGGGGCTCGGCATCCCCGTCGACGACCTGGTCACGCTCACCCGCGCTGCGGGGAGCTCGGGACGCTCGACCTGCCGCGTCAACGGCGCCCTCGTCTCCCAGGCGACCCTGCGCGAGCTCGGTGAGCAGCTCGCCGAGGTCACCGCTCAGGGGGCCAGTCACCGTCTGCTGCAGCGGTCGTGGCAGCGCAGAGCCCTCGACGAGTCGGGCGGCGATCCCGTCCTCGAGGCCCGGGCCGTGATGGCGGACGCCCACCGCCGGCTGCGCAGCGCCGAGGCGGCGCTCGCCGGGGCGCGTGCGGCGAGCCGTAGGACGGCCGCGGAGCTCGCCGAGGCAGAGGCGACCATCGCCGAGCTGGAGTTCCTGCGGCTGCGTGAGGGTGAGGAGGACGATCTCGGCGCGGAGCGGCTGCGCCTTCGCCACGCGACCGGCATCGCCTCTGCCGCCACCCTGCTGGGCGAGGCGGCGACCGGTGACGAGGCGGGCGCCGCCGACCTTCTCGAGCGAGCCCTGGTGGGCGTCGACGCGCTGAGCGGGGTCGACCCGGCCCTCGCCGACCTCGGCGCAGAGGGGGCCGCGCTGGCCACGGCACTGCGCGATCTCGGCGTATCGGCCCGGCGGCTGGCCGACCGGGTGGAGGTCGACCCGGTGCGGCTGGAGGCGGTCGAGGAGCGCCTCGACGCGCTGGCCCGGGTGCGCCGCCGGCACGGATCGATCCGCGCCGCACTCTCGGTGCTCGAGGGCGCCCGGAGGATCTGCGACGCCGCCCGCGGCGGCGTGGACGTCGCCGCCCTGGAGGGGGACGCCCGGTTTGCCCAGGCGGCTGCCGCCACCGCCGCGCGCCGGCTCAGCGCCGCCCGGCGCGAGGCGGCCCACGCTCTCGAACAGGCGGTCGAACGGCACCTGGCCGTGCTCGAGCTCCCCGAAGCCCGCTTCCGCGTGACCCTCGGCGTCGCAGCCGATGCCGACGGCGTCGACCTGGGCGACGGTCCGCTCCGCTGCGACGCCGACGGCGTCGACCAGGTGGAGTTCCGGTTGGCCGCCAATCGCGGCGGGGTGCCGCTGCCCCTCGACGAGGGTCCGTCGGGTGGGGAGCTGAGCCGCCTGGCTCTCGCCCTCGCCGCCGCCGGGGGAGGGGGTGGCCAGCCCCTGCTGGTCCTCGATGAGGTGGACACCGGGGTGGGCGGCGAGACGGCAGCGCGGGTTGGCGACCTCCTCGCCGACATCGGACGAGGTCGCCAGGTCCTCGCGGTCACCCACCGCCCCGAGATCGCCTCGCGCGCCGGCTGGCACCTGCTGGTCTCCCGCCTGGGAGGTGGCGGCGCCGTGGAGAGCACCGTGCGCCGGGTTGAGGGTGAGGAGCGGGTGTCGGAGATCGCCCGGATGATGTCGGGCCGGACCACCGCGGCCGCGATGGCCCGTGCCGGGGAATTGCTCCGCGAGGGGAATGCCACCGACGGGGCCCATCAGCGAGCCGGCTGAGCGCGGCGGGCTGCGGGTGCGTGTGCATCGGTGAGACTTTGGGACCGGCCGCCGGCCTCGGGTTCGACCGGCTGGGCGACCACGTACCATGGCCGCCATGAGTGAGAGCGCGCCCGCCGGCCCCCGTTCCGGGTGGCCCCGGCGCTTCCCCGTCGAGGTGGATGGATTCAGCGGCACCCTCGAGGAGCTGGTCCTCGCCGCCCAGCGCGGCGACGTCGACCTGCATGACCTCCCGGTGGCCCAGGTGACCACTCAGGTGAGCCGCCAGCTCACCGGGAGCGAGTTGGGAGGGGATCTTCGCGACGCCGCGGAGGCACTCGGGCTCCTCGCCCGCCTGCTCTCGATGAAGGCGGCGAAGGTCACCGAGGGCAATGCCGAGCTCGACGAGGAGGAGGCTGTCGTCGAGTCCGAGGCGGGGCGACGTCTCGCCGAATACCGTCTCTTCCGGGCGGCCATGGAGGCGCTCCTGCTCGAGCCCGCCGAGACGGGTGAGCGCAGCTTCCTCGGTCTGGTCGCCCCCGAGGTCCTGCCCCTGGAGCGGCTGCGCATCCCCCCCGATCGGCTTGCGGCCGCCTTCCGGCAGGTGCTCGAGCGGCTGCAGGAAGGAGCGCCGCCGGTCGGGATGATCACCTTCTCGGTCGAGGAGAAGGTCGCCTGGCTGGTGGAGCTGCTGGGCCGCGGGCCGGTGGAGTTCGAGGCGATCTTCGCCGAGGTGACCACCCGGCTGGAGGCGGTCGCCTGCTTCCTCGCCCTGCTCGAGCTGCTGAAGCGTGGCCTGGCGGTGGTCGACCAGCCCGAGCCGTTCGGGCCCATCTGGGTGCGCAAAAGTGACTGACGACCTGACGCCCCCCGCCGTACCCGGCGAGGACCCGCTCGACCCGGTGGAAGAGGACCTCGACCCGGCGGCCGCGCTGGCCAGCCTGCCCCTTGACGGGGAGGACGACGGCGAGGAGGGCTTCACCCTCGAACTGGACGACATCGGCCGCCCCCGGGTGCCTGACTGGGTGCCGGGCAGCGAACCCGAGGACCTCGCCCTGGCTCTCGAGTCGGTCTGCTTTGTGCTCAACCGTCCGGTGACCCTCGCCGAGCTCGCGGGCATACTCGGACAGCCTGCCCAGCGCATCGACCGGGCCGCCGAGTCGCTCGCCGGCCAGCTGCGCGGGCGGGGCCTGATGCTGCAGCGCCACCGCGACCAGGTGCAGCTGGTCACCCGCCCTGAGACGGCTTGGGCGGTCCAGCGAGCCCTCAACCCCGAGCGCCCGGCTCGTCTCAGCCGCCCGGCGCTGGAGACGCTCGCCATCGTCGCCTACCGCCAGCCGGTGACCCGTGCCCTGATCGAGTCGATCCGCGGGGTCAACTGCGAGGCGGTGCTCGACAGCCTGGAGCGGCGGGGCCTGATCGCAGAGATCGGCCGCGCCAGCACTCCCGGACAGCCCCGCCTCTTCGGGACGACACTCCGATTCCTCCAGCTCGTCGGGTTGGAGCGGGTCGATCAGCTTCCCCTCCTTCCCGGAGGCATCGGGCTGCCGGAGGAGCAGGAGCGGGAGTGGTCCGAAGCGCTGGCCGCTCCTCCCGAGGGCGAGCCGGCGCCGCCGGGCGAGATCTAGATGGCGACCACCCGAGAGCGACTCAATCGGTATCTCGCGCGCCGCGGAGTGGCGTCCCGGCGCGGGTCGGACAGCCTCATCGACGCCGGGCGCGTCAGCGTCAATGGCACCCGGGCTGCGCTCGGCGCCACTGTCGACCCGCGGCGGGATCGGGTCTCGGTCGACGGCAGACCGATCGCGGGCGACCAGCGCCTCGAGACGCTGATGCTCAACAAGCCGGCCGGCGTGGTGACGACGGTCCGCGATCCCCAGCGCAGGCCGACCGTGATGGGGCTGCTCCCGGAGCCGGTGCCGGGGCTGGTCCCGGTGGGACGGCTCGACGCCGACAGTCGCGGGCTGCTCCTGCTCAGCACGGACGGAGACCTGGCCCACCGGCTCACCCATCCCCGCTACGGGGTGGCCAAGCGCTATCGCGTCGTTCTCGGTCGCGGCTTGAGCGATGCCGACATCGAGCGTCTGCTGGAGGGCGTGGAGTTGGAGGACGGGCTCGCCCGGCCGCTCGGCGTTCGGCGGCCGAGCCCGGAGCGGGCGGACCTCATCGAGGTGACCATGGGCGAGGGGCGCAAGCGGGAGATCCGGCGCCTCTGCGCGGCACTGGGCGCTCCGGTCCTGGACCTGGCCAGGGTCGGCCTCGGTCCTCTCAAGCTCGGCCACCTCGAGGAGGGCAGAGTCCGGCTCCTGACTGCCGCGGAGCTCGAGGCGCTCTACGCGGCGGTGGGGATGACGGCGCCGTGACCGTTCCTGTCGTCACCGTCGACGGGCCGGCGGGGAGCGGCAAGACGACACTTGGACGCCGACTGGCCCTGACCCTCGACCTCCCGTTCATCGACACCGGCCTCTTCTACCGCGCCGTCATCGTGGCCGCGAGCCGGGCGGGCCTCGGAGCCGGAGACCTCGCCCGCATTGCCGAGCTGGCCGGGAGCGTCGCCATCGAGATCAACACCGTGCCCGACGACGACAGCTGGGAGGTCCGCGTGGACGGCATCGATCCCGGAGCCGAGATCCGCGATCCCCGGCACGCAGCTCTCCTCACCACTGTCAGCCAGCTCCCCGAGGTCCGCCGTCATCTCCTCTCCCTCCAGCGCGCACCCGCCACGCGGGGGGCGGTCGGGGTGGGGCGAGACTGCGGCACCGTGGTCTTCCCGGAGGCGGTGGTGAAGCTCTACCTGCAGGCGACGGCTGCCCTCCGCTCCGCCCGGCGCGCGGTGCAGCTCCAGCGGGACGGGGCGGCCGTCGACCCCGAGACACTCGCCGTCGAGATCTCCGGCCGCGACAGTGGTGACGCCCGGGCGATGGCCGCGGCTCCCGACGCGGTGGTCATCGACACCGGGACCCACGGCGTTGACGAGATGGTGGAGCTGGCGCTCTCCCGCTGCCGGGCGGCCGGTCTGTGACACGCACCCACCTCTCGCCGTCCGGGCTCGACCTCAACTACTGGTGGATGACGGCGGTGGCGCGCCTCATCTGCCGCGTCGTGGTGGGCGATCTTCTCGACGTCACCGGCACGGAGAAGGTCCCCGCACGGGGCGGCCTGCTGGTGGTGAGCAACCATGTGGGTACCGCGGACCCGCCGATCGTGGGCGCCTACATGCCGCGCCGCGATCTCTACTTCATGGCCAAGAGCGACTACTTCCAGTCGCCCCTCACCCGCTTCTTCATCGTCGGCTACCACGCCTTCCCGGTGGTGCGCGGCAGCGCGGACCGGGCGGCGCTCCGTCAGGCGGTGGGGTTGATGCGTCAGGGGCATGCGGTGCTCGTCTACCCGGAGGGCCACCGCAGCCCGGACGGGGTGCTGCAGCGTCCGCACCCGGGCGCCGGCTTTTTGGCCCGGACGGCCGGGGTGCCGATCCTCCCGGTGGGAATCTGGGGCACCGAGCGCGCTCTGCCCCTCGGGTCGAGGCGGCCCCGCCACGCTCCGGTGCACGTCCGCTTCGGGCGTGCCGCCCCGCTGCCCCCCGAGGACCCGGGAGGCCCGCGCCGGTCCAACCAGGAGGTCTCGGACCTACTCATGCAGCGGATCGCGGAGGTCCTTCCCCCGTCGCGCCGCGGCATCTTCGATGGGACGACGGACTACCGGGCGGTGACCCCGCCCCTCATCTGATGACCGTCGAGTTCGTCTCCTTCGATCTCGAGACCACCGGGCTGTCGCCCAAGAGCGAGCGGGTCATCGAGATCGGGGCCGTCCGTTTCCGACAGGACGGGGTGCCCATCCGCGAGCTTCAGCTCCTGGTCGACCCGGGCATCGCGGTGCCGCTGCCGGTGCAGCGGCTGACCGGTATCACGAGCGCCGATCTGGCCGGCCAGCCGTCCCCGCTCGAGGCCATGGTCCAGCTCGCCGAGTTCTGCGAGGATGCCGAGCTGGTCGGCCACGGGACCGCCTTTGACCTCGCCTTCTGCAGCCAGCTCCTCCCCGATACCTTTGGTCGGAGAGTGGCGATGGACACGCTCGAGCTCGGGCGCATCCTGCTGCCGCTCGCCGCCAGCCACAACCTCGGGGCACTGGGCCGTCAGCTCGGGCTCCATCACGAACGTCCCCACCGCGCCCTGAGTGACGCGCAGGCGACCGCGGAGCTGTTCCGATGGCTGCTGGTGGAGGCCGCCTCCCTGCGGCGGTCGACCTTCTCGGAGATGTATCGCGTGGCCGCCCAGGCGGGGACGTCGCTCGGGCACTTCTTCGACCTCGCCGTGGCCGAGCGGGGCGCGCACCCCGAACTGGAGGACGGCCCCCACCCGGGCCGCCAGGGCCTGGCGGCGGCGCCGGGTCGAGCTGCGGGAGCGGCGGACCCCGGCACCTCCGGCGCCGGGGATCCCATTCGGAGCGAGCGCGACTCGCTTCTCTTCGGGCCCCTGGCCGACGCCGCCGTTGCCCTGATCGGTCCCGGCGGCCCGCTTGCGGAGCGCCCGGGTTACGAGTATCGGGAGCCCCAGGAGCAGATGGCACGGGCCGTCGCTCAGAGCCTGGAGCGCGGCGGACGCCTCCTCGTCGAGGCGGGAACGGGGGTGGGGAAGACGCTTGGCTACCTCGCCCCGCTCGCCATCTGGATCGAGCGGGGCCGCGGCCGGGCGGTGGTCGCGACCCACACCATCACCCTCCAGGAGCAGCTCGCCGCGCGAGAGCTGCCCGCCCTGCAGCCTCATCTTCCTCGCCCGCTCGGATGGGCGATGCTCAAGGGTCGCAGCCACTACATCAGCCTGCGGCGTTTCCAGCGCCACCTCCGCCGCGGCGACATCGGCCCCCGCGGGGCGGACCTCGACGTCATCAGGTTCAAGCTCAAACTGCTGCGCTGGCTCGACCTGACCCGCACCGGCGACCGGGTGGAGCTGCACCTGGGAGCCTCGGAGCGCGAGCTCTGGCGCGCCGTCGAATCGACCGGGGATGACTGCCTGGGCGGCGCCTGCGCCAACTGGGCCAATGGCGCATGCCACATGGTCGCCGCGCGCCGGACGGCGGCGACGGCCGAGCTGGTGGTGACCAACCATGCCCTCCTGCTGAGCGACGAGTCCGCGTCAGGGCACCTGCTCGGGGATTACTCGGCGCTCGTCGTCGACGAGGCCCATCACCTCGAGGAGCAGGCCACTCAGGCGGGCGGGCACCGGCTCCGGAGCGCGGATGTCCTCCGGGCCCTCGATCGCCTCCCCGAGGTCCTGGACGCCGGTCTGGCGAGTGCCCTGGAGGCCTGCCGCGACGCCGCCAACGGGCTCTTCGGGGAGGCCAAGGGGCTGCTCGCCGAGCGCCTCGGCGGGGGAGGAGGGGCGCCGACCGGGAGCCTGAGCGTGACCGACGACCTGCTCGTCGAGCCACGGCTTCAGCCCCTGGTGCGCAACGCCCATCACGCTGTCTCCGTCCTCCGCCGGGCTGCCGAGGCGCTCCGCGCGGCGGGCCCGGCCTGCCTCCAGACGGATCTTCTCCCCCAGCCGGATCGAGAGGCGGAGGAGCTGGCGCTGGCGGCGTCCGCCCTCGAGGGGTCGGCGGGCGCCATCAACGACGTCCTCCTGCAGCGGCGGGAGGGACACGTCGCCTGGATGGAGCTCCGCGCCGAGCAGGCGGAGCTGCGCGACGCGCCGGTGGCGGCGGGAAGCGCCCTCGGGGAGGGGCTCCTGGACGCGGCCCGCACCGTGGTGCTGACGTCGGCCACCCTCGCCATCGCCGGGGACTTCGGGTTCATCCGGGAGCGGCTCGGGCTGGGGGCGCGCACCGAGGAGCTGGCGCTCGAGTCACCGTTCGACTACCTGACCCAGGCCCTCTGCATCGTGGTCACCGACATCCCTCCCTACGACGACCCCGAGTACGAGCAGGCGCTCGCGACCATCACCGCCGGGATCGGGCGGCGGCTGGGCGGCCGCACCCTCGGCCTCTTCACGGGGTACGGGGCGCTCCGGCGCGTCCGCGATCTGGTCGGCCGGCGGCTTGCCGGCAGCCAGATCTCCGTCGTCGCCCAGGGCCTCGACGGGACCCGGCGCCAGCTCCTGGCGTCCTTCGTCGAGAACCCGCGCACCGTGCTGCTCGGCACCAACACCTTCTGGGAGGGGATCGATGTCCCCGGCGACGCCCTCCAGTGCGTGATCATCGCCAAGCTCCCCTTCGCCGTCCCCACCGACCCGCTGGTCCGCGCTCGCACCGCTGAGCTGCGCGATCCCTTCGGGAGCTATGTGCTCCCCGAGGCGGTCATCCGGTTGCGTCAGGGATTCGGCCGGCTGATCCGTTCGGGCACCGATCGGGGCGTGGTGGTGATCGCCGACTCCCGCCTCCAGACCCGGGACTACGCGCGGCGCTTCCTGGCGGCGCTGCCGCCTGCCACGGTGGCACGCGAGCCGGTGTCCGGCGTGGTCGGGCGGGTCACCGAATTCATCGGCGGGACGCTCGATGGCGGAGAATCCACCCCATGGTGAAGACCGAGCCCTCTCCGGCCATGACCACGGACGTCGCCCCACGAAGTGACATCGTGGTCGCGCTCGCCCAGCTGGCACCCCGGCTGGGCGATGTCGCCGCCAACGTCACGCGCCATCTGGAGCTGATTGGGACCGCCGTCGCGGGCGGAGCGGACCTCGTGGTCTTCCCCGAGCTCTCGCTCACCGGGTACTTCCTCAAGGACCTGGTCACCGAGACCGCTCTGCGCCTCGACAGCCCCGAGATCCAGGCCCTCGCCGAGGCGTCACGGGGCGTGGACGTCGTGGTCGGTTGCATCTTGGAGAGCGACGACCACCGCTTTCACAACGCAGCCCTCTACCTCTCCGGGGGGGCCGTCGTCCACGTCCATCGCAAGGTTTACCTGCCCACCTACGGCCTCTTCGACGAGGCCCGCGATCTCGCCGCCGGCAACCGGTTCCGAGCCTTCGAGGCTCCGCTCCGTTCCGCCGGACCGCGCCGTCCCTGGCGAGCGGGCGTGCTCATCTGCGAGGACCTCTGGCACCCGAGCTCCGCGTACCTGCTCGCCCGCGACGGCGTCGACCTGATCATCTGCCCGTCGGCCTCCCCGGGCCGCGGCGTCGGGTACGGATCCGAGATCGGAACCGCCCAGAGCTACGACGTGATCACCCGCACTTATGCCCAGCTCTTCACCGCCTACGTCGTCTACTGCAACCGGGTCGGCTACGAGGACGGCATCAACTTCTGGGGAGGCTCGCGGGTCGTCGACCCCGAGGGACGCTTGGTCGGCGAGCCGGCCGGCCGCGACGAGGGGATGCCCCTCCACCGCCTCGACCTGGCGGCCCTCCGGCGGGCGCGGATCGCCAACCCGATGCTCCGCGACGAACGCCACGACATCGTCGACGCCGAGTGCCACCGCCTGCACCGCCGCGAACGTGACTGAGACCGCGGACGGACTGAGCCGCCGCGACGCGGCGGACGCGCTGACCGTCGACTGCCCCCTGGTCACGGAGATCCTGACCGGATTTGTCCGCGAAGAGGTGCGCAAGGTGGGCTTCGAGCGCGGCGTGGTCGGGCTTTCCGGCGGCATCGACTCCGCGCTCACCCTGGCCGTGGTCTGCCGGGCCCTCGGCCCGGACAATGCGATTCCGGTGTTCATGCCGTACCGGGCGAGCAGCCCCGCGTCGGAGCGCGACGCCCGCCTGGTCGCCGCCCAGCTGGGCACCACCCCGCTGGTGGTCGACATCTCCCCCCAGATCGACGCCTACTTCGAGCGCAATCCCGACGCCGACCGCAACCGTCGCGGCAACAAGATGGCCCGGGAGCGGATGTCCATCCTCTACGACCTCTCGCTGGCGCGGACGGCGCTGGTGATCGGGACCTCCAACAAGACCGAGCTGCTGCTCGGCTACGGGACCATCCACGGCGACATGGCCCACGCCCTCAACCCGCTCGGCGACCTCTACAAGACCCAGATCTTCGCCCTCGCACGGTACCTAGAACTGCCCGCCGCGGTGATCGAGAAGGCCCCCTCCGCCGACCTCTGGGAGGGCCAGTCGGACGAGGACGAGCTGGGCTTCGAGTACGCCGCGGTCGACCAGCTGCTCCACCAGATGATCGACGAGCGCCGCACTCGGGCCGAGCTGCACGCCTCCGGCTTCGACGACGCCTTCGTCAAGCTGATCCACCGCCGGGTCCGGGACAGCCAGTACAAGCGCCGGCCACCGCTCATCGCCAAGCTCTCCAACCGGACCATCGACCGCGACTTCCGCTACCCCCGCGACTGGGGCCGCTGACGAACACGGAAACCCCGGAGGGGGCCCTGCTCACGGTCCTCGCCACGCCGATCGGCAACCTGGAGGACGTCAGCCGGCGCGCCGAACGTGCGCTGCGCGAATGCGACGCCGTGGTCGCCGAGGACACCCGCCGCACCCGCATCCTGATGCGCTCGCTGGGCATCGAGCGGCCGGTGATATCGCTGCCCGCCTTCGACGAGGAGCGCCGGATCCCCGCCCTGCTGGCCAGGCTGGAGGCGGGTCAGCGCCTCACCCTCTGCTCCGACGCGGGCACGCCCGCGGTCAGTGACCCAGGCAGCCGGCTGGTCGCCGCCGCCCACCGGGCCGGGATCACGGTCACCGTGGTCCCGGGACCGAGCGCGGTCACCGCCGCGGTGAGCGGCAGCGGCCTGGGCGGGGGCGGTGGCTTCGTCTTCCTGGGTTTCCCGCCACGCTCCCCCGGCAAGTTGCGCCGCAAGGTCGAGGCGGCCCTCGGGCTGGGTGTGCCGGTGGTCCTCTTCGAGGCCGCCAACCGCCTGGCCAAGACCCTGGAGCTGATTGAGCCCCTCCTCGGCGACCGAGCGGTCGTGGTGGCCCGGGAATTGACTAAAGTCCACGAGACCTTCCACCGCGGCACCGCCCGGGAGCTGGCCGAGGAGCTTCGCCGGGAGCCCCCACGGGGCGAGTGCACAGTCGTGATCGGGACATGAGCAGCACCTTCTACGTCACCGCCGCCATCGACTATGTCAATGGCGACCCACACCTCGGCCACGTCTACGAGAAGGTCGCCTGCGACGTGCTCGCCCGCCATCACCGGCTGCGCGGCGATGACGTCCGCTTCACGGTCGGGACCGACGAGCACAGCCAGTCGGTGCTCCGGGCCGCCCGGGATCGCGGGGTCAGCCCCGAGGAGTTCGTGGCCGCTCAGGCGGAGAGGTACCGCTCCCTCTGGGCGTCGCTGGACATCGACTACACGGCCTTCGTGCGCACGAGCAGCGACGCCAACCGGCGCAGCACCGAACGCCTGATGCAGGCCGTCCACGACGCCGGGTTCATCTACAAGGGCTGGTACCGCGCCTGGCTCTGCCCCTCCTGCGAGCGCTACTACTCCGACAAGGAGCTGGTCGCGGAGCTGTGCCCGGTTCACGAGCGCCCGGTCGAGCTGGTGGAGGAGGACAACTACTTCCTCCGTCTGAGCGACTTCCAGGACCGTCTCCTCGAATACCTGGAGAAGCACCCCGGCTTCCTGGTCCCCGAGTCGCGGCGGAACGAGATCCTCCAGCTCATCCGGGGGGGGCTGGAGGACGTCAGCATCTCCCGCGGCTTCTCGGACTGGGGCTTCCCGCTCCCCTTCGACCCCTCCCAGGTGGTCTACGTCTGGTTCGACGCGCTGATCGCCTACCTCACCGGGGTCGGCTACGCCTCCGACGACGAGGAGTTCGCGCGCTTCTGGCCGGCCGACGTCCACGTCATCGGCAAGGACATCACCCGCTTCCACGCGGTGATGTGGCCGGCGATGCTGATGGCCGCCGGCATCCCGCTCCCTCAGCGGGTGCACGCCCACGGCTTCATGACCCTGGGCGGCGAGAAGATGAGCAAGACTCGCGGCGTCTTCGTCGAGCCCACCGCTCTGGTGACGCAGTTCGGCAGCGACGCGGTGCGCTACGTGCTGATGGCCGAGATCCCCTTCGACCGCGACGGCGACTTCTCGATGGAGAGCTTCGTCGACCGCTACAACGCCGACCTCGCCAACGACTACGGCAACCTGGTGTCGCGTACCGAGAAGATGGTCCAGCGCTACTTCGATGCCCGCATGCCCGGGCGGGGAGGGGAGGAGCCGATCGACGCCGATCTGCGCCGGCTCGCCGCCGCCGTGGTGCCCGCGTACGACCAGGCCATGGAGGGCCTCGATTTCACCGCGGCCCTCGCGGCGGTCAAGAAGCTCGTGGCCCGGGCCAACAAGTACATCGAGGAGACCGCCCCCTGGAAGCTCCGCAGCGCGGAGGATGACCGGCTCGGCACCGTCTGCGCCGAGCTGCTCGAGGCGGTGCGGGTGAGCACCCTGCTGCTGCACCCCTTCATCCCCCGGGCCACCGCTCAGGTCGCGACCGACCTGGGCATCGAGCTGGGCGGCGACCGGAGCCGGGCCGTTCGGGCGTGGCCGGAGCTGCACGGGGGGGATCCGGTCGGGGTGGGCGAGATCCTCTTCCCCCGATTGGATCGTGAGGCGATCCTGGGCGGGAGATGAGCGAGCTGCGCCCCGCCGCCGCGAGCCACACACCCCTCGTCGACAGCCACTGCCACCTCCAGATCCTCGCCGAGCGCGACGGATTGGCCGGCGTCGAGCGGGCGCTGGAGCAGGCGGTGGGCGCGGGGGTGGTGCAGATCGTCTGCCCGGGCCTCAACCTCGAGGACAGTGACCGTTGCCGGGAGGTCGCGGAGGCGTATCCGGGGGTGTTCTTCACCGTCGGCTGGCACCCCCATGAGCCGGCCGCCCCCGATCGAGCCCAGCTCGACGCGCTCGATCAGCTGCTCCGGCACCCGCGCGCGGTGGGCGTCGGTGAGGTGGGGCTCGACCAGTACTGGCGACCGGGGTACCACGAGACGTCGCTGCAGGTGCAGCAGGCCGCTCTTCATCAGATGCTGGAATTGGCGCGTGCCCACTCCCTGCCCGTGGTCATCCACGATCGTGACAGCCACGCCGAGGTGCTCGCGGCGGTGGATGCGGTCCCCGGTGTCCGGGGCGTCATGCACAGCTACACCGGCGATCCGGCGCACGCGCGGAGCTGCCGGAAGCGCGGCTTCCTGCTCTCCTTCTCGGGGATGGTGACCTTTCCCCGCAGCGAGGGCATCCAGGCCGCGGCTCGCGAGGTCGACGCTGACGGGTATCTGGTGGAGACCGACTCGCCCTTCCTCGCGCCCGTGCCCCACCGGGGGCAGCCCAACACCCCCGCCTTCGTGGCAGCCACCGCGGCAGCGGTGGCGCGGCTGCGCGATGTCGACCTGGCCGAGGTGGCGGCGGAGACCACCGCCAGCGCGCGACGTCTCTTCGCCCTCCCCGCGGACGACCTCCTCCGTGGCTGACCGGAAGACGCGTCTCGCGGGAGCCGGGCCGCTCCGCGTCCGGAGATGGAAGGGGTGAGCGCGGTCACCCGCCCGCTCGATCTCACCGACCCGGGAACGGTGACCAGGGTGGCCCGCCAGGCCGGGCTCTTCGCCAAGCGCCGGCTCGGCCAGCACTTCCTGGTGGATCGGGGCGCGCTCGAAGCCATCGTGGAGGCGCTGGACCCCTCGGCCGATGACACCGTCTGGGAGATAGGGCCGGGGATCGGGGTGCTGACCGCCGAGCTGGCGCAGCGGGCCAGGCGCGTGGTCGCGGTGGACCTGGACCCCGCCTGCATCCGGGCCGCCAGGGTGACCCTCCGCGGGCTCGCCAACGTCGAGCTGATCGAGGGGGACGCGCTGCGATCGGACGCGGCCACGCTCGGCCTCCCCGACGACCATCTCGCCGCCGGCAACCTCCCCTACAACCTCACCGGCGCTTTGCTCGGCCACCTCTTCGAGGCGCCGATGCCTCCGCGACGCGCGGTCTTCCTGGTCCAGCGCGAGGTCGCCGCCCGGATCGCCTCGCCCCCCGGGGGGTGGAGCCTGGCCACGGTGGCGGTGCGTTCGATCGCGGACGTCGAACGGGTTCGGGACGTGCCGCCGGCGAGCTTCATGCCCGAACCGGCGGTGGCGTCGAGCATCATTCGCATGCATCCCGCCCGGCTGATGCCCGAGGCGGAGAGGAGAGAGGTGCTCCGACTGGCTCGCGCCGCCTTCCAGCTGCGTCGCAAGACCCTCCGCCACGGCCTGGGCCGAGCCCTGGGCGACCGCGCCGACCTGGTCGAGGCGGTGCTGGCCCACTGCGGCGTGGACCCGGGGCGCCGGCCGGAGACGCTCGATCTCGACGAATGGCGCTGCCTGGCCCGAGCCGCGGGGGAGATGGGATGAGCGAGGACCGGATGCCCCCGCGGCCCGAGCACGCCGCGCCCCTGCACGCGGTCCGCCCCGCGGTGCCACCCCACCCCGACGACGCCGCCGGCTTTGCCCGCGTGCTCCGCCGGCGGGACTTCCGCTTTCTCTGGGGAGCCCAGTGCGGCAGCCAGCTGGCTCAGAACTTCATCCAGTTCGCGCTCCTCGTCGTCGTCTACGACCTGACCGGCCTCACCACGGCGGTGGCGGCGGTGGCGGTCGCCTTCACCTTTCCCGGGGTGCTGCTCTCCGCCCCCGCCGGTGTCTACGCCGACCGCCACGACAAGCGGTCGCTGATGATGCTCACCAACCTGCTCCGAGCCGGGCTCCTGGTCCTCATACCGGTGACCCAGCTGATCCCCTTCCTCCAGCACCAGGCGTGGCCGCTGCTGATCATCACCTTCCTCTTCAGCTCGGTGGGTCAGGTCTTCGCTCCGGCCGAGGCGGCCAGCATCCCCTCCCTGGTGAGCCGCGAGCAGATCCAGGGCGCCATGTCGCTCTTCATGACCACGGTGATCTTCACCCTCCTGCTCGGCAGCGTACTGGCGCCCATCTGCCTGATCCTCTTCGGGGACCTCGTCCCCTTCTACATCGCGGCCGGGCTGTTCGCCCTGGCCGCCCTCTCCTGCTGGCGGATCGGCGCGACACTGCGGGCGGTCGCGCCGGGGGCAGGTCGCAAGACCCACGCCTTCCGGGAGTTCCAGGACGGCCTCGGCATCCTCCGCCGGGGGCCGGCGCTGCGCTGGGGGATGATCCAGCTCGGGCTGGCGCTGATCATGGTCTTCACCATCTACGCGCTCGGCGCGCCCTACCTGCAGAAGGTGCTGCACCGCTCGCCGAATGACATCTCCATCGTGTTGGGCCCGGCCATGATCGGGCTGGTGGCGATGGCGGGGGTCCTCGGCCAGCATCTCATCACCCTCCGGCGGCGCTCGTTGAGCGTCGTCGCCTTCGTCACCACCGGGACCTGCCTGGTGGCGATGGGCGTCTTCCCCCCGGTCTTCCAGCACATCGGCATCACCGGGCTGCTCACCCCCGCCGTGGTGTTGCTGGCCCTCGTCTTCGGTGGTGCTCTGGGGGCGATCCTGATCCCCGCCTTCACCGTTCTGCAGGAGGGCACCACGGAGGAGTCACGGGGCCGGATCTTCGGCGGCGTCTTCACGGTGATCAACGCCTCCATCGCCCTGCCGCTCCTCGCCTTCGGTGGTGCCGTCGACCTCTTTCATTCGGTCACCGGCGTCGTCGACGTCTTCGGCGCCCTGGTGATCTCCGCCGGGCTGAGCTTCCGGTTCATCTTCTGGAGCCGGCTCGCCGTCCTGGACCACCCCGGCGCGGCGGACGCGACATCCGAAGGAGCGACTTCCAGCCCTTGACACGGCCGTGCAACGGCGGGGTCGCGGTGCCATGTCAGGTCCTGTCCATTTCCACACCGGTGCCAAAGTCGGGGAACTCCGCGAGCGGTGGCCGCCCCTTGGGGGCACCGGCTCGGGGAGAGTGGAGGCGCAAGGGGAGAGATGCGAGCCATCGTGACGTGTGAGTGCTGTGGTTATCGCCAGGCGGTGGCCCGCCCGATCCGTCGCCCGGAGCAGTTCCACGTGATCTGCCACGGCTGCGAGGGAGTGCTCCTCGTGGAGGTCACGAGCGCCGATTTGAGGCAGGCTGACAAGCCGGCCACGGCCCGCGCCCCCCACGCCGCCGGCGGCGTGGGCACCCCCGTCTGAGCGGAGGCAATCCGCGGGCCGGCTCGGCGGGACCGTCCGCACGCGGTATCATCCCGCCTGACCTGCGTGGGTGCGCGGGCGCATAGCTCAGTTGGTACGAGCGCAGCGTTGACATCGCTGAGGTCTCAGGTTCGATCCCTGATGCGCCCACGTCCGCCGGAGAACGGCACTCGCTCCGCTCTGGGCGATGCGACCTCGTCGCCGGACGTGGGGTCCCGTGGGCGATCGTGGTGTCGCCGTCCATTCACCGGACGTCACAACCGTTGCACTCGATGTCGCGGAAGCCACCAGGTCCGCAAAGCACGTGCGCAGCGCCTCCGGCTCCTCGTACACCACGCTCCTGAGCGCCAATACCTGCGCAGGCAAATCGTCACAACTGGATTTTCCGAACACCTTTCCCACAAGCCGCGAGAGGCTGGTGAGATGGGCGTTGACCGGTTGTCCACAGTGTGCACACCTCTGCAGCTTCCGCTGGCGCGCCGATAGGCGGACTTCTCACACACCTGTTCTTTGCAAACGTGAAATCGGATGTTGACAGCCGAGCAGAGGGCAGTCGTAGACTGGCCTGACTCATGGAGGTGGGTGTGCGACACGCGACTCAAGGTCGCCTGCCGGCGGTGCGATTGTGCGCTCGACGGGGGTGTGGCCAACCGGTGAAGAAGCCGACCAACAAGTACTGCAGCGTGCATTGCTGCGCCATCGATCCCGAGCGACTCGAGCGTCTGCGGGCTCAGGCGCAGCGCGGCTCGCGACGCACCGTGCTCCCGCTCGCCCACCAGCTCTCACTGGAGATCTGGGGCTCGTCGCTTGCCAACCCGGAGGCCGAGATCGACATCCTGGGCGAGGGCCGCGAGGACGTGCCGCGGGGCATGTCCCGCCTGGTCGTCTGACCCTTCCGCGCGGGGGCCGTTCGCGCCTCTCGTCAGGTCCGGGCCCTTCTGTGGGCCAGGCCCCGCAGCCCGCGTGACCCGGAGGCATCGCTTCCGTACAATGCGGCCACCATGCCCGATGAAGTCGACGATGCCGCCGAGGCCGGTCCGCCCCTGGAGGCCCCGGTCGACCTGACCCTGGACATCCTCCGGCACAGCGCCGCCCACCTCATGGCGGCAGCGGTCTGCGAGCTCTTCCCGGGGACCCAGTACGATGTCGGTCCGTCGATCGAGGACGGCTTCTTCTACAACTTCCTGCTCCCCGAGGACCGTCATCTCACCGACGGAGACCTGGCGGCCATCGAGGCGCGGATGGGTGAGCTGGCGAAGCGGCGGGTCTCCTATCAGCGCGAGGTGCTGCCGCGGGACGAGGCACGGCGTCTCTTCGAGGAGATGGGGCAGAAGTTCAAGGTCGCGATCATCGATCGCCTCGCCTCGGACGTCAGCAGCGTGAGCGTCTACCGCACCGGCGACTTCCTCGACCTCTGCCGGGGACCGCACGTCCCGGATAGTGGCGCCCTCACGACCGTCAAGCTGCTCCGCGTCGCCGGGGTCTACTGGCGCGGCGACGAGCGCAATCCCCAGCTCCAGCGGGTCTACGGCACCGCCTGGTTCAGCCCCGCCGACCTCGCCGCCTACCTGGACCGCCTCGCCGAGGCCGAGCGGCGCGATCACCGCCGCCTGGGGCGCGAGCTCGAGATGTTCCACTTCGACGCCTCGGCCCCGGGCATGCCCTACTGGCTGCCCAACGGCGTCATCGTCCTCAACGAGCTGATCGACTTCTGGCGCAAGGACCACCGGGCCCGCGGCTACCACGAGGTCATGACCCCGCTCATCAACGAGAAGGCCCTCTGGGAGACGTCGGGTCACTGGGACCACTACCGCGACGACATGTTCCTCTTCCCGGTGGACGAGCAGACCACCTACGGCCTCAAGCCGATGAACTGCCCCAATGCCCACGTCATCTACAACCTCCGGCGTCACAGCTACCGGGAGCTGCCGCTCCGCTACTCGGACATCGACCCGCTGCACCGTTTCGAGCGCTCGGGGACACTGCATGGACTGCTGCGCGTGCGCAAGTTCATGCAGGACGACGCCCACATCTTCGTCACCGAGGAGCAGATCGAGGAGGAGTACGCGCGCATCCTCGAGATCACGCGCATCTACTACGGGATCTTCAACCTCGAGTACTCTCTGCGGCTCGGGACGCGACCCGCCGACTTCATGGGCGACCCGGAGACCTGGGACCGAGCCGAGGCCGCGCTGCTGCGCATCCTGGAGGCGAACGAGGGGATTCCCTTCACCGTCGAGGCGGGGGAGGGGGCCTTCTACGGGCCCAAGATCGACATCCTGATGAAGGATGCGATCGGCCGTTCCTGGCAGACGGGCACGATCCAGCTCGATTTCCAGCAACCCCGCCGCTTCGGCTGCGAGTACATCGACGCGTCCGGTGCACCGCGCACTCCGGTCACCATCCACCGCGTCATCTACGGATCCCTGGAACGCTTCATCGGCATCCTCCTCGAACACTTCGCGGGCCAGCTGCCTCTCTGGCTGGCTCCCGTCCAGGTCGAGGTGGTGCCGGTCCAGGACGACGTCGAGGCGGTCATGGACTGCGCTCGGAACCTGGTGGAGCGCCTCGAGGCGGCAGGGCTCCGCGCCGCGGTCAGCGATTCTCCGGGCAACCGGATGCAGGCGCGCATCCGCGACGCCGAGCTGCGCAAGGTGCCGTACGTGGTTGTCGTCGGCAAGCGCGACGTCGAGCGCGGCGACGACGTGGTCACCGTGCGCGACACGCGCCGCGGTGGGACGGAGCAGCGGAGCGCTCCCGAACTCATCGCCCTGCTCGGGGACGAGGTCGCGAGCCGACGGCCGAGCTGAGCGCGCGGGGCGACCCGCGCCCGGCATTGCAGGGTGGTCGAGAGCGGTGACCCGCCGCCTCCGCCGGCTCGCCGATGTCGTCGCCGAGCTGGAGCCCGGCGCGGATCCCGCCGTCCTGGTGGCGAGCGGCGAGATCGAGGTCGACGGCTTTGCCGTCACCAATCCCGAGGCGCGCGTCTCCGCTGCTGCGCGGGTCCGGCGCCGGCGCCCGGTCGGCCTGCGCGGGGAGGCCAAGCTCTCCGCTGCGCTGGCCGCCTTCGACATCGACGTCCTCGACCGGGTGGGCCTGGACGTCGGCGCGGCTGCCGGGGGCTTCACCCGGGTCCTGCTGGGTGCGGGTGCGCGGCGCGTCTACGCCGTCGACGTGGGTCATGGGCAGCTGCTCGGCTCGCTGCGCCAGGACCCCCGTGTGGTCAACCTGGAGGCGACCAACGTGGCCGATCTGACTCCGGTTCTCGTCCCCGAGCCGGTCGAGGTGGTGAGCATCGACGTCTCCTACCTCTCCCTGAGCGCCGCGGCCGCACAGCTCGATCGCATCCACCTCGCTCCACGGGCGGAGCTCGTCGGGCTGGTCAAGCCGATGTTTGAGCTCCGTCGGGCGACGGCTCCGGTCGACGACGCCAGCCTGGCCGGCGCTTTGGCGGTCGCCATCGCCGGGGTGGAGGCGGCGGGCTGGCAGGTGGTCTCCAGCATGGCCTCGCCCGTCCTGGGGGCCCATGGCGCCCGCGAGCTGCTCCTCCATGCCCGGTGGAGGGTGCCGGAGCCCAGAGGGGAGGATGGGCCGTAGGCGGCCCGCAGTGGTCTCATGGGGGGAGCCTTATGCCTGTGACGAGCATTGGCGGGGTGAGGTGAGCGCGGCTTGGCCGCGCCACCGAGGGGCGGCGAGCCCCTGTGAAGACACGGGGACCCCACGCGGCCTGCCGCGTGGGGAGGCCCGTGGTATGCTCCGGCGCTGGACGCGTAGTGCGCCGCCAAGAGGGTCCGCGAGAGCGGCCCCACCTTCCGGGTCCGCCTTGAAGGTCCAGCCCACCCAGCCTGGATAGCGGAAGCTATCCGTTTTTTGTTTCAGCCGATTTTTCGGGAGGTCCCACCCCATCGCATTCCGAGAGCTGCGGGTCAACGACCAGATCCGGTTGCCCATGGTCCGACTCTTCGACGACACCACCCAAGAGGCCTTCGGCATCGTTGCCATCGAGCGGGCAAAGCAGCTCGCCCTTGAGCGGGAGCTTGACCTCGTCGAGGTGGCGCCCCAGGCCCAGCCCCCGGTGTGCCGGCTGATGGACTACGGGCGGTTCAAGTTCGAGGCGCTCAAGCGGGAAAAGGAGAGCCGGCGCGAGCACAACGTCATCACCGTCAAGGAGATGAAGCTCCGGCCGAAGATCTCGGAGCACGACTTCCAGACCAAGTTCGGCTACGTCAAGCACTTCCTGGAGGACGGGGACAAGGTCAAGCTGACCATCGTCTTCCGGGGACGCGAGCTGGTTCACCAGGAGTACGGACGCAAGCTGCTCGACCGGATGGCCGAGGAGCTGCGCAACCTGGCGGCCATCGAGCGCAATGCCCTCGTCGAGGGCCGGAACATGACCATGATCCTGAGCCCGGCACACAAGAAGCCGGTCAAACCTGAGACCACGCGAGCGGAGGACGACCGGGACCACGAAGCCGATGCGGTGAGTGACGAGCCGGTCGTTGAAGGGAGCCAGCCAGATGCCCAAGATTCGCAACCATAGGGGTACAAAGAAGCGCTTCCGCGTGACCCCCACCGGCAAGGTGATGCGGCGCCACGCCAGTCAGTCGCACATCCTGGAGAAGAAGAGCCAGAAGCGGAAGCGGCTTTTCGCGGGCGAGTCGGCGGTGTCGCATGCCGATCTGCGCCAGATCCATCACAACGCCCCGTATCTGTAAGGAGGTCCCGTCATGGCCAGGGTCAAGCGGGGAGTAACCCAGCGCGCTCGTCACAAGCGGGTGCTCGATCGCGCCGAGGGAATGCAGGGGAGCCGCCACCGGCTGCACAAGTCCGCCAACGAGGCGGTGATGCACTCTCTGGCGTACGCATATCGCGACCGCAAGCAGCGGAAGGGCGACATGCGCGGCCTCTGGATCGCCCGGATCAACGCGGCCGCCCGCCAGAACGGGTTGCCCTACAACCAGTTGATGCACGGTCTGAAGTCGGCCGGCATCGACATCGACCGCAAGCAGCTGGCCGACCTCGCCGTCACCGACACCGACGCGTTCAACCGTCTGGTTGGGGTGGCCAAGGGCGCGCTTTCCGCCGCCTGACGGCGGCTCGTGCGACCAGCGGAGAGAGACGCTGACTGAGGGCGTGGTCACCGACGACCTGCACGAGGTGCTGCGGCGCGGGCTGGAAGCGGTGCGCGCCGCCGTCGACCTGGCTTCCCTCGACGAGGCACGGGCCCGGTTCCTCGGCCGCGGCGACGGCGAGCTGACCCTGATGAGGCGCCGGATCGGCACCATCGCCGACCCCGACGCCAAGCGCCAGTACGGCCTCTCCGTGAATGAGGCGTGCCGCCGTCTCGAGGAGGATGTGGAGGCCCGCCGCGCCCAGCTGGAGCGGGAGCGGCAGGAGGTGGCGGTCGCCGCCGAGGCCCTCGACCTGACCTGGCCGGCCCCACCGCTCCGGCGCGGGCACCTCCACCCAGTGACCCGGATGACCCGGGAGATCCGTCGGGTCTTCACCCAGCTCGGATACCTCACCCTGAGCGGCCCGGAGGTGGAGTACGACCGCTACAACTTCACGCTCGTCAACATGCCGCCAGGGCACCCGTCCCGCGACACCCAGGACACCTTCTACATCGACGACTCCCGGCTGCTCCGCACCCAGACGTCGCCCGTGCAGATCCGCGCCCTGGTGGCCCTCGGCGCCCCCCTCCGGGTGATCGTTCCGGGCAAGGTCTTCCGCCGCGACAACGACCCCACCCACTCGCCGGTGTTCCATCAGGTGGAGGGGCTGCTCGTGGACGAGGGGGTGACCGCAGGCGATCTCAAGGGGACCCTCGAGTTCTTCGCCCGCTCCATCTTCGGAGCCGAGCGCGCCATCCGCCTGCGGCCTCACAACTTCTCTTTCACCGAGCCCTCGCTGGAGCTGGACGTCTCCTGCATGGTCTGCGAGGGAAAGGGCTGCCGGCTCTGCAAGCACAGCGGTTGGATCGAGGTCCTGGGCAGCGGCATGGTTCACCCGGACGTGCTCCGCAACGGGGGCGTCGACCCGGAGCACTACACCGGCTTCGCCTTCGGCTTCGGCATCGAGCGGGCCGCCCAGCTCGCCTACGGGATTGACGACGTGCGCGTCCTCTACGAGAACGACGTCCGGCTGGTGGGTCAGGGATGAAGATCTCCCTCGAGTGGCTCCGGGAGTACGCGGATCTCGACGCTCCCGTCGATGAGCTGGTCCGTCTCCTGGTCGACACCGGCACCGAGGTGGACCGTGTCGAGCGGGTTGCCGACGGCACCATCGTGGCCCGGGTTCTGGATCTGGCCGCCATCCCCGAGTCGACTCGCGGAGTCCGCCTCGCCGACATCGATGTCGGCGACGGCAGGACGGTCCGCCTGGTCACCGGGGCACCCAACGTGAAGGTCGGGGACCTGGCTCCCTACGCCCCACCGGGCACGGTCCTTCCGGGCTTCCCCGAGCCGCTCGGAGTTCGGTCGATGTTCGGCGGCAAGTACAGCTCGCCCGGGATGCTGCTCTCGGCCGTCGAGCTGGGGATCGGCGAGGACGCCGCCGGGCTGCTCATCCTGGAGCGGGGCAGGCCGGGCCAGCCCCTCCACGAGGTCGTCCCCCTGGACGTCGTCTTCGACGTCGAGGTGACCACCAACCGGCCCGATTGCCTCTGCCACGTCGGGATCGCGCGCGAGCTGGCCGCCGCCCTCGGCGAGCCGCTTCGCGAACCCTCCGCGACCGTCCCCGAGGGACTCCTCTCCGCGTCCGCGTCGAGCCAGCGCGCCCGCGTGCGCATCGAGGACCCGGTGGGCTGCCACCGCTTCACCGCGGTGGTCATCGAGGGGGTGGTGGCAGGGGAGTCCCCGGATTGGCTCAAGCGGCGGCTGCGTGCCATCGGCCTCCGCCCGATCAGCGGGTTGGTGGACGTCACCAACTACGTGACCCACGAGCTCGGCCATCCCCTTCACGCCTTCGACATCGAGCGTGTAGCCGCCCTGGATGGCGGGGGGCGCCCGGTCACCCTGACGGTGAGGCGAGCCCGCACCGGCGAGAGCCTCGAGTGCCTGGACGGGACGACCCGCGTCCTCGACCCCGCGGACATGATCATCGCCACCGGCGGTGTCCCGATCAGCCTGGCCGGGGTCATCGGCGGTGCGTCGACTGCCATCGGCGACACCACCCGCGCGGTGCTCCTGGAGGCGGCCAACTGGGAGCCGACCGCGATCCGGGCGACCTCCCGCCGCCACGCCATCCGGACCGACGCCTCAGCTCTCTACGACAAGGGGTTGCCCGACGATCTCGCCCCCCTCGCCCTCGGAAGGGCCGCCGCGCTGATCGCCTCCATTGCGAGGGGGCACGTGCTGAGGGCCCCGATCGACGAACATCCCTCGCCCCTGCCACCCCTGGAACCGGTCACGGTCACCGGCAAGTGGCTCGGGGGTCTGCTCGGCTATCCCGTCGACGTCCACGAGGCGTCCAGCACCCTGGCCCACCTCGGCTTCGCGGTGGAGCAGGAGGGGGACCGGCTCACCGTCCATCCTCCGTACTTCCGGCGTGACGTCCACATTCCGGAGGACATCGCCGAGGAGGTGGGCCGCGGCCTTGGCTACGCGCGCCTGCCGAGCACCCTGCCCGGTCATCGCACCGTGGTCCACCAGCTGGCCTCCGAGGCCCCCGTGGATGACCGGGTGCGCGACGTCTGCGTCGGGGCGGGATTCGACGAGGTGCTCCCCTACGTCTTTCTCCGGCCCGAGGCCGCCGGCTGGCTGCCCGGTCTCGGCGAGCAGCGGCAGCCGATGCGCTTGCTCAATCCCCTGAGCGACGAGATGACCCACCTGCGGGTGAGCCTGCTCCCCGGTCTCTGTCAGGTGCTGGCGTTGAACCAGAGCCGTGGTGTCCCCGGTGCCGCCGTCTTCGAGCTGGGGTGCGCCTTCTGGGAGGGGGAGCGCAACGGCCTCGCCCCCGGCTCGACGCCCGACGGCGAGGACCTCAAGCTCCCCCCGCTCCCCGCCGAACCGCTCCTCCTCGGTCTGGTGACCCACGTCGATGGGGACGCTGTCGCGGCCGCCGTCGCCCTGCGCCAGTCCCAGTCGCTCCTGGAGCGACTCATCCGCGACCTGAGCGGTCAAGCGGTGACCGTGGAGCCGGCCGAGATTCCCGGCCTTCGCCCCGGCCGCGCCGCCTGGATCCATGCCGGCTCCCGCCGGGTCGGTGTGGTGGGGGAGCTGGACGCCGGCACCGCCGAGCGATTCGAGCTGCGCGGACGGATCACCGTCGCCGAGCTGAATCTCGAGGCCTTCACCGGCCGCGACCACAGCCCTGCACAGTACCGGCCCGTTCCCCGGTTCCCGGCTGTTACCCACGATCTCTCGGTCACCGTCCCCATCCCCCAGCGGGCAGGTGACGCTCTGGCCGCGGTGCGGGAGGCCGGACGGCCCCTCCTCGAGGCAGTCGAGCTGTGCGACGAGTTCCGCGGGGCCCAGATGGGGGAGGGACGCAAGGGATGGACCTTCCGGCTCACCTTCCGCAGTTCCGAGCGAACCCTCACCAGCGAGGAGGCGCAAGCGTCGCAGGACGCTGTCGTCCTTGCCCTGCGCAGCCGTTGCGGGGCCGAGGTTCGCCACTAGTTCCGCAGTGCGGGTGCATGGCCTAAGCTGGCTTGCAACGTGAGTGACTCCGTCGACACCCGATCTGCCCGGGCCTCAGCAGTGACCGGCTTCGACGCGCAGCTGCAGCGCCTGCGCGACCTCGTCCTGACCATGGGGGACGAGGTCGATCGAGCCATGACCCGCGCCACCACTGGCCTGGTCGAGCGCGATGTCGACCTCTGTGCCGCGGTCATCCGCGACGACGCCCGCGTCAACGCCCTCCTCGTCGAGGTGCGCACGCTCGCCTTCGAGGCGCTGCCCCACCCGGCAGAGCCCCCCCAACTCCGTGAGGCCCTCGGCCTCCTCCACATGGCCAGCGAGCTGGAGCGGATGGGCGATCACTGCGCCAGCATCGCCAAGAGTGGCCGCGAGCTCGCCAACCTGCCGCCCCTCTCCACCCACATCGACCTCCCCCAGCTCTCCGAGGCGTGCCAGGCGCAGGTGCGTGACATCCTGAGCGCCCTGATCGCCCGCGACGTCGACCGGGCCCGCGCCATCGCCGCACGCGACGACCGCGTGAACCGGATCCACCACCGCATCGTCGACGACCTCATCCAGCTCATGACCGAGGACGGCGACGCCGTCTTCCGCGGTACCAAGCTGATCATGGTGGCCCAGAACTTCGAGAGGATCGGCGACCGGGTCACCAATCTGGCCGAGGACCTGATCTTCCTGGAGACCGGCCAGATCGAGGAGCTGGGCTGATCCCGCAGGCTTCGGCAGGCGCTTCCCGAAGCAGACGGGGTCACGTGAACCGCCGGCACATCGAGAGCGGTGCAGTCTATGCAGGGGTGAGCGTCCCGCCATCCACCAGCGCGTAGGTCCTGCCGTCCAGCGACGGGTTGGCACTTGACGTGTAGTAGACGGTGTGGCCGTCGCCCAGGATGTTGTCGACGCTCGACCCGGTGATGCCGGCTGAGTCGCTGAGCACCGTGAGGTACGAGGTCCCGGTGACCGTCCACCGGCTGGAGCCGTCGAGGCTGAGCGACACGCTCTTGGCCGATGCCGCGGTGTTGATGGCGCCGGTGAGCGTGGATTCGTTGCTCAGGTCAAGCGCGACGGTGCTGGTGCCGTCGACGTCAACCGAGCCGGAGAGGGTCTGATGGACGGCATTGAGGCTTGCCTGGCCGCCATTGGAACCGCTCGACCCCCACTGACCGGCCGCGGCGTCGAGCAGCACCCCCGACGACCCGTCCAGGGTCACGCAGGTGAGGTTGATGGTGGCCGTGGTGTTGGTGACGTAGAAGATCGGTCCGGAGAGGGCGGTCAGTGACCCGCCGGTTTCGCTGAAGACGCCCGCCGACCCCTGGGCGTCCCCCGACATGCTCTGGTAGATCATCACGCCGCGATTGACGCTCCCGGTCAGGTGGCTGTCGGTGACCGTTACGGAGTTGGCCCCCTCGATCACGGCCGCCTCGGCGCCGGTCGCGTCGAAGGTCGCGCCACTCGCCGTGATGGTGCCCGTCGAGTAGATCCCCGGCGAGCTTGGCCCCGAGGTGCGGTAGGTGCCGCCCAGAACGGTGATGGTTCCGCCCCCGCGATCGGTTGCGACCGCGGCTCCGTTGGCACCGGTGGTCGTGACGGTGAGGCCATCCCCCGTCAGGGATCCTCCGCCTGAGGCCATCACCCCGTGGGCGTACTGGCCGCTGGCGGAGATCACCACACGGGTCAGCGCCACGGAGGAGCCGGATCCGTAGGAGAAGACCGCATTGGCGCCGTCTCCCGTGGTGGTGACCGAGCCCCCGGTCTCGGTGACCGTCGAGCCGTTCAGCGCGATCACTCCGGCGTCCAGGCCGTAGAAGCTGCTGTCATCGGATGAGGAGCTGGCGCCGGTGGTCGTGACCACCACGTCGCTGAGGGTCAGCTTCCCGTCCTCGTTGACGAGGACGCCGGACTCGTCGGCAGATGGTGCGCTGATGGTTTCCGCGGACTTGGATGCGGATCCTCCGCTCTGGGAGTAGGCACCCGTCCCCACCACCGCGCTGCCCGAACCGGATCCACCCGGCCCGGAGGCTGCGGAGGCGGAGGACGACCCTCCCGACGCAGGAGATACGCACGCGGCCGTCGTGGTCGGGACAGCCGTGGCCGTGGCTTTGGTCGACGCGCTCGGCGAGGCCGACTCGGACGACCTCGCGGTCGGCGTCGCCGCGGTGGCCAGACCGCACGCTGACGCGGTCAGCGCGGCCAAGACGATGAGGGGAAGGCGGGCGCGCCTGGAAGGGAGTCGCATGCCATCAGGGTCCGCCCTGAACCTGGGGATCCCCTGTGAAATCGCTCAGAGGCGGCCCAGTATCAGCGCGAATCAGACGTCCAGCCGGGCCACCATCTTGCGCTGGCGGGCGGTGATCGCCCGCCCTCCGAAGATGAGCAGGAGGACCAGCAGGATGGTCACCGCGGCCGCGGCGCTGGCCAGGGCCTGGTTCTGGGCGCCCGGCAGCTGCACGTAGTAGTAGGTGACGTAGGTCAGGTAGCCGATCGGGTTGTGGAAGAGGCCGGCGGTGGGGTTGGACTGGCTGAAGCTGGCCGTGTAGAGGAGCGGAGCGGTCTCGCCCGTGGAGATGGCCAGCGCGATCACCATGCCGGAGATGATCCCGGGCAGCGCCGGGGGCAGCAGCACCTTGCGGATCGTGGTGATCCGGGAGAGCCCCAGCGCTATCGCGGCCTCACGCAGGCTGCGCGGGACCTGGGTGAACGAGACCTCGGTCGTCTTCACGATGTAGGGGAGGGTCAGCAGCGAGAGCGCGATGATGGCGCTGAGGATCGAGAAACCCCAGTGCAGCGCAACGACCAGCGCGGTGTAGGCGACCAGACCGATGACGATCGAGGGCACGCCGGCGAGCACCTCGGAGAAGAAGCGCAGGGTGCCGCCGAGCCGCCGTGGCGCGAACTCGGCGAGATAGATGCCGCCGAGGATGCCAATCGGCCCGGCCACGATCACCACACCGAGACTGAGCGCCAGGGTGCCGAGGATCGCGTTCTGGAGGCCCGGGTTCTGAATGTTCTGGGTGGTGTTGGTGAGCAGCGTCCACTTGAGCGCCGGCGCGGCCTTGACCAGCACGCTGATGACGATGGCCGCCGCGGGGGTGATGATCAGCAGCAGCGCGAGTCCGCAGAGGATCCAGAACCCGACCCCTCGAATGTGTCGGAGGCGGGGGGCCTTAGACACCACGACCCACCGGAAGTGCATCGGAGCTGATGCGGCGCACCACCAGCCGGCCGGCGAGGTTGGTGATCAGGCTCATGGTGAGGAGCAGCAGGCCCAGCAGCGCCATCGCGCGCACCGCCATCCCGGTGCCGTCGCCGAGCGCGCTGTCCAGGTCTGCGGCGATGGTCGAGGCCAGGGTCGACGTGGTGCCGTAGACGTTGACAGGCGGGTTGTTGGCCATCCCGATGATCAGCAGCACGGCGATGGTCTCGCCGAGTGCGCGTCCCCAGCCGAGCAGGGCCGAGGCGATGATGCCGGTGCGCACGTAGGGGATGGTGACCACGCGGACCACCTCGTATTTCGTCATCCCCAGCGCCAGCGCACCCTCGGTGGCGAGCACGGGCACCCGCCTGACCAGCTGTCGGGTGGTCGAGGCGATGATCGGGATGATCATCAGGGTGAGCACCAGTGAGGCGGTGAGCAGCCCCTGGCCGTTGTATGCCCACGACCCCTTGAAGAAGGGGAGGATCACGCCCAGATGGGAGAGCGCGGGGAACACGTGCGCACCGAGGAAGGGGCCGAAGACGGTGAGGCCCCAGAAACCGAAGACCACACTCGGAATTCCGGCGAGGAGCTCGAGGAAGGTGGAGAGCGGCCCCTCCAGCTGCCTGGGAATCCACTCTGAGAGCATCAGCACGCCGCCCACCGAGATCGGCACCGCCAGAACCAGCGCGATCAACGAACTGGTCATGGTCCCGATGATGAAGGTCAGTGCCCCGTAGTTGGCCCCGAAGGGGGCGACGACGCCGTTGACGGACGAGAAGTTCGGGTTGTAGAAGTTGCCGATGAAAAACTTGTCGCTGGTGAAGAAGGTACCCCCGCTGTAGATGATGGCGGGAATCGCCCAGACCACCAGGATGATGGTGATGAAGAGCAGCCCCGCCAGCGGGACCGTGGCCGCAGCCCCGGACACCCACTGGAGCACCCGGTCTCCGGTGGACAGCTCGTGACTGTGGGTCCGAGCGACCCGGGCCGGGCCGGCGGGCAGTCCACCGGCCCGGCGACGGACCAGAATCATGTTAGCCAGTGATCTGGGCGACCGCTGTGTTGACCAGCGGGACCACGGTGGTGGGAAGCGGCACGAATCCGACCGCGCTCAGGTTGTCCTGGGTGGCACCTCCGGTCGAGGAGATCGCCCACTCGATGAAGGTGCGGATGGCGAGAGCCGTGTCCGAGGAGGTGATCTTCGACGGGTTGATGATCAGGTACTCGAAGTTGACGATCGGGTAGGCCTGCGCGCCCGTCTCGTAGATCAACGAGGCCGCAAGGCTGGCCGGAACGTTGGTGGCACCGGCTGTCACCGCGGCGGTGATCGTGGTTGTTTCCGGCTGCACGTAGCTGCCCGAGGCGTTCTCCAGCTCGGCTTCACCGAGGCCGTCCACCAGGGCGGTTCCCTCGACGCTCACTCCGACGTAGGCGATGCCGCCCGGGGTGGTGTGCAAGGTGTCGACCATGGCGGGGTTGCCGGAGGCGGTCAGCTCACTGGCGACGGTTGGCCAGCTCACCGTGGTCCCGAAGCTGGGCCCGCTCGACCAGGTGGGGTTGGTGGCGCTCAGAAAGGAGGTGAAGATGAAGGTGTCGCCCGAGGAGTCGGAGCGCCGGATTGGGATGATGGGAGTGGAGGGCAGGGTCACTCCCGGGTTCAGGGTGGCGATCGCCGCGTTGTTCCAGGTGGTGATGGTGCCCTCGTAGATCTGGGCGATCACGCTGCCACTCAGCTTGAGGTTGGTGATACCGGGCAGGTTGTAGTTGACCGCCTGGGCGGAGACGGCGATCGGGATGTTGAGGGAGCCCGGATTGGCGGTGACCTGGGCAGAGCTCAGGTAGGCGTCAGAGCCGCCCAGGTCGATGGTGCCGCTGAGCGCCTCAGACTGACCCGTGCCCGAGCCGCCGGCGGCGGGGGTCAGGGTGATGTTGGGGAACGCGGCGCTGATGCCGGGGGCCAGCTTCTGGAGGTACGGGTAGAGCAGGCTCGACCCGGCCTCGGACAGCGTCTGCGGCCCGGTCGGGTTGCCGGTCTGCACGGCCGCGGCGGTGGGACTGCTGCTCGCACTGCTCGCCGCGCTTGTAGGTGGCGCGGTGACTGTGCTCGTAGAGCCGCAGGCACTCACCAGGACCGCCCCGGTGATCACCGCAAACCCGATGGACGCGTGTCGACGAACGTTCATGAGACCTCCCCTTCCAGGATTGGATGTGATGACGGTGATGAGGACCGCGGATGCGAGCTCATCCGATCCGACCGCTGACGTAGGCCCGGCTCCTGTCGTCTGCCGGGTCGTGGAAAAAGGTCCTCGCCGACGTCGCCTCGACGACGTTGCCCTTCATCAGGAAGAGGACGTTGTCGCTGATACGGCTCGCCTGGGCGAGGTTGTGAGTGACGATGAGAACGGTCATGTGCTCCGAGAGCTTCTTCATGAGCGACTCGATGTGATCGGTGGTGTCCGGGTCGAGCGCCGAGGTGGGCTCGTCGAGCAGGAGCACATCCGGGGAGAGGGCCAGCGTTCGGGCCAGGCAGAGCAGCTGCTGCTGGCCCCCGGAGAGGCCAAACGGCGAGCCGTGCAGGCGGTTGCTGACCGCGTCCCAGAGGCCGACCATGGTGAGGTTTTCGCGGACCAGCTCCCGCACGTTGCCGCGGTCGGCCAGCCCGTGCGCCCGTGGAGCGAGCCCCACGTTCTCGACGATGCTGCGCGGGAAGGGGTTGGGGCGCTGGAATAGCATCCCCACCCGGCGGCGCACCTCGCGAACGTTGACGTCCGGGCCGTAGATGTCCACCCCTTCGACGACCACCGATCCGCTCACCCGCATACCGGTGACGTGATCGTGCATCCGGTTGATGGAGCGCAGCAGGGTGGTCTTGCCGCAGCCGGTGGGGCCGACGATGGCAGTGACCTTGTTGGGCTCGAAAAGGGTGCTGATGCCGTCGATGAGGGGGGTGCCGCGAAACTTGACGGTCAGACCCTCGATCGCGACGCCCGCCGAGACTTCCTCTTTGGTGGCGACGTTGGTCCCTGCTAGCTGCATGGAATCGGTAACCACGGATCGAGAGTAGGAACTTGGGGATTGTGGCCGGGTTGCATCCGGATTAAGAACCGGTGAAGGGCTCGGCTCCGCATCTCCGGGGTCGGCCGCGGCCGGCGCCTTCTCGGTGTTCATCCGGGCTCCACCTCGGCGGCTTGGCGGGGGGCGGCGGGCAGCTCGACGATGAAGGTGGCCCCCCGGCGCGGCTCGGACACCACACGGATCGAGCCGCCGTGGGCCTCCACCACGTGGCGGGCGATGGCCAGCCCGAGCCCCGATCCCTCACCGTCTCGCTGGCGTGAGCTGTCGGCCTTCCAGAAGCGTTCAAAGATCCGCGGAAGGTCCTCGGGACGGATGCCAATCCCGGTGTCGCGCACCACCAGCTCGACGCGGCTCTGCTCGAGAAGAGGCCGGGCGCTGACCGTGATCCGGCCCTCCGGCGGGGTGAACTTGATGGCGTTGTGAACCAGGTTGCGCAGCACCTGACCGAGCCGGCGCGAGTCACCGAGAAGTGGAGGCGTGGTGGGGTCCACATCGACCGCGACCTCGATCAACCGCTCCTCGGCGAGTGGCAGCAGCCGATCGACGGTGCGGATCAGCTCGACCACCGGCACCGGCTCCATCTTCATGGTCTGGCGCCCCGACTCGATGGTGCTCAGCTCCAGCAGCTCCTCGACCATCTGCGCCATGTGTCCGATCTCCAGCGCGATGCGGTGGACGAAGCCGGCGGCGATCTCGGGCTGCCCGAGCGCGCCCTTCTGAAGGGTCTCCACCAGCAGCCGGATCGCGGTGATCGGAGTGCGCAGCTCGTGGGAGACGTTGGTGACAAAGTCGCGGCGCACCCGTTCCAGGCGGCGCAGCCGGGTCTCGTCGCGCACCAGCACGATCACCGCGATGGTCTGGCTCTGGACCGGGAAGGCGCGCACCATGATCACCTCGCGGGCGCTCGCGATCTCGCGCTCCACCGCCGCCTCCGCATCAAGGCAGGCGGTGATCACGCGCAGCAGGCGGAAGTCCGCGCCCAGCTCGGCGAGCGTGTGCCCCTCGCCTTCGCCGGAGAGATCGAGGAGACGGCAGGCCTCCTGAGTCGCCAGCAGGATCCGTCCGCTCTTGTCCACGGCGATCAGCCCATGGCCTCCCTCGAGCTGCTCACCGACCGACCGCAGCAGGGTGAGCATCTGGCGTGCCGACGGAGATGCCGTGGTGCGTTTCCCGGGAGTCGTCCCGGTGCGGGGACGGACGTGATCGGTGGCCAAGTGATGAGATGTTATCCATCTCCGACGGTGCCGGTGCCGGCGGCGGCACATCGTAGCCGGGCGTTAGTGATCCGACAATCGTCGCTTAANNGCTTAATCTTCCGATAATCTCTGACGCCAAACGAGCCCCGGCGTTAATGTGTCGATAAGGTTTCGGCGCGGTGCGCGGTGCCGCTCGACCCCGCTGCCGAACAGCGCTGCATAATGACGTTACCGATGAGTTGCGCGACCGCTCTCACCACGTCGTACCCGCCGGCTGCGGAGCCCGTCTGATGACCGCGCCCGCCAAGCACGTGCTCATCGTCGAGGACGAGGACTCGATTCGGCAGACGCTNNCTGATCCTGCTGGACCTGATGCTCCCCGAGCTGTCGGGGCTCGAGGTGTGTCGCATCCTCCGTCAGGAGATGACGGTGCCCATCATCATGCTCACCGCCAAGGGCAGCGAGCTCGACAAGGTGGTGGGGCTGCATGTCGGTGCCGATGACTACGTGACCAAGCCGTTCTCGCTGAACGAGCTGCTGGCGCGTGTTTCCGCCATGCTACGGCGCGCGGAGATGTCCGGAAAGGAGCGTGTCGACGCGCGCGAGATCGAGGAGCTGGACAACTTCCGGATCGACCGCGGCGCCCGCACCGTCCACGTCGACGGCGAGGAGCTGCACCTCGCGCCCAAGGAGTTTGACCTTCTTTCCCTGCTGCTTCTCAACGCGGGCAAGGTGCAATCCCGCCAGGTCATCATTCAGCGGATCTGGGGCAGCAAGTTCTACGGCGACCACAAGACCGTGGACGTCCACGTGCGGTGGCTCAGGGAGAAGTTCGAGCGCTTCGACCGGCTCCCCTTCCGCATCACCACTGTGTTCGGCGTCGGCTACCGTATCGATCGGCTGGACCAGGCGAGCTGAGCACCCGCGGTCCCACCTACGATGGGCCGATGCGCTCCAGGGTCACGGCTACACCGACCAATGCGCAGGCCGCTCCGGCGCTTGGTCGGGGATTCTTCGCCAGGTCGACCCTCGAGGTCGCCGCCGCGCTGGTCGGGTCGAGGATCCTGTGCGACCCGGGGACGCCCCGGGAGGTCCGCGCCGTCATCGTCGAGGTGGAGGCCTACCTGGGGGTGGAGGACCCGGCCTCCCACGCCCATCGGGGGCCCACCCCACGCGCGGCCATCATGTTCGGACCGCCCGGCCACCTCTACGTCTACCTCTCCTACGGGATGCACTTCTGCGCCAACGTCGTCTGCGAGCCGGAGGGCGTCGCGGGTGCCGTCCTGCTCCGTGCCGCGGCCGTCGAGGTGGGGGAGGAGGTGGTCCGCTCCCGGCGCGTCCGCGGCGGGAGGCAGCCGGCCCCTGCAGACCTCCTGAGCGGCCCTGGCAACCTCGGCGCCGGACTCGGCCTCACCCTGGCCGACAACGGCCTCGACCTTTGCGCCCGCGATTCGCGCCTGCGCGTCCTGGAGAGGGAGACCGTGGTGCCCCTCGCCATCGCCCCCCGGGTGGGCATCACCCGGGCCGCCGACCGACCGCTCCGCTTCGCCTGGGCGGGCCACCCCGCGGTCTCCCGCCCGCTCCCCTAACGGCCGCTAACGGCCGTCTTCATTGGCGGGGTGAGCCGAGCCAGCTCCAGCAGCGCGCGCAGCGCACTCCATGGCGGGGCGAGCCGAGCCAGCTTCGGCAGCGCGCGCAGCGCACTCCATGGCGGGGTGAGCCGAGCCCGGCTCCCCGGGGGTAGGCGCGCACCGTCAGCGCGCCAAAGGGGGGCGAGAGCCCCCCTGAGGGGCGGCGAGCCCCTGTGAGATAGAGAGGGCCCCCCACGCGGCAGGCCGGGTGGGGAAAGGAGAGGGGCCGGCGGTGCCGGCCCCTCAATGTCATTTGCCGATGTTCGGCAGCCCGGCGGAACAGCCGGGCCTTGTACGGCACCATCCGGTGCCAGGTGACATGCCCGGGGCGTCTCGCCTCGACACCTGCTCACCCGCAAGGCTCTCGGAGTCGAACTGCCTGCCGGACCACCCCCGGGTGGTCTCACGGCGGCGCACGCCGGGTGAGGTGACGAGGGCCCGCGCCGGGCCTTACCTCTCGGCCCGCGTGTGCCTCAGGAGCTCGTACACGCTACGCATCGAAGCCGTACCTCCGTCTGGATCGCGTTGGCTTCTTGTTCAAGCGTACCCCCTTGGACGGGTCTGTCAACCATGAGGCGGGTAACGAGATTTGGTGCGATCGCATCGAATCTCCCCTCATCCCCGCCGCCTGCGCCGCCTCGTAGACTGAGCGGTGGGGGAGAGCCTAGAATATGAACGTCCGTTCGTCCCCGGAGGCAGCATGTCCGGTCACAGCAAGTGGGCTGGGATCAAGCACAAGAAGGCGATCGTCGACGCCAAGCGTGGTCAGGCCTTCACCAAGGTGGCCGCGGAGCTCTCCGTGTCGGCCCGCGAGGGTGGGGACGATCCCGTCGGAAACTTCCGGCTTCGCCTCGCCATCCAGAAGGCGCGCGAGGTCAACATGCCCGCGGACAACATCGAGCGGGCGATCCAGCGAGGAGCGGGCGGCAAGGACGGGGTGAAGCTGGAGGAGGTCCGCTACGAGGGCTATGGGCCCCACGGCGTGGCCGTGATGCTGGACGTCCTCACCGACAACCGGAACCGCACCGTGGCCGCCATCCGCAACCTCTTCACCCGCTCCGGCGGGTCGCTCGGGGAGGCCAACAGCGTCGCCTGGATGTTCTCCAACCAGGGGATCATCCGGATCGAGGCCGGCGAGCGTGACCCCGAGGAGATCGCCCTCGAGCTGCTCGACCTGCTCGACGTGGGCGCCGATGGGGACATCGAGGTTGACGGCTCGTCGGTCCAGGTGTCGCTCGCGCCCCACCTCTTCGAGGGGGCGAGGCGGCAGGTGGAGGAGGCGGGGTACACGGTGGAGGCGGCCGAGGTGACCATGAACCCGGGCACGTCGATCACCCTCGACGCCCCCCAGGCGCGGCAGGTCCTGCGCCTGCTTGACAGCCTTGAGGACCTGGACGACGTCCAGCAGGTCTACGCCAACGCGGAGATCCCCGACGAAGTTCTCGACTCGGTGACTTCCTGATGCGGTGCCCGGGGCTTCGGTGAACAGCTCGGGGCAGGCCCCCGCGACGGGGCCGGTCTGGGCTCCGAGGCCAAGGAAGGGGTGGCCCGAGGAGGAGCGCACCCAAGTGCGTGACGACAAAGGGACGGGGCCTCTGACGCCGGCATCGGCGCCCAGAGCCCCGAGCTGACGTGAGGGTGCTGGGCGTCGACCCCGGCTTGGGGCGAACCGGCGTCGCCCTGGTGGAGGGGCACCCCGGCTCTCTGAAGCTGCTCCACGCCGAGTGCATCGAGACCGGCGCCGAGGATGCCGACGGTCCCCGTCTCCTGGAGCTCTCCCGCCTCCTGGCTCGATCAGCCGGGTCCCTCCATCCCGATGTGGCGGCGGTGGAGCGGCTCTTCTTCTCGACCAACCGGCAGACCGCCATGCGGGTCAGCCAGGCACGCGGCGTGATCCTCTGCACCCTGGCTGCGGCCGGGATCCCGATCGCGGAGTACACGCCGAACGAGATCAAGGAATCCGTCGCCGGCTACGGTGGGGCGACCAAGCGCCAGGTGCTCCGGATGTGCGAGGCGATGCTCGACGTCGAGCAGATCCCCGGGCCCGATGACACGGCCGACGCCTGCGCCGCGGCCATCTGCCACCACCACCGAGCCGGGCTCCAGCCCCACGTCGTACCGGCGCCGGCATCCCGGGTGAGCCCGGCGCTGGAGCTCGCCATCGCCGCCGCCCGAGAGCGGGCGGGTGGCGTTACGGCCTCCCGGCCCGCCCCGCGGGCCAGGGCGGGCACCACCGCCCCGGCCGGGCACCGATGATCGCCCGGCTGCGCGGCCAGGTCGTCGTCGCCGACGCCGACCACGTGGTCCTGGAGGCGGGCGGCGTCGGCTACCAGGTCAACTGCCACCTCCGGACGCTGGCCGCCCTCCACGAGATGGGCGACCGCGAGGTGATCCTCCACATCCACACCTCGGTGACCGACGATGCCATCCGCCTCTACGGCTTCCTGGGGCGGGACGAGCTGCGCCTCTTCCGCCTCCTCATCGGGGTCGAGCGCATCGGGCCGAAGGCCGCGCTCTCCATCCTCGGCCGGGCCGAGCTGCCCACCATGGTTCGTGCCATCCAGGACGGCGACGTCGCCCTGGTGGCGACCGTGCCGGGGGTGGGACGCCGCACGGCGGAGCGCGTCGTGCTGGAGCTGAGCGATCGCCTTGGCGACCTCGCCCTCACCCTGGAGCCGGCGGCCCCGACGGCCGCAGCCCAGGCGGTGGAGGCTGCCGTGGCCGGGCTGGTCGGGCTCGGCTACCGCGAGTCGGAGGCGCGCCCGGCGGTGCGGGCCGCGCTCGCCGCGGCGGGGGAGGCGGACGGCGACGTCACCGCCCTGGTCGGCCGGGCGCTGCGGCTCCTCGACGTCGGGGCTGCGACGTGACCGACGGGCGCGTGGTCAGCCCCGGAGAGCTCGACGAGGAGCGGGCGGCCGACTCCGTCCTCCGCCCCCGCCGGCTCGAGGACTTCGTGGGCCAGCCGACCATTCGCGAGCAGGTGCGCATCCTCATGGAGGCGGCCAGCGCCCGCTCCGAGCCGATCGACCACGTCCTCCTCTACGGTCCTCCCGGTCTCGGCAAGACCACCCTGGCTCAGATCATCGCCACCGAGATGGGCGTCCAGGCCCGGCTCACCAGCGGGCCGGCGCTCGAGCACCAGGGGATGCTGGCCTCGATCCTCACCGCCCTCGAGGAACGCGACGTCTTCTTCATCGACGAGATCCACCGCCTCAACCGTGCCGTGGAGGAGGCGCTCTACCCGGCCATGGAGGACCTCGCCTTCGACTTCGTGGCGGGCAAGGGGGCCGGGGCCCAGACGCTTCGATTGAGCCTGAAGCCGTTCACCGTGATCGGGGCGACGACGCGGGCGGGGGCCCTGGGCGGCCCGCTCCGCGACCGCTTCGGGGTGACCTTCCGGCTCGACTACTACGGGGCCGAGGATCTGACCGCGATCATCGTCCGCTCGGCGCGGCTGCTCGGGGTGGAGATCACCCCGGCGGGGGCGAGCCTGCTGGCCGGGCGCGCCCGTGGGACACCTCGGGTCGCCAACCGGCTGCTCCGGCGCGCCCGCGACTACGCTCAGGTGCGCGCCGGCGGGAGCATCGACGAGGAGGTGGCAATGGCCGCCCTGGCCATCCTCGGCATCGACGACCTGGGGCTCGACGAGATGGACCGGCGGGTGATCGAGATGCTCTGCGGCGCCCTCTCCGGGCATCCGTCGGGGGTCCAGACCATCGCCGTCTCGGTCCAGGAGGAGCCCGAGACCATCGAGGACGTCGTCGAGCCCTACCTGATCCGGCTCGGGCTGGTGGTCCGCACCCCACGCGGCCGGCTGGCCACCGCGGCCGCCTACCGCCACCTGGGAGGTACGCCCCCGGCGGGCGCCCCGGGTGCGGGAGGAGGGGGCCAGGAGGTCCTTTTCGGGGCGTGAGGGGGCGGCCTGGGGGATGACCGTCGCCCTGTTTCCGGAACTCGACGTCTGGGCCAGCACCCCCTTCCGGGAACCCGACACCGAGAGCGATGACCCGCTCGGCTACACTTCGCCGTCGTGAACTGGCTGCGGGTGACCAAGTGGAAGGTGGCGACGATCTTCGTCGTCTTGATCGTCGCCCTCGTGGTGGACGTCTTCAACCTGAACGTGCTCGGCTACGACATCACCCTGCACAAGGGCCTGGACATCGTGGGCGGCTCGGAGCTGACCATCGCCATCTGCCAGGGGCCCGACCAGCCGGTGGACGCCGACCCGCCCTGCCGTTCCGGGCCCCGTAACGGGATCTCGATCACCCAGGCCCAGACGGACACCATCCCAGTGCTGCAGAACCGGGTCAATTCCCTCGGTGTCTCGGAGGCCAGCGTCCAGCCGGTCGGCAGCGACCAGATCTCGATCGAGCTGCCCGGGGTCTCGCTGGCCAAGGCCGACAGCATCCTCGGCACCACCGCCCTGATCCACTTCGCCGCCGCGGCGTCCGGGGCCCCGCCAACGGCCGCGACCAAGAACTCCGACTACTGCGTCCAGAACCCGAGTGACGGGTTCTGCGTGGACCAGGACGACCTCTTCCAGTCCTCGCAGCTGGGCGACACCCAGTTCTACCCGTCCGGGTACCACTGGAAGATCGACAACAACCTGCCGGCCGCGGACATCGTCAGTTCCGCGCTGGGCACGGACTCGAACGGCGGCCCGGCCGTGGACATCACCTTCAACTCGGCCGGCGGCAATGAGTGGAACAAGATCACCAGCGCGGCCAACACGGTCTACAGCGAGAGTGGCTGCTCCAGCGGCTCCGCCTGCCCGGCACCGTCCATGGTCGCGATCTTCCTGGACACCCAGGTGATCAGCGCACCAGTCGTGGAGGGAGCCTCCAGCACCAGCACGCAGATCACCGGGCTGACCCTGGCCGAGGCCCAGTCCCTGCAGTCGCAGATCAACTCCGGTGCGCTCCCCGCCGAGATCGGCGTGGTCGAGCACGACACGGTGGGCGCGACCCTCGGCTCTCAGACGGTCACCGCCACCCTTCTCGCCGGCGCCGTCGGACTGCTGGTCGTGATCCTCTTCATGATCGGCTACTACCGCTTCCCGGGCGTCCTGGCGAGCATCGCCCTGATTCTCTACAGCATCATGAACCTGGCCGCCTACAAGATCCTCGGGGTCACGGTGAGCCTGGCCGGGCTGGCCGGCTTCGTGTTATCGGTCGGCATGGCCGTCGACGCCAACGTGCTGATCTTTGAACGCACGCGCGACGAGTTGCGCCATGGGCGTTCGGTGGGCGCCGCCATCGAGCTGGGATTCCGGCGTGCCTTCCCGGCCATCCGCGACAGCAACATCTCGACCGAGATCGTCTGCGTCATCCTCGCCGTCTTCGGCTCGGACATCGTCAAGGGCTTCGCCATCACGCTCGGCATCGGTGTCGCCATCAGCTTCTTCAGCGCGGTCCTGATCACGCAGTCGCTGCTCGGTGTGATGCTGCGCTGGAGGGTCGGGAGAAACCCCAGCCTCTACACGGAGATCCACCCCGAGTACCACGACGAGCACCGGACCGGTCGCTTCGACATCGTCCGTAATCGCAACTGGTTCTTCCTGGCCTCGCTCGCCATCATCATCCCCGGCATCGTCGCCATCATCGGCTGGGGGTTCCGCCTGGGCATCGACTTCGCGGGCGGCGACCAGATCCAGGCGGCGTACATGACCCCGGTGACGTCGGCGCAGCTGGTGAGCACCGTCAACAAGGCCGTGCCCGGGCTGCAGCCGACGGTCCAGAGCTTCGGCAAGAACAAGTCCGGCTACGACGTCTACCTGATCCAGACCCTCCCCACCGGCGAGGTCGAGACCATCTACAACGCGTTGGACGCCGCCTACGACTTCCAGCCGGGGCAGGAGAGCGTCAACACCGTCGGTCAGACCATCGCCAGCAGCGCGGTGAGCCAGGCCGTCCTGCTGGTGCTCGCCTCGTCGCTGATGATCGCCTTCTACCTGGCCTACCAGTTCGGCAAGCAGCGCCAGGTCAACCGCTGGCGGTTCGCCGCGTGCACCTTCTTCAAGCTGCTCCACGACATCTTCGTGCTCGCCGGGATCTGGGCGATCCTCGGTCACTTCACCTCGCTGGGTCAGGTCGACAACTATTTCATCACCGCCGTGCTGACCGGCGTGGCCTTCTCCATTCACGACACCATCGTGGTGTTCGACAGGATCCGGGAGAACCTCCGGGTCGGGCCGCGCTTCACCTTCGACCAGATCGTCAACCTCTCGACGGTGCAGACCATGGCGCGCTCGCTCAACACCTCGCTGACCGTCGTCTTCGTGCTGCTCGCCCTCGTGCTCTTCGGTGGGGCGTCGATTCAGGGCTTCGTGCTGGCCCTCCTGATCGGCATCATCACCGGCACCTACAGCTCGATCTTCAACGCCTCGACCCTCCTGGTCGCCTGGAACAAGGCGCGCCCGGAGCAGACCGCCGGCCGTCCCCAGCGCGGCGTCGTGGCACGACCGGCACGCGCCAGCTGACGAGCGGCGGCGCCTCCGCCCCCGTCACGCTCGCTGGGTGCCCCCACCGGATACGATCGTCCCACCCGTGTCGATGAGCCGTCCCGACGTCGCCGCCCTCGCCGACCTGCTCCGGCCCGCTCTCCAGCAGTCCGGGGTCGAGCTGGTCGAGGTGCAGTGGAAGGGAAGCGGCCCGGGCAGCGTGCTCCGCCTGGTGGTCGACCGACCCGGCGGTGTCGGCCTCGACGACTGCGAGCGGGCGTCGCTCACCGCCAGTGCCATCCTCGACGCCTACGATCCCATTGAGACGCGCTACTCGCTGGAGGTCTCCTCCCCGGGGGCGGAGCGTCCGATCCGCACCGACGAGGAGTGGCGAGCCGCTCTCGGCCGGCGCGTGCACCTCCGGGTCCGGAGCGGCGACGCCGAGCGCATCGTGGAGGGCCGGCTGATCGCGGCCGGCGGCCCCACCGTGGAGGTCGAGGCCCGCACCGCGCGAGGCCGGCCTCAGCCCCTGACCATCGAGGCGGCGGACATCCTCTCGGCGCGCACCGCGGTGGACATCTGATGCCGGGTCGAGGCCGCCCGCCCGCCGCCCGTCCCGGTGATGGCGAGATCCTGGAGGCGGTCGCCGAGCTCGCCGCCAGCGCCGGTATCAGCGAGGACGAGCTGACCGACATCGTCGGGCGGGCCATCGTCGACACCTACCGGCGGCTGGTCGTCGACGACCCCGGGCTCACCGCCCGGGTCGACTTCCGCCAGGGCGTCCACGATGTGCTCCGTCCCGATCCCGCGGGCGGGGAGACGGTGATGGCGCCGCTCACCGGCGACGCCGCCCGCCAGGCTGCCCAAGCCGTCCGCGGCGCGGTCCTGGACCGGGTCCGCAACGCCGGGGCGGATCGGGTCATCAGCGAGGCCACCACCCACCGCGGCGAGCTGATCGATGCCATCGTCGAGAGTCCGGCGGGCGGCAGCTGGTACCTCCGGGCCGGGGAGACGACGGTGGTCCTGCCTCCCGAGGAGCAGTCGATGGGCGAGGAGCTCGCGCCACGCCAGCACCTCAAGGTGGTCATCCTCGAGGGCCGGCGGCGCGCCCGGGATGCGGTGGTGGTCGCCTCCCGTTCCCATCCCCAGCTGGTCCGGCTGCTCCTCGAGCAGGAGGTGCCCGAGCTGGGACGCGGGCAGATCACCATCCGCGCCATCGCCCGCGAGGCCGGCCGCCGTACCAAGGTGGCGGTGGAGGCGATCGATCCCGACATCGACCCCCAGGGGGCCTGCATCGGGCCTCACGGCATCCGGCATCGCGCCATCACCTCTCAGCTCGGCGCCGAGCAGCTGCAGGTTGTTCGCTTCGACCCCGATCCTGCCCGCTACGTGGCCAACGCGCTGATCCCGGCGCCGGTGGTGGGAGTCGAGCTGGACGTGGAGAGCCGGACCGCCCACGTGACCGTCGACCCCGCCAAGCTCTCCCTCGCCATCGGCCGGGGAGGGGAGAACGCCCGTCTCGCCGCTCGCCTCACGGGGTGGCGGATCGACATCACGGCCGTGGAGCCCGCCGCGGAAGCGACCGCGGAGGAGCCGTCGTGAGCCCGCCGGAGAGTGCGGACGAGGCGAACGCGGCAGAGAGAGCCCCGCTGCGCACCTGTGTGGGGTGCCATCACCGTCGCCCACGCCCTGAACTGGTCCGTCTGGTCGCAGGGGCATCGGGAGCGGTTATCCTGGACATCCCCGCCCGCGCGCCCGGACGCGGCGCCTATCTCTGCCGGGATTCGGGCATGGACTGCCTGCGGGTCGCCCTGCGGCGCCGCAGTCTGAGCCGATCCCTGCGGGTGGGGGAGAATGTTATCGATCCCGAGGCGCTGGGCCATCAGCTCAGCGAGCTCGCCGAGGAGGAATCACCGTCGCCACCATGAAGAAGATCAGACTGCCGGCCAGCGTCACCGTCAAGGAGCTGGCCGAGCGGCTCGGCGTACCCGGTGCCCAGGTGATCACCTACCTGATGCAGAACGGGGTCATGGCCGCCCTCAACCAGTCGGTCGACTTCGACACGGCCGCCCTGGCCGCCGACAACTTCGGCTTCGAGGCGGAGTCGGAGGAGGCCCTCGCCAAGGAGGCGGCGGCTCCGGCCACCACCGGGACCACGCTGCGGCCGCGCCACCCCCTCCTCGACCTCTCCGGCGAGGACCCGGCCAAGCTGGTGCCTCGCCCGCCGGTGGTCGCCGTCCTCGGGCACGTCGACCACGGCAAGACCTCGATCCTCGACAAGATCCGGGCCACCAGCGTGGCCGCGGGCGAGGCGGGAGGCATCACCCAGCGGATCGGCGCCTATCAGGTGGAGCGCCAGGGCCGGTTGATCACCTTCATCGACACCCCGGGCCATGAGGCCTTCAGCGCCATGCGGGCGCGCGGAGCGGACGTCACCGACATCGCGATCCTGGTGGTCGCCGCCGACGACGGCGTGATGCCCCAGACCGAGGAGGCGATCCACCACATCCGGAGCGCCGGGGTGCCGCTGGTCGTCGCCATCAACAAGTCGGACAAGGACGGAGCCAACCCGGACCGCGTCCTCCAGCAGCTCGCCGAGCGCCAGGTCGTCCCCGAGAGCTATGGCGGCGAGGTGCCCATGGTGCCGACCAGCGCGGTCACCGGGCAGGGCATCGAGGACCTCCTCGACACCATCCTGCTGGTGAGCGATGTGGTGAGCCCGCCCCGGGCAAACCCCGACCGGCTTGCGGTCGGCACCGTCATCGACTCCGAGCTGGAGCGGGGGAGGGGGCCGGTGGCCACCGTCCTGGTCCAGAACGGTACCCTCCGGATCGGCGACAACGTGGTGGTCGGCCGGGTCTACGGCAAGATCAGGGCGCTCACCGACGACGCCGGTCACCGGGTCAAGGAGGCGGGCCCCAGCAAGCCGGTCCTGATCAGCGGACTCACCGACGTCGCCACCGCCGGCGACGTGCTCCAGGTGATGGAGACCGAGAAGGCGGCGCGGGCGCTGTCCGAGTTGCGCACCAATGAGCAGCGGGCAAAGGTGGCCCAGCCGGTTCGCCGGATCACCCTCTCGGACTTCGCCGCCGTGCAGGGCGAGACCAAGACCATGACCCTCGTTCTCAAGGCCGAGGCCAACGGCTCGCTGGAGGCGCTCCGCAGCCAGGTGACCAAGCTCGAGGATCCCAACGTCACCATCAAGATCGTCGGTGAGGGGGTCGGTGCGGTGGGGGAGGCGGACGTCAACCTCGCCGCCGTGTCCGGGGCCATCGTCATCGGCTTCAACGTGCACCCCGACGACCGCGCCAAGGCCGCGGCCGAGGAGCTCGGCGTCGACGTCCGCTTCTACGACGTCGTCTACCAGGTCACCGACGACATCATGAAGTCGATCCGGGGAATGTACGAGCCCTCCTTCATCGAGGTCTACCAGGGCCGCGCCGAGGTCCGCAAGGTCTTCACCGTCGACGGTCGCCCGGCGATCGCCGGCTGCCAGGTGGTGGACGGCAAGATCACCCGCGCCGCCACCTGCACCGTGCGCCGCGACGGCCGGGAGGTCGGCAGCGGCAAGATCGACGCCCTCAAGCGGTTCAGGGACGACGTGCGCGAGGTTGCCCGCGGCTATGAGTGCGGTATCACCCTTGACGGCTTCGCCGACTTCGCTGAGGGCGACGTCCTCGAGGCGCACGTCACCGAGCAGCAGAACATCTGACCGTGCCGGCGTTCATGCCTCACGCCAAGAGCAGAGGTCGCCCCGGCGATCCGGGCGCGTCCCGATTCCAGCCCGTGCTCAGCCCGTCGTCCCGGCCGCCACGGCCCGAACGGATCGCCGAGCAGCTCCGCCAGGAGCTCTCATCGCTGATGCTCACCGAGATGAAGGACCCGCGGGTTCACCTCGCCTCGGTGTCGCGGGTACGCATCGCTCCGGACCTGCGCATCGCCACCGTGATGATCTCAGCGGTCGGGGAGGATGCCGAGCGCCACGCCGTGGTGGATGCCATGCGTCATGCCGAGGGCTACCTCCGCGCCCAGCTCGGCCACCGGCTCGAGAACCTGAAGAGCCCACCACACCTCCAGTTCCAGCTCGACGAGTCGATCGCCTACTCGGTGAGGATGAGCAGCCTGCTGCGCGAGCTGGAGCCCACCGTCGTCGCCGACGCCGCCTCTGATGCCGCCCCCGGCGAGGAGCCCTCGTGAAGGTGTCCGAGCGCCGATTTCGGGAGGTCGCCGACGCCGCGAGCGACATTCAGCGCCTCATCGACGAGGCGCGCGAGATCGGCTGCCTCGCCCACAAGGACGCCGACGCCGACAGCCTGGGTTCGGCCCTCGCCTTCGCCGAGGCGCTCCGCGAGATGGGCAAGAGCGTGCACACGGTGGTGCCCAGGCCGCTTCCCCACGCCCTCGCCTACCTCCCCGGGTACGACACGATCATCGACGAGCCCCCTCCCCTCGACCTCCTCTTCACCTTCGATTGCGCCACTGTCCACCGCTTTGGAGACAGGGCAGCCCTGGTCGAGAGCGTCGCCCACGTGATCAACGTCGACCATCACGCGAGCAATGACGGCTTCGGGGAGATCAACGTCGTCGACACCGTGGCGAGCGCCACCGGCCAGGTCGTCTACCGTCTGCTCCAGGCGATGGGCTGTCCCATCTCACCGGAGACGGCCACGAACCTCTACGCCGCCCTCCTCACCGACACCGGGGGCTTCCGCCACGAGAACACCACCGAGGCCGCCCTCCGGCTCGGCGCCGACCTCGTGGGGCTGGGCGCGAACGCCGGCTGGATAGCGCTCAAGAGCTACAAGTCGCGCACCGTCGCCCAGCTCCGTCTCGAGGGCATGGCCGTGGCCCGCAGCAAGACCGAGAGCGACGGCCGCCTGATCTGGTCGGAGATCACCTCGGCCATGCTGGAGGAGACCGGGACCACCCTGCAGGAGGCGGAGGGGGTGATCGACCAGCTCCAGACCGTGGGACCGATGAAGATCGCCGTCCTCTTCAAGCAGGCAGGCCCCCATCTCACCAAGATCTCGGTCCGCAGTCGCGACGAGATCGACGCCACCCAGGTGTGCACCCCCTTCGGCGGCGGCGGTCACCGGCGCGCCGCCGGCGCCGAGCTGCGCGAGCCGTTGGGGACGGCCCGCAAGCGGGTCCTGGACGTCGCGCGGGCTCTGCTGGGCCCGTCCAGCTAGCCGTGGAAGCCTTCCCCACAGCCCCGCCCCGCCGGGGCGCGATCAGCGCCGTCCTGGCCCTCAACAAGCAGATGGGCCAGACCTCCTTCGACTGCATCCGACAGGTCCGCCGGATCTACGGTGAGCGGCGGGTCGGCCACGCCGGCACGCTCGACCCGATGGCACAGGGGCTGCTCCCCATCTGCCTGGGCGGCGCCACCCGGCTCATCGACCACTTCCACCGTCAGACCAAGACCTACCGCTGCACGGTCCGGCTCGGCGAGCGCTCCGAGACCCTCGACACCGAGGGCACCGTCACCCCCGGCGGCGACGCCGGAGGGCTGGACGCCGAGCAGGTGCGGACGGCGCTCCTGCCCTTCGTCGGGGAGATCACCCAGATCCCGCCGATGCACTCCGCGGTCCGGCACGAGGGCGAGCACCTCTACGATCTGGCCCGGCGCGGGGAGCAGGTCGAGCGCCAGCCTCGCACCGCTCTGATCGTGAGCGCCGAGCTGACCGACTTCCGACCCGGCAGTGTGGCCGAGGCGGACCTCGAGGTCGAGTGCGGCAAGGGGACCTTCATGCGGGTCCTGGCCAGCGACCTCGGCGACGCGCTGGGGGTCGGCGGTCTGCTCAGCTGGCTGGAGCGCACGCGGTACGGCTCTCTGGAGATCGCCGACGCCCACACCATCGAGGAGCTCGCCGCCCTGGACGACCCGACCACGGCGCTCCTCCCTCCCTGGGTGGCGGTCAGCTTCCTGCCTCAGGTCTTCCTCGGGCCGCCGGCGATGGCCCTGGTGCGCAACGGCCAGGCGGTTTTCCTGCCCCGGGTGGGGGCTGGACTTCCCCAGGGGGAGACCCGGGCCCATTCCCCCTCCGGCGATCTGGTCGCCATCGGGGAGGTCACCGGCTTCCGCTTCCAGCCCACGAAGGTCATGGCCGGCTGACCGGGAGCTGCGATGCGGGGGATGAACCGATGTCGATGACCCTTGAGCACTCCCTCGGCCCGGAGCGCGGAGCCTCGCCGCCTCCCGCGGCCTGCACCATCGGGGTTTTCGACGGCGTTCACCGCGGCCACGAGCGGCTGCTGGCGCGCACCGTGGCAGTGGCCCGCGAGATCGGCGGCATCGCCGTGGCGGTCACCTTCGAACCCCACCCCAGCGCCGTGCTCGACCCCGGCAACGTCCCGCCCGAGCTGACCACCCTCGACGAGAAACGTGAGCGGCTCATCGCCGCGGGCATCGACCGCGTGGTGGTGATCAATTTCACCCGCGAGGTGAGCCAGTGGAGCGCCGAGCGCTTCTGCGAACGGCTGCTCGACCGCTTCGATCTCCGCCACCTCGTGGTCGGGGCCGGCTTCGCCCTGGGGCGCCACCGCCGTGGGAATGTCGAGTTCCTCCGCGGCTTCGGGGCCGAGCACGGTTTCACGGTGGAGACCGTGGACCCGGTGACCGACGGCGGCGTGACCATCTCCTCCACCCGGGTGCGCTCGGCGCTGGTCTCGGGGGATGTCGAGGCCGCCGCGCACCTGCTCGGCCACCCCTACTTCCTGGATGGCACCGTGGAGCACGGCGACCGGGTGGGGTGGAGGCTCGGCTTCCCGACCGCCAACGTGGGGGTCGAGCCCGGCAAGTGCCTGCCCGAGATGGGCATCTACAGCACCTGGGTCCGCGCCCGGGGGGCGTGGCTCCCGGCCGCTTCGAGCATTGGCTACCGGCCCACCTTCGGCGGCGACCGCCTCACCGTCGAAACCCACGTGCTCGACTACGAGGGAGACCTCTACGGCGAGCGGCTGCGCCTGGCCTTCGTCCACCGGCTGCGTGAGGAACGGTGGTACCCGGACGAGGCCGCGCTCATCGCCCAGATGCGCCTCGACGTCGCGGAGACGCGGCGGCTGCTGGGCGGCGCGGAGCCGCCCGAGGGGTTGTAGCCCAGAGGCGCGGGGAGGGGCACCGTTGGAGCGACGTGCCGGCAGATCTCGCGCATCCGCGGCAGCCATCTCTCTGCCCAACCCTACGAGAGCACGACCTCCACGACCACGCGCTCGGTCCCGAGTGGTGGGCGCGTCACCACGTCGCCGTCCACCGCCACGCCGTCCACGGTGAGAGCCACGTCGTTGCCCGGCCCCTCGCGGTGGACCGTGATCTCGTACCAGGTGTCGCGGAAGAGGCGCCGCGCGGTGTATCCCGGCCAGGCGGAGGGGAGCACGGGCGCCACCTTGAGCCCGCGGTGGGTGGGGCGGATGCCGAGGATCCACTGGGTGGCGGCGACGTAGGCCCAGGCGGCGGCCCCGGTCAGCCAGGCGTTCCTCCCCAGGCCGTACTGGGGATGCGCCGGACCGCAGATGTTCTGGCAGTACACGTAGGGCTCGACCGCGGCCAGCTCGACGTCGGCGCGGGCGAGCGGCAGCAGCTGCCGGTAGTACTCGTAGGCGCGGTCCCCGTCGCCGAGCTGGGCGGCCGCGATGATGGACCAGGCGGCGGCGTGGCAGAAGATGCCGCCATTCTCCTTGGCCCCGGGTGGGTAGGTGGCGGTGCCGTTGACCCGGGGATCGCCGCCGTCGTACGGCGGCCAGAGCGTGCTCAGGCCATAGGGGGTGTCGAGGAGGTCGTGCGCCGACCGCATGGCGATCTCGGCACGCTCCGGAGAGGTGACCTCGCCGATCACCGACCAGCTCTGGGGGATGAGGTTGATCCGGTGGTGCACTTCGGAGGCCACCCCGATCGGCCGGCCCTCGTCGTCGAAGGCCCGCCCGTACCAGGCGCCGTCCCAGGCGGAGGCGTCGACCGCGGCGGCCATCTCGGCGTGAAGGCGGCGGAAATGGGCCGCCTCCTCGGAGCGATGGAGGTGATCGCACAGCGCAGCCAGGTCGAGGGTGGCGCGGCAGAATTGCATGGCGCACCAGACGCTCTCGGCCAGCCCCGAGCCGTGGTCGATGTTCAGGGTGTCGTCCCAGTCGGCGTAGCCGCTACGGGGCAGCCCGTGGGGCCCGCGGTGAGCCAGGACGAAGTCGATCGCCGCCGTGATGTGCCCCCAGACCGTGTCGTCCACGTCGTCCGGGGCCAGACCGTCCGGCCCGGGCTGGTACGGCACCAGCCGGTGGAGCATGTCGCAGTCGCCGGTCTCGCGCAGGTAGGCGCAGGTGGCGATGACCAGCCAGAGGTGGTCGTCGCTGAACCACTGAGGCCACTCGGGATGCTCGGCGGCGAGCCCCGGCCCTCCCTCGCCAGTGAGCGGGAGGAACTGGTGCCACGTATGCCCGTCGGCGAACTGGAGCTGCCAGAGCTGCTCCAGTCGAGCCTCGGCGAGGTCCGGCTCGACGTGGGAGGTGGCCAGGGTGTCCTGGGCGCTGTCGCGCGTCCCCATGCCCCGCCCCAGGCCCGTCTCATATCCGGAGACGAAGCGCGACCAGTACAGCGTGGTGCGGCACTGGACGGGGTTCCAGAGGTTGAGCATCGCGTCGGTGTCCGGGTCGGGGGTGTGCACCGTGAAGCTGCCCAGGTACCTCTCCCAGTCCGCCCGGAGCGCCGCGAAGGCGCGGCTCACCGCGGTGGCGTCCGACCAGCGCGCCACCGCGGCTGGGATGGTCTCCGGCCTGTCGGTGATCCCCAGGATGTGGACGATCCGCGCGCTCTCGCCGGGCTCGAGCGAGACCTCGTGGCAGAGCGACCCGACCGCGTTGCCCCGGGGTGAGACGCTGCCGGTGGGGGAGCCCGCCTCGACGGCAGCGGGGCTCTCCAGCCCCTGGTAGCGGCCCACGAACGCCTCCCGGCTGCAGTCGTGCCCGACCGGCGGACGGTCCGAGGCGAAGAAGGTGGTGGTGGGGCGGAAGCGCGTCGTCGCCACGATGGCGCGGAGCGCCGGGTCGTACCGGGCGCTGACCACGTGACCGGTCCAATCCAGGTTGTGGAGGTCACCCATGGCGTCGGCGAAGCTCAGCTCCACGTAGCTGAAGGTCCGCAGCACCACCGGCCGGTCACCCGTGTTGGTCAGCCGCAGCTCCCAGAGCTCGACCGGGCACGGATCGTCCGGCCCGCTCGGCGGCACGAAGTAGAGGGTCTCGGCCCGGACCCCGCTGCGCCGGGTGGTGATCCGGGTGTAGCCGGCCCCGTGACGGCACTCGTACTCGTCGAGCTCGCCCCGCACGGGCTGCCAGGTCGCGCCCCAGAACTCCCCGGTGTCCTGGCGCCTGACGTAGACGTAGCGTCCCGGCTGGTCGGCGGGGACGGCGTTGTAGCGGTAGCGGCTCACCCGCCGGTTGCGCGGGTCGCGGTCAAAGGAGAATCCGCCGCCGGTGTTGGAGACGATCCCGCCGTAGCGACCCTCGCCCAGGTAGTTGATCCAGGGGGTGGGGGTGTCGGGCCGGGTGATCACGAACTCGGCGGCGGCAGGGTCGAAGTAGCCGTAGTCGCTCTCCGCCAGCCGCACGTTCACCGGGTCCACCACCAGGGCGCTCCTGCTCCGTTCGTTCCCGCGGCGGCGACCATAGCACACGCCCGTACGCCGTTCCCGAGCCCGTGACGGGATGGCGGCCGCGGGCCGTGCCTCGCCGGAGCCCGCCGGGCCGCCCGGGCCATCGACCGGCGCCGCTCACGGAGGACAATGCCGCGACCGCCCTTCCTCGCCCGGAGATGTACAGCGTGCCCGCCGACCCGCGACCCCGCAGCTTTCCCGAGGGCTTCCTCTTCGGGACCAAGACCTCCGCCCACCAGGTGGAGGGATCGGTCCACGCCGGCGGCCGGGGCACCTCGATCTGGGACACCTTCACCCACACCCCGGGCGCCACCCATCACGGCGACACCGCGGACGTCAGCTCCGACCACTACCGCCACCTGGACGGGGACCTGGACCTGATCGCCAGCCTGGGGGCTCCCGCCTACTGTTTCTCGGTGGCCTGGCCCCGGGTCCAGCCCACCGGCAGCGGGCCCGCCGACCAGCGGGGACTGGACTTCTACCGCCGGCTCGTGGAGGGGCTGCTCCGCCGTGGGGTCACACCGTTCGTCACGCTCTTCCACTGGGACCTCCCCCAGCCCCTCGAGGACGCCGGTGGCTGGACGGTGCGTGACACCGCCGGTCGCTTCGCCGACTACGCCGGCATCGTCGCCGAGGCGCTCGGAGGTCAGGCGCGCATGTGGGTCACCCACAACGAGCCCTGGTGCGCCTCCTGGCTCGGATACGCCAAGGGCGAGCACGCCCCCGGGCTCCAGGACGTCGGGCTGGCCGCGGCCGCGAACCACCACCTGCTGCTCGCCCACGGCCGGGCGGTCCAGGCCATCCAGGCGGCTGTCCCCGGCGCCCAGGTGGGGATCGACCTCAACCTCCAGCCGACCCGGCCGGCCACCGACCACGAGGATGATCTGGCCGCGGCTCGCCTGGCCGACGGCAACCTCAACCGGCTCTTCCTCGACCCGCTGCTCCGCGGCGAGTACCCCGCCGACATGCTGGCCCACTACGCGGACCGCCGGCCGGGCTTCTCGGTGGTGCAGGACGGCGACCTCCGGGTCATCGCCGAGCCGACCGACTTCCTCGGGGTCAACTTCTACTCGCCCCTGACGTTCTGCGCCAGCACCCGGATGGCCGAGGCGCGGGCGGCCGGGTACTGGGTGCCCGCCTCTCCGCCGGCCAACGCGCTCAGCCTCGACCTCGGAAGCGTGGAGGTCCACCGGCCCGCCGTGGCCCGCACCACCATGGGGTGGGAGATCGAGCCGGCGGCGCTCACCGAGCTGCTCCTCCGGGTCCGCGACGACTATGGCGACCGTCCCCTCTACGTCCTTGAGAACGGCATGTCGAACGACGACTACGTGACGCCCGACGGCGAGGTCCACGACCCCGAGCGCATTGCTTACCTCAGAGGCCATCTCGGCGCCGTCCTCGACGCCCTCGACGCCGGCGTCGATGTGCGCGGCTACTTCGTCTGGTCGCTGCTCGACAACTTCGAGTGGTCGTGGGGCTACTCGAAGCGTTTCGGGCTCACCTGGGTCGACTACCCGACCGGCGCCCGCATCCCCAAGTCCAGCTTCGCCTGGTACCGGGATACGGTCCGGGCCCACGCCCTGATCTCGTGACCGTCAACACCTCCACCCTGGTGGTGGTCAACCCGGTGAGCGCCGGCGGCCAGACCATGCGGCGCTGGCCCCAGATCCGGACGGCGCTCCGCGAGGCGGGCATCGACATCCACGCCCACCTCACCACGAGCCGCGGGGACGCCACCGCCGTGACTCGCCGGGAGATCACGGGGACGGCATCCGTGCGCCGGGTGGTCGCCGTGGGCGGCGACGGCACCCTCAACGAGGTGGTCAACGGCTGCTTCGACGAGGGGGGCACCCCGCTCGCCGGCGGCCTCACCGTGGGGCTGATCCCGAGCGGCACCGGCAGCGACGTCCGGCGGACCCTCGGCTTGCCCACCGACCCCCGCGCCGCCGCCCGCCTCCTGGCCGGCGGGACTACCCGGAGCATCGACGTCGGCAGGATCGTCTTCGCCGATGGCAGCCAGCGGCTCTTCGCCAACGTGGCCGACTGCGGGTTGGGCGGCGAGGTGGTCACCAGGATCAATCGCAGCGGCCAGAAGCGCGCCGGCTTGCGCGGCAGCGCCGTCTTCCTGGGTGTCTCGGTCACCGAGCTGGTCAGGTTCCGCAACCGCGACGTGCTCCTCACCATCGACGGGGTGACCTCGCGGGCGCGTGTGCAGCAGGTGGTGGTCGCCAACGGCCGATGCTTCGGTGGCGGGATGCGCATCGCCCCCGGTGCCGATCCGGCGGACGGGCTGCTGGACGTGGTCGTGGTGGGAGACATCTCCCGTTTCGGGGCCCTCCTGTCCGTCCCTCGCCTCTTTCGGGGCACCCACCTCGGTCTCGCGACCATCTCCTCCCGCCGGGCGCGCTCGATCGGCATCGCCGCCGCCGAAGGCGAGAGCCCGCCGCGCTTCGACGTGGACGGGGAGCAGGTGGGGAGCGCCCCCGCCGAGATCACGGTCCTGCCGCAGGCGCTCCGCTTCGCGGCCCCGGCCCTGGTATGCTGACGCCGACCGACAGAGGGCCCGGCCCAGGGACGGGCGCGCCCGCTCTCCGAGCCCCGCTCTCGGTCCGGCGACTGGCCCACCCGGGCCCACTGGAGAGACCACCCCTTGCCTGAGCTTCGCACCAAGACCGACATCATCGCCGAGCACCGGCGTCACGACACCGACACCGGGTCGCCCGAAGTGCAGATCGCGGTCCTCAGTGAGCGCATCACCGGCCTCACCGAGCACCTGCGCGAGCACACCAAGGATCACGCCTCGCGGCGCGGGCTGCTCAAGATGGTCGGGCGGCGCCGTCGTCTGCTCGAGTACCTCTCCCGCACCGACGTGGAGCGGTATCGCGCCATCATCGCCCGCCTCGGGCTCCGGCGATAAGTGACCCTCCTGTCACCGCGATCCGGGCCCAGTCGAGACCAGAGCGCCCTTCCCCCCGCCGGTGCCGGCGGCTCCCACGCCAACGTGGCGCGTGCTGACGTGGCAACCTGGCAGTTCATGACCCCACCCGACAGGAGGGCAGTTCCGCACCTTCCCTGAGCCACCCGGCTCATCCGTATTCATCAACGGCCACTTCCACAACGCACGGCGATCGAAACGAGCCGGCGAGACGTTGGGGACTGCGCGCCAGGGTGACGCAGCCGCTGCGCGGCGCGACCCCATGACGCGGCCCGCAGCCTCCAACAGCCTCGCCTTCGGACACCACCGCCAGCAGTCAGGGCAGTGGCCACCTCCGGAGCACACATGGCTGATCAAGAACCCAAGACCTTCACCACCGACTACGCTGGCCAGACCCTCACCGTCGAGACGGGGCATATCGCCGAGCAGGCCAACGGCGCCCTCTTCATCCGCTGCCGCGACACCGTGGTGCTCGTCACCGCAGTGGCGAGCAAGGCACCGCGCGAGGGCATCGACTTCTTCCCGCTCACCTGCGACTACGAGGAGAAGCTGTACGCCGCCGGGCGCATCCCGGGCAGCTTCCCCCGCCGTGAGGGGAGGCCCACCGAGGCGGCCATCATCGCCTGCCGAATGATCGACCGCCCGATGCGGCCGCTCTTTCCCAAGGACTTCCGCAATGACGTCCAGCTGGTCGCCACCGTCGTCTCGGCCGACCAGGAGCAGGACCCGACCACCCTGGCGGTGACCGGTGCCTCGCTCGCCCTGCAGATCAGCGACATCCCCCACGCGGGACCGGTCGGCTGCGTGCGGGTCGGCATGCTGGACGGCAAGTTCATCCTGAACCCGACCCTGCAGCAACTCCAGGAATCCGAGCTCGACCTGGTGGTCGCCGGCACCGCCGACGCCATCACCATGGTGGAGGCGGGCGCCCGTCAGCTCCCCGAGAGCACCGTGCTCGAGGCGCTGCGGCTGGCTCACGACGAGATCAAGCGGCTGGTCGAGTTCCAGCTCCACATCCGCGAGAGCCTCGGCGCCAAGCCGACGATGGACTACCCCAAGTGGGGGATCGCTCCTGAGATCTCCGAGGCGGTGCACGAGGCCGTCGCCGGGAAGGCCACCGCAGCCGCCCGCAACGCCGACAAGGCCGCCCGCGAGGGTCAGATCGGCGCGCTCAAGCAGGAGGTGGCAGGCCAGCTCGCCGAGCGCTTCCCCACCGGCGGGGCCGAGATCGGGCGCGCCTTCGACGCGGAGATCAAGAAGGCGGTCCGCGCCGCCATCCTGACCGAGGGCATCCGGCCCGACGGCCGCCGCACCGACGAGATCCGGAAGATCTGGTGCAAGGTCGGCGTCCTGCCCCGCACCCACGGCAGCGCGCTCTTCACCCGCGGTGAGACCCAGGCGCTCTCCGTGGTCACCCTCGGCTCCGGCCAGGACCAGCAGAAGCTGGACGGGCTCGGACTCGAGCAGTTCAAGCGCTACATGCACCACTACAACTTCCCGCCCTTCTCGGTGGGCGAGGCGAGGCCGCTGCGCTCCCCGGGCCGTCGCGAGATCGGTCACGGAGCTCTGGCCGAGCGGGCGGTGCACAACGTCATGCCCGACGACGAGGCGTTCCCCTACGTGGTGCGGATCGTCACCGAGATCCTGAGCAGCAACGGCTCGACCTCGATGGCATCTGTCTGCGGCTCGACGCTCGCCCTGATGGACGCCGGCGTGCCGCTTCAGGCACCCGTGGCGGGCATCGCCATGGGCCTGATCAGCGCCGAGGACGGCAGCGCAGCGGTCCTGAGCGACATCCAGGGGATGGAGGACGCGCTCGGCGACATGGACTTCAAGGTGGCCGGCTCGGCGACCGGGATCACCGGCCTGCAGATGGACATCAAGATCCGGGGCCTCAAGTGGGAGCTCCTGGAGCGCGCCCTCGAGCAGGCTCGCGTGGGCCGGCTGCACATCCTCGGCAAGATGGCCGAGGCACTCGCGGCTCCGCGTGCCGAAATGAGCCAGTGGGCGCCGCGCATCGACACCATCCAGATCAACCCGGACAAGATCCGCGAGATCATCGGCCCAGGCGGCAAGACCATTCGCCGCATCGTCGAGGAGACGGGGGCTTCGATCGACGTCGAGGACGACGGTCGGGTCTTCATCTCCAGCGCCAACGCGGCATCCCGGCAGCAGGCCCTCGACATGATCCGCGACCTCACCGACGACATCGAGATCGGCCGCATCTACAAGGGCAAGGTCTCCCGCCTGATGGGCTTCGGAGCCTTCGTGGAGATCGCGCCCAAGAAGGAGGGGCTTGTCCGCATCGGCAACCTCGCCGAGCACCGGGTCGAGAAGGTCGAGGACGTGGTCGCCGTCGGCGACGAGATCATGGTCAAGGTCATCGAGATCGACGACCGCGGCCGGGTCAACCTCTCCCGCCGCGAGGCCATCCGCGACCTCGCCAAGGGTCAGGCCGAGGCCGGCGAGGCGGGGACGGGCAGCCCGGCGTAGCCATCTAGGAGACCCAATTCAGGCGTGACGTCGTCCGCTCCATCCGTCGCCCTCGTCGGTGCCACCGGAGCCGCCGGTTCCACCGTCCTACAGGTCCTCGAGGACCGCGAGTTCCCGCTGCGTGAGCTGCGGGCGCTCGCATCCCCGCACAGCGCGGGCAGGACGGTGACCTTCCGCGGGGAGGCACTGACGGTGGCGGCGGTGGACGCGGGGCGTCTCGAGGGCTGCGACATCGTCTTCTTCGCCGCCGGCGGGGCGATCTCCAAGGAGTACGCCCCCCTGGTCGCCGCCGGGGGCGGCGTCGCCGTCGACAAGTCGAGCGTCTTCCGGATGGACCCCGAGGTCCCCCTGGTCGTGCCCGAGGTCAACGGCGAGAGGGCGCGCGATCACCACGGGATCATCGCCAACCCCAATTGCGTCGCCATCCCGCTGTCGGTGGCCCTCGCGCCACTGCACCGCGCGTTTGGCCTCCGCCACCTCACCGTCTCCACCTACCAGGCGGCGAGTGGGGGAGGGCGGGCGCTCCGCGAGGAGCTGGAGACCCAGGCGCGCGAGGATGCCGCGGGTCAGGCGCCCTCGCGCAAGGTCTACCCGCACGTCCTCCACGGCAACGTGGTCCCCGGTGGCTGGAAGATGTACGGGGACGACACCGAGGAGGAGGTCAAGGTCGTCCAGGAGTTCCGCCGGCTGCTCGACCTCCCCGAGCTGCCGGTGGGGATCACCACCGTGCGGGTCCCAGTGGCGGTCGGCCACGCCGCCGCGGTCTGGATCGAGCTGGAGAGCGAGGTCACTCCCGCCGAGGCCCGGCACGTCCTGGAGGGCGCCGCCGGCATCCGGGTCGTCGACGACCCCGCATCGCAGAGCTACCCCACCCCGCGCGAGGTGGCCGGTTCGGACGAGGTCCAGGTCGGCCGCATCCGCCGCGACCCGAGCCGGGAGCACGGGCTGGCCCTCTTCGTGGTCGCCGACAATCTCCGCAAGGGGGCGGCGACCAACGCGGTGCAGGTGGCCGAGCTGGTCCTGGAGTACCGCTAGCCGGGGTCGGCGGGCCCGGCGCCGGTATCATGCCGCGATCGACCGGCTGAGATCCGTCCCCTGGCTGCGCGTCGCGCGCGTCCTGTTTGCGCTCTATCTCGTGGGCGCGCTCGTCAGCGTCTGGCTGCCCGGCGATTGGCGGCAGGCCGATGTGGCGCTCTACCGCACCGATGCCCTCGCCTTCTGGGGCCATCTCGCGCATCCGTCGCTCCCCCACGAGTACCCGCCGCTTGCGGTCATCCCCTTCGCCCTGGCGGCGATCGGGCCGCCGTCGGTGGGCCAGGATTGCTTCGCCCTCGGGATGGCGGCCCTCTTCGTCCTCGGGTTCGTCGCCATCCGGCGGTGGAAGGGCTCCTCCCGCGCCTGGACCTACGGCGCCTACGCGCTGGCGGCCGGCCCGGCGACGCTCCTCTTCCGCTACGACATCGTGCCGGCCCTGATGGCGCTCGGCTGCCTCTGGCTGATCGAGCGGCGCCGCTTCGCCGCCACCTATCCGCTGATCGGTCTCGGCACCCTGGTCAAGCTCTTCCCGCTCGCCCTGCTTCCGGTCACCGTCATCGCCCACGCCCGCGCCGCGCGGGGCAGGGGCACCGGGGTGTTGATCCGCGGCCTGGCCGCCGGAGTGATCGTCTGCGCGGTCATCGTGGCAGGCGGATTCGCCCTCGGTCACGTCATCGATCCGGCCCATGGGTTGGGCGCGATCACGTACAACGTCGACCGCCCGGTCCAGGTCGAGTCGGTGCCGGCCACCCTGATGTGGCTGGGGTCGCTGGTCGGGGTGCCCGCCCACCCGGTCTATGCCTCCGTCTCCTACGACCTCGTCGGCAGCCTGAGCGGCGTCGCCTCGGCGGCCGGGGACCTCGCTCTGGTGGTGGGGATGCTCTGGGTGTGGTGGAGACAGCTCACCGGGCGGATGGACGCCGGGCACGCGGTCGTGGGGACCCTGCTCGTGCTGCTCTGCACGACCGGGGTGCTGAGCACCCAGTTCCTGCTCTGGGTGGCGCCGGTGCTCGCCGTCGTGGAGGGCTTCCGCTACCGGTGGCTGGCCGTCTTCCTGCTCACCGCGCTGATCTTCCCGGTGCTGTACCAGGTGGCGGTGGAGTATTCGCCCGTGCTGCGGTACTCGTGGTGGTTCCTGGCCGGAATCGGTGCCCGCAACGTGCTCCTGGTCGTCTGCACGGTCTGGTTCCTCATCAGCAGCGGGAGGGTCCCCGCCGCCCACCCAGCGCCGAGCGTCGGCACCGGCCACGTGCCTTCGGAAGATCGGGTGGAACCGGGCGAGCCGGAGCCGCTCGCGTCGCTTGTCACCACGGCCTGAGTGATGGTCCCGCCCCTGCGCCCCCCGCGCCCGCGGTCGCCAGTGGCGGGTGGTCCGCTCCGGCGGGCGGCGATCCCCCTGCTGGCGCTCGCCTTCATGGTCGCTTCAGCCGTTGCGGTGCTCCTCTTCGACACCAGCAAGACCGACCTCGACGTTTTCTTCTGGCCGTCGACGGAGATCGCTCTGCACGGGCATCCGCTGCTCGTCTACACGCTCCGCGCCGGCCCCTATCCCAACGCCAACGGGCCGGTGAGCCTGCTCCCGCTCGGCGTGGTCGTGGCGGTCATCAACGCTCTCGGGTGGCAGGACGGCATGCGGCTGCGCGACGCCCTGACCGTGGGCGTCTTCGCCGTCTTCTCTCTGCTCATGGCCCGGGAGGCAGTGCTCGCCATCGAGGTGGGGCGGGAGAGGAGACGGGAGGCGCGGGGCACGGCGCGAGGCGGGAAGGGGCAGGGGCAGGGGCAGGGGCGGCTGACCGGGCGGCTCCTCATCGCGGCCGTCCTTCTCCTGGCACCGCCGCTCTGGGTGGCCCTGGTCGGATTCGGTCATATCGAGGAGCCGTTGGAGCTCTGGCTGATCTTGCTCGGGGTGCGGTTGCTCGGTCGGGGGAGGACGGTGTGGGGTGGGATCTGCCTGGGCTTGGCAGTGATGACGAAGAGCGTCTCCGCCGTCTGTCTCATCCCCCTGCTCGTCGCCCTCCTGTTTGACCGGCGCGTCCGGTCGGCGGCTGCGCTGGCGGGAGCCGCCGTGGTCACGGCTGCGGTCGTCATCGCCCCCTTCCTGGTCGCCAACCGTTCCGGCGTCGTCTACTCGCTGCTGACCTACCGCGGAGAGCTGCCCATCGTCGGCGGCTCGCTCTGGGTGGCGTTCCTGGGATCAGGGTGGGATGCATTCGTCCGCCATTGGGATGCCGTGCTCTTCATGGGAGCGGCGCTCGTGCTGAGCGTCGCGGCCCTCGCCTGGCGGCCGCGTGGCGGGTGGGCCTCGCCGCGTGTGTACGGCCTGCTGGCGGTGGCGGCGGCATGCGTCCCGATGCTCGCCAAGACCTCCTGGCCGTACTACCTCCTCGACCCCTACGTCTTCGCTGCCATCTGGTGGCTGGGGTGTCCCGGGCGGGTCGTCAGCTGGAGGCTGGCGGTGCCGCTGCTCCTCGCCGCGGGCGACATCGTGCTCGCGGCGATCGAGCCGACCCTGCCGCTGCCCGCCGGCACCGGGGCCGTGGTCGGGATCGCGGCCTCGGCGGGGATGGCGGTGGTCATCACGCTGCTGTTTGGCCTCTCATGGGGCGCGCGCGACGACCGGGCGGCCAGGTCGGGCTCAGCGGTCCCGTAGCCGGAAGACGAACTTGGCGGCGCTGTGCGTCTCCGAGAAGTGGACCACCTTGACGTCGACCAGACCGGCCTCCAGGCCCGCGGCGAGCGTCGCCTTCTCGCTGATGGCGGAGCTGCCCCGCGGGCGGACGATCCAGAGCGCCGCATCGCGGCCAGGCGCGCGACCTGGGCCAGCTGAGCTGGATCCTCGGCGGCGAGGAGGACGATGTCGCAGCCCGCTGGGTCGGTCACCACCTCCGCGGCCCGGCTGCGCATCAGTCTCGGCCAGCCCTTTGTGCTGGGTCCTGTCACACGAGTGAGGCGCGCCCCAGGCCAGGGGCCGGCCCGGTGACCGAGCCGGCCAGGGCTGCGGCGTGGCAGCATCCGTCCATGCACCAGCCAGGCGCGTCCGAGAGGCAGACAGCCAAGAGGATCGCCGCCGCACAAGCCGTGCTGGCCGAGGCCCCGGTCTTCGACGGCCACAACGACCTTCCGTGGGAGATCCGGCGGCTGGCCGGAGGTGACCTCCGGGCCCTGGATCCGGGTACCTCGCTGGCCGGGCGGACCCACACCGACCTGGACCGGATGAGCGCGGGCGGAGTGGGCGCCCAGTTCTGGTCGGTCTACGCGCCCTCGACGCTGCCCGAGGCTGAGGCCCTCGCGGTGACCCTGGAGCAGGTGGACCTGGTCCACCGAATGATCGCTCTCCATCCCGACCGCCTGGTGCTGGCCACCAACGCCGAGGACTGCCGCCGAGCGGTGGCCGGCGGCCGTATCGCCTCGCTGCTTGGCGCCGAGGGCGGCCACTGCATCGCGTCGTCCCTGGCCGTCCTGCGCGACCTGCACCGGCTGGGTGTCCGCTACCTCACCCTGACCCATAACCACAGCACCGGCTGGGCGGACTCCGCGACCGACGAGCCCAGAGCCGGGGGGCTGAGCGCCTTCGGCCGGGAGGTCGTCGCCGAGATGAACCGCATCGGGATGATCGTCGACCTCTCGCACGTCTCCGCGACCACGATGCACGCAGCTTTGGACGCGAGCTCACGACCGGTGCTCTTCTCCCACTCATCGAGTCGGGCGCTGGTCGACCATCCCCGTAACGTCCCCGACGACGTGCTGCGGCGCCTCCGGGACAATGGCGGGGTCTGCCAGGTGACGTTCGTGCCCCCCTTCGTCTCCGAGGCCTGCCGGGTCTGGACCGAGATGGCCCAGCGGACGATGGAGGACCGGGGGCTGGACCCCGAGGACCTCGGCGAGCGGGCCCGCTTCCTCTCCGCCTTCGAGCTCGAGCATCCGCAGCCGGCGGCGACTCTGTCGGAGGTGGCCGACCACGTCGAGCACGTGCGCAAGGTCGCCGGCCTGGATCACGTTGGGCTCGGTGGGGACTTCGACGGCACCGACGCCCTGCCTCGGGGCCTGGAGGATGTGACGGGATATCCTCGGCTCCTTGCCGAGCTCGCCGGGCGCGGCTGGGCCCAGGCAGAGCTGGGCAAGCTCACATGGGGAAATGTGCTGAGGGTGGTGGAGAGGGTCTGCGGCTAGGTCGGCGACTGGCGCGGGACGGCCTCGAGGATCGCCGGGCAGGTCGTTCCGCGGCGAGTGGCCAACCCAGGGGTTCCGGCCGTCAAGCGTCCTTCCCCAACACTGGGCCAGATGAGTGTGAGGGAAGCTGGCCTCAGGGGCATTCAGGAGATCACGGTCACGAGATCGGTCGTGATGTCCGTGTTGTAGTTCTGCATCGCAGTCCAGAGCGCGGCCAGTGAGATGGTCTCCACCTGAGGGCCGTTGTATCCGGCGACGGAGCCTGCGCTCTCCACATAGGTGACGGTGTCGCCGGCGGGCGTACCCGCCGCGAAGCTGTACCCGAAGACCGAGATCATGTGCTGAGCTTGATACCCGCCCCATCCTGGAAGGGTGGCGGTCATGACGTGCACGAGCACGGGGCTTCCGTGACCCGCGGTGGTGAAGCGCCCCATCCCCGATAGGTCCGTCTCAAGCTGGGATTCGAAAACCGGCAGTGACGTGACGTGGGTTCCGGTGTACGCGTAGTTCGTCGTCCCTGTGATCTGCTGCAGGTATGTGTTGATGGCCCCCACCGCGTTGTCTCCAGTGGTCCCATAGGACTCGATGACATGGGCCGTGACGCCGATGGCATCGAGCGAGGGCAGTGCGGTGGTCCAGGTCGAGAGGAGGACCGCGATCGCACCTTCGGCACAGTAGTTCCGATGTGCATAGTCATTGGGTTCGAGCTCGACCTGGACGGGGAGCTTGACCGTCGTGCTCGGCGTCGGCGTCGGTGCCGGCGTGGGGCTCGGAGTTGGCGTCGCCTTGACTTGGGGGGTCGGCGCGTTCGCCGTCGCTGATGGCGCATCCGCGGAGGTGCGGAGGGACGAGCCCTGGCCGCAGGACATCAGGACCAGGAGGAGAAACGGGAGCAGGAGCTGGATCCGGATCCGGCTGCGCGGCCACCGGCTCGCTGACTGCACCCTTGTGCGGCTGCATGGGGGCTGGCGCCGCCGCGGTGTCGGATGGCTTTGGCACTGGTCCAACCCTCGTATGGTGACGTCATCGACACCACCGAGGACATCCCCCACCTATAGTGGATCCGTGGACCTGAGTTCCGGCAGCCCGTCGCGCGCTCCGTCCCGGGAGGGACGCACCGTCCGACTCGACAGCGGGGGAGGCTGATGGCATCTCCAGGTTCGGGCGAGTTGGTCGCCTCCCTCGAGGAGCAGGAGCGCCGGCTCGTCTTCCCGAGCTTCGACTACGACGATGCCTGGCGTCTCGGGTCGCTTCTGGTCGAGCTCGCCCGCGAGCGGCACGCACCGGTCGCCATCGACATCCGCTGCGGCGTCCAGCAGCTGTTCCACTGCGCGCTGCCCGGCTCGACCGCGGACAACGACGCCTGGATCGACCGCAAGCGGGGTGTCGTCGCGCGCTACGCGGAGAGCTCCTACCTGGTGGGGGAGCGCTTTCGGGTTCAGGGCACGACCTTCGAGGAGGCGTCGCGGCTCGACCCGGACCGCTACGCCGCGCACGGAGGGTCGTTTCCGGTGCGCCTGAGCCCTGACGGTCCGGTCGTCGGGGCAGTCTCCGTGTCCGGGCTGCCCCAGGCTGAGGATCACCGGCTGATCGTCGAGGGGCTGGTGCGGTACCTCGACCCCGGGTCACGGCGGTCATCAACTGCTGCCCCTGCGTCACTGCCAGACGGGCGTCCTCGCTGACGAACTCCTCCTCAACCGCTCAGTCGCGGCGTGGCGGGGGGTGGTGTCCGGGCGGAGGGGGCGGCGGTATCGATTCGATACCTGGCGGCTCGTCGGGCCATACCAGCAGCACGGCACATGGGGCGTGGTCGACGACGAACCGGGTGGTCGGGCCCAGGCTGTGGGGGCCCAGACGCGAGTGGTCGCCGTCGCGGGCCACCACCAGCAGGTCAACGTTCTCGGCGACTGCTCGAATGACCTCGCGCTCGACGCGTCCCCGACGGCGGAGCAGCGCGGCGTCCTGACGCCCCAGCCGCGCCGCAGCGGCGGCGAGCAACTCGGAGGCGGCCGCGTCGGCGACGTCCTGGAAGGAGCGGGCGGGTCGGCGTCCGGCAAATGCCCGGCCGAGCAGCCCCGTGGTGGCCGCGCCGGCAACCTCGGCGACATCGGACGGGGTGACGTGGAGGAGGGCGACCTGGGCTCCTGCGGGAAGGCTGTGGCTGGCTGCGTCGATGCATCCCTGCCACGTCCCCTCGACCACCCAGATGACGATCCGCATGGCTGGCATCATCCCATCAATCGCAGGGAAACCCAGAGGGCGACGGTCGCGGTGACCAGCACGAGTGGCACCGTGAGGGCGCCCAGGCGCACGAACTCCGAGAGGGGCAGCTCCTCTCCGCGCTGCCGGAGGACGCGCCGCCAGAGCAGGGTGGCGAGCGAGCCGACGTAGGTCAGATTGGGCCCGGTGTTGACACCGATGAGCACCGCGAGCACCGCGCCGGGACCGGCGACGGACGCCGCCGGGAGGAGGAGGAGCACCGCCGGCAGATTGTTGATGAGATTGGCGAGCACGGCTGCGATGACCGCGATCAGCAGGAGCGCGCCGAGCGACGTTCCCCCCGGCATGAGGTGGGTCACGAGCGTGCCGAGCCCATGGACCGAGACGGCTTTCACGATGAGCCCGAGAGCCAGCACGAAGGCGAGAAAGGGCACCTCGAGTGCCAGGCCGATGTCGCGGACGGTGGCGCGCCGGTTCACCAGCGCCGGTACGGCGAGGGTGACGGCGCCACCGAGTGCGGCGAACGCAGGGGCGACGTGAAAGAGGGAGGTCACGAAGAAGCCGAGGAGCGTGAGCACCACGACCACACACGCGAACACGGGAACCGGGCCGCGAGTGTCGGAGACGGGTTCGGCGTGTCCGACGAGATCCACGGCAAAGAACCGCCGCAGCACCAGCCACTCCACCGCGATCGCCGCCAACCAGGGCAGCGCCATGGTTGCGCCGAAGCGGACGAACGAGAGCCCGCTGGCGCTGAAGGCCAGGAGGTTGGTGAGATTGGAGACGGGCAGGAGCAGGGAGGCCGAGTTCGCGAGGTGGGTGCACGCATAGACGTGCGGCTTGGCCCGCAGCCGGAGGCGCGCCACCGTGGCGAAGACGACCGGAGTGAGCAGCACCACGGTGGCGTCGAGGCTGAGCACGGCCGTGACCGTGCTCGCGATCGCAAAGACGAGCGCGAGGAGCGTGACCGGTCGGCCCCGAGAGCCGGTCGCCATCCAGGTCCCGGCGGCCTCGAACAGCCCAAACCGATCGCAGAGATTGGCCAGGACGAGGACGGCGGCCAGGAAGCCGATGGTCGGCGCGAGGCTGCTGGCCTCGGCCCCGGCCTGGCCTAGCGGCAGGATCCCGAGCAGCAACAGCAAGCCGGCGGCCGGAACCGCGACCAGCGCCTCCGGCAACCCCCACGGTCGAACCACGGCGGACACCAGCGTCGCCACGAGGAGCAGACCGGCAATGGTCTCGGCAATGGGGCCCGGCACCGTTCCATGAAGCTTACGTCCGGGGTTGTCGCCCCGGAGTGCCCCGGGACGCTCCGAACGTACAATCGAGGACCATGCAGAGCGGCGCCACGGATGCCCTGGCCGTTGTCCACGAACACATCCTCGTCTGCACGGACTGCCCTCTCCACCTCAAGCGCATCCAGGCCGTGCCGGGGACCGGGCCCGCCGGAGCCCGCATCATGGCGGTGGGGGAGGGCCCGGGAGAGACCGAGGACCGCCTCGGCCGCCCCTTCGTCGGCGCCGCGGGCAACGTCCTGACCAAGCTCCTGGAGAGCATCGGTCTGCGCCGCGACGACATCTACATCACCAACGTGGTGAAGTGCCGGCCCCCGGGCAACCGGGACCCGGAGCCGGCCGAGATGGAGGCCTGTTCCCACTTCCTGGACGCCCAGATCGAGATCATCCGGCCCGACGTCATCCTGATCCTGGGTCGCCACGCCCTGGCCCGGCTCCTCCCGGGGGCAGGCGGCATCAGCGGCCTGCATGGCCGCAGGGTGGTCCGTGGCGACCGCCTCTACGTCCCCCTGTACCACCCGGCGGCCGCCCTTTACCAGGGGTCGTTGATGCGGACACTTGAGGACGACATGCGCAAGGTGCGCGGGTACCTGGACGAGGCGGATGCCCGGCGGCGTCAGCCGGCGCCTGCGGCCGCCCCGGGGGGACAGGCTGCGGCTTCCGAGCCGGCTCTGCGCCTCGTATCCCCGGACCCGATCGAGCCCGTGCCGCCGTCCGCACCGCCCGGCCGCGACCAGCTCAGCCTCTTTTGACCCAGTCATCCGGCGTCGGCACACCCACCGGGACCGGGGTCTCGCGCCTCCGCCTGGTCGCCCTGGGGGGCCTCGGCGAGATCGGCCGCAACCTCCTCGCGATCGAATGCGGTGACGACATCGTGGTGGTCGACGCCGGCCTGATGTTCCCCGAGACCGAGATGCTCGGGGTCGACCTGGTCATCCCCGACGTGGGCTGGCTGGTGGAGCGGCGCGAGAAGGTGCGCGGCATCGTCCTCACCCACGGTCACGAGGACCACATCGGCGCCCTCCCGTACATCCTGCCCCGCCTCGACGTCCCCGTCTTCGGGACGGCCCTCACCCTCGGCATCCTGCGCAACAAGCTGCGCGAGCACCGGCTTCTCACGAGCACCCGGTTGACCACGGTCACCCCCGGCGACACGGTTCAGCTCGGCTGCATCGCCGTCGAGTGGATCCACACCACCCACTCGGTGCCCGACGCCTGCGCCCTCGCCCTCCACACCCCGCTCGGCGTGATCATCCACACCGGCGACTTCAAGGTGGATCAATCCCCCGTCAACGGAGCGCCCCCCGACCTCGCCCGCCTGGCCCGGCTGGGTGATGCCGGCGTCCTCCTCCTGCTCTCTGACAGCACCAATGCCGATGTGGAGGGGATGACCCCCAGCGAGCGGTCCGTGGCCCCGGCGCTCGCGTCGCTGATCAGCGGAGCGGCAGGCCGGGTACTGGTCGCCACCTTCGCCTCCAACATCTCGCGACTGCAGCAGGTGGTCCAGGCGGCCGAGAACGCCGACCGGCATTGCCTCTTCATCGGACGCTCGATGCTCAACAACATCAAGGTCGCCCAGGAGCTCGGCTTCCTCGAGGTTGGTCGCGGCACCGTCGTCTCCCCCAAGCAGGCGAACCGTCTGCCTGACGCGGAGATGTGCATCCTCTGCACCGGCTCCCAGGGCGAGCCCCTCTCGGCGTTGAGCCGGATCGCGGGCGGCGAGCACCCGCTGGTCTCCCTGCATCCCGGCGACACGGTGGTGCTGAGCGCCAACCCCATCCCTGGCAACGAGGAGGCGGTCCACCTCACCGTCAACAACCTGGACCGGCTGGGGGCCCACACCTATCGCGGCAGCGCGCGCGGTCTCCACGCCTCCGGCCACGCCGCGCGCGAGGAGCTGCGCCTGCTGCTCACGCTGTGCCGGCCGCAGTACTTCATGCCGGTGCACGGCGAGTACCGGCATCTCGCCGCCCACCGCGAGCTGGCCATCGCCTCCGGGGTGCTCCCGGAGAACGTTGCCGCGGTCGACAACGGGAAGGTGGTCGAGATCGACGGCGAGGGCCTCCACGTGCTCGACCGCCGGGTGCCGGCCGGCTACGTCTACGTCGACGGTCTGAGCCTGGAGGACGCCACCGACGTCGTCTTCCGCGACCGTCGCCAGCTCGCCGAAGACGGGCTGATCATCGTCCACCTCGCCGTCGAGCGCTCCACCGGCGCCATCGTGGCCGGCCCGGAGCTGATCGCCCGCGGTTTCATCGAGGACGCCGACAGCGCGGCGCTCTTCGACGAGGCGCAGATCCGGGTTCGCGAGATCCTGGAGCACCTCGCCCCCGACGCCGGCTGGGCGGTCTGGAAGGGGGCGGTGCACGAGGCCCTGAGCCGCTTCCTCTTCAAGCGGACCAATCGCCGGCCGCTGATCCTCCCCCTGGTGACAGAGGTCTGAGGCGTCGCCTGCGTCGAGGAGCGGTTCCCGCCCCGCCCTCAGGTGACCCCCACTCCCGCGAGCCAGATTCGGAGGTCGGCCAGCTGCTCATCGTGGTGAACCGGCGAACCTGAGTACCGTTCGGTCGCCGCGATGACCACGGAGGATCCATCCGTCAGCAGAACCCGGATGGCTCGCCCCTGGTACTTGAATCGAGCCTCGCCGAGCCGGAAGCTCGCCACCGACTCGCGAGGGATCGTTCGCGACGAGGCGAAATTGCGCACGATGAGCGCGTCGCTGGTGCCCCGTACCCCGACCCTTCTCCAGCGCCAGGCGATCGCCGTGAAGAGCCCTGCCGCGACCACAGCGATCAGCAGCTCCGCCAGACCGCCATGAAGGGCGGCCTCGATCGCGGAGAGGACGGCTGCGAGTGCGAGGACGGAAAACCAGCCGACGGAGAAGGCCCGAAAGGGCTGCGGTATCCGGAAGTCGATTTCCGCCTCCAACGCCGTGAATGGTAGGAGGACGCGACGACTCCCGGGTGGGGGCGGCGGCCAGATCAGGTGGTGCGCCACCAGCTTTCGGCCCGATCCGAACTTCCCGAACGCCCATTCGCAACCTGCCCAGCCCTGCTACGATCGACGCGGCCCGCCGCCCTCCACACGTCACACACGAGGCTCAGAGACCGACATGCCTCCCCGGACCCAGACCCGACCCCGCACAAGTGCGGCGCGCAGCGCAGCGCGGCGCCCCACCGGCCGCCCCGCAGGCCGCCGCCCGGCCAGGCGGGTCCGCCCACCTCGCAAGCAGCTGATCAGCGCGGACCAGCGCCGGGAGCTGAGCGGCATCGGACTGGTCGGCCTCGGGGTGCTGCTCGGGGTCGTCCTCGCCCTTCCCGGGGGAGGCTCCCTCGCCCGGCCGGTGCATGACGCCATGCTCGGATCGCTCGGCGTCGGGGCCTGGGTGATCGCCGGCGGCCTGATCGTGACCGGGGCTCGCCTGCTCGGCCAGCGTGCCTGGACAGGAGGGGCCATGGCAGCCGCTGGGAGCATCCTGGTGGTTGTGGCCATGCTCGGCTTCTTCGGCCTGATCTTCTCGGGAAGCGCCGGCACGATCGGCCAGCACTTCAGCGCCGGTCTGGCGGACCGCCTGGGCGGTGCCGCGACCGGGGCCCTGATGTTCGTCCTGATCCTCGCGGGGCTGGTGCTCGCCATCGAGCTCCGCATCGCGCCCGCAGTCGCGGCGGTGCGCGGCTGGCTGGCCAATCAGACCGTCGCCAGCTCGGCCACCAGCCCCGTGAAGCCGGCGAAAAAGGGACGCGAGCCGGCAGTGAGCCTGACCGGCACCGCCGCGCCGCTCGGATTCATGCCTCCGCCGGCCCTACGCGAGCCGCTCCTCCCACTGTTGCCGTTGCCACCCCTGGCCACGCCGCATCCCGGCGAACCGCCGGAAGACGAGCTCATCGCGGCCTCCGCCGAGACCTTCACCCGCGAGTTCGAGGGCAAGGTGGAGGCGCGCCCGCTGGGCGCGATCCCCGAGGTGGCGATCCTGCACGGCAAGGAGGCCTCCGAGGACGAGCCCGAGCGGGTCTGGGTGCTCCCCAGCCCCGAGCTCCTCGACACCGTGAGCGGCAAGCGCGAGCGCCTCGAGAAGGAGGTGCAGGCGACCGCCGCGCTGATCGCCAGCACCCTCGCGTCGTTCTCGATCCAGGCTCGGGTGGTGGGCGCCAACAGCGGTCCGACGGTCACGCAGTACGAATTGCAGCCGGCCGCGGGCGTCCCCGTCCGCAAGATCGTCGGCGCTCAGACCGACCTCTCGCTGGCCCTGGCCGCACCGATCCGGATCCAGCCCTTCATCCCGGGCAAGTCGGCGGTCGGGATCGAGGTGCCCAACAAGGCGGCCCAGCTGGTCTCGCTCAAGGAGATCATCAGCGCCCCGGCCTTCAGCGACCCCCGCAAGCGGCTGGCCGTGGCCCTCGGCGCCGACGTCTCCGGGCACCCCGTGGTCGGCGACCTCTGCCGGATGCCCCACCTCCTCGTCGCCGGTGCGACGGGCAGCGGCAAGTCGGTCTGCATCAATGCGATCCTGGCGGGATTCCTGCTCCAGGCGACACCGGCGCAGCTCAAGCTGATCCTGATTGACCCGAAGAGAGTCGAGCTCTCCACCTTCGCCGACGTGCCCCACCTGCTGGTACCGGTGGTGGTCGAGCCGGAGGCGGCCGTCGCCTCGCTGCGCTGGGCGTGCAAGGAGATGGAGGAGCGCTACAAGCTGTTCGCCAGCCACGGCGCCCGCAACATCGCGGCCTTCAACGAGCGCGCCCCCGGTCTCGGGCTCTCGCCGCTGCCCTACGTCGTCATCGTCATTGACGAGCTCGCCGACCTGATGATGGTCGCGGCCGGCGAGATCGAGGACCTGGTCTGCCGGGTGGCCCAGCTCGCCCGCGCCGTCGGTATCCACCTGATCGTCGCCACCCAGCGGCCCTCGGCCGACATCATCACCGGGCTGATCAAGGCCAACATCCCGAGCCGGGCGGCCTTCGCCGTCTCGAGCGGCGTCGACTCCCGGGTCATCATCGACGAGATGGGCGCCGAGAAGCTGCTCGGTCGGGGCGACATGCTCTACCTGCCCATCGACGAGGGCAAGCCGCGACGGCTGCAGGGCGCCTTCTGCTCGGACCGCGAGCTGGAGGCTCTCATCGACTTCTGGAAGCAGCAGGGGAAGCCGGACTACCAGGAGGAGGTCTTCCAGGTCGAGGCGACGGTCTCGTGGGCCCGCGACGCTAGCAAGCGCGACCCGCTCTTCGCCAAGGCTGCCCACACCGTCGCCGCCGAGGGCCGGGCGGCCGCCTCCCTGCTCCAGCGCAAGCTCAACGTCGGCTACACCCGGGCCGCCCGCTTGGTCGACCAGCTGGCCGAGCAGCGCGTGGTCGGACCCTTCGAGGGCAGCAAGTCGCGGGAGGTCCTCATGGACGTCCTCCAGGTGGACGAATTGCTGGCCGAGCTGGGGGAGGAGTAGGGGAGACCTCCCCCGGCGCAAGGTTTGCTGACGGCCGCTGCTATCCTTGCTCACCGGGATGCCTCAGGAGTACTCGTTCGACGTCGTCAGCGACTTCGATCACCAGGAGATGGTCAACGCCGTCGACCAGACGCGCCGGGAGATCCAGACCCGGTACGACTTCAAGGGAATCACGGTGGAGATCACCCTGGAGAAGGAGCAGCTGATCCTCCTCACCGAGGGCGACATGCAGCTCAAGGCCATCCTGGACGTCCTCCAGAGCAAGCTCCACCGGCGGGGGATCGACCTCAAGGTTCTCGACCCCCAGAAGGCGGAGCCGGCCGCCAAGGGCAACCTGCGCCAGGTGATCAAGCTGCGGCGGGGCATCGCCGAGGAGCTGGCGCGCACGCTCACCAAGAAGATCCGGAGCGAGCATCCCAAGGTGCAGTCCCGCATCCAGGGTGATCAGCTCCGGGTCGTCTCCAAGGATAAGGACGCTCTTCAGGGGGTGATCCAGGCTCTGCGCGAGATGGATCTCGAGGTCCCCCTGCAGTTCAACAATTATCGGTGAGACGCCACCTCAACCTGCCCAACCAGCTGACCATCCTTCGCCTCCTGCTGGTTCCGGTCATCGGCGTCTCGATGGCGATCACGTTCACCGGCCATTACCAGGTGGCCGTCGTGATCTATGCCCTGGCGGCGCTCACCGACACGCTCGACGGCCGGATCGCCCGAGCCCGCCATCAGGTCACCGAGTTGGGCAAGTTCCTCGACCCCCTGGTCGACAAGATCATGGTGATCACGGTCCTGGTGATCCTGGTCGACCAGTCACTGCTGTGGGCCTGGGTGGTGGTGGTCGTCTTTGCCCGCGAGTTCGTGATCACCGGCCTGCGCACACTGTCCGCCACCCAGGGGGTCGTGATCGGCGCCAGCTCGTGGGGCAAGTCGAAGATGCTGACCCAGAACTGCATGATCGTGTTGGTGCTCCTGGCCCAGCCCTACCCGCTGCTGGCCACGCCGGCGACGGTCTTCGTCTACCTGGCGGTGGTCGCCACGGTGCTGAGCGGCCTCGACTACCTCTGGCGCTATCGCCGCTTCGTGATATGAGCTGGCGCGGGGCGGGTGGCGTGGCGTGAGCGACGACCCCCGCCTCGCCGCCGCCTTCCCGGAGAGCGCGAGCCTCGGCCGTCGACTGGTCGCGCACCAGCTGACCGTAGCGGTCGCGGAGTCGTGCACCGGCGGGCTGCTGGGAGCCGCGCTCACCGCCGCGCCCGGGGCTTCCACCTACGTCCGAGGTGGGGTCATCGCCTACGCGGATACGGTGAAGATCGACCTCCTGGCGGTGGATCGTGAGCAACTGGCCCGGCTGGGCGCGGTCAGCGCCGAGGTGGCCGCCTCCATGGCACGCGGCGTGGCGCAGCTCCTGGGCGCGGACCTGGGCATCGCCATCACCGGCGTGGCCGGCCCCGGGGCTGAGGGGACCACCAAGCCGGTCGGGCTCATCCACGTCGCGGGATGGTTGGGCGGCCGGACCGAGGCGGTCGAGCTGCGCGAGGGCGGCGATCGGGAGGCCAACCGTGCCGCCGCGGTGCGCGTCGCTCTGGGGGTGGGGCTGGCGCTCGCCGGTGACGCCTGAGCCACCGGCCCTGGTCCCAAGGGCTGTTGGCCCGACAGACCGCGGCCAGGGGGGCTCCGTGGTCGGGGCGCCCAGGGCGCTGCCTGCGGCCAGGCTCAGGCTCGGGTGACCGGCTAGACTGACGTCACATGACCCCAGCAGAAAAGCAACCGCGCCGCTCGGTCGAGGACTTCCACTTCGGAGCCAAGGTGGTCTCCGCCGATGGGAGGCACATCGGCTCCCTGAACTTCATGATCATCGACGGCGAGAGCTTCGACATCCACTCCATCGTCGTCAAGGAGACGCACCACTTCTCCGGCCACTCCGTGGCGGCCACCGCGCTGATGGAGGACGATATCTCCATCCCCGTCGGTGCCGTGAAGGACGTCACGCGCGACCTGATCACCCTCTCGATGACCTCGGCGGAGGTCCGGCGGACCGAGCCGTACCTCACCTATCAGTACGCGCCCCCCGAGAAGGGAGACGCCGGCCGCCTCCTCCTGTCCCACGCCGGGCAGGTCGGGTACGCATCCCGCCTCGTGGAGGAGGCACACAAGCGCCTCGACGAGCTGGAGATCTCCCGTGGCGAGAACGTGATGCTCGGCCATTCCGGGCACAAGCTGGGGACGGTGCAGGACGTCGTTCTCGACGAGGGTGAGCTGGCCGGGGTGGTCATCCGCCCGGAGGGGCTTTTCGAGGGCCTCTTCAAGCAGGACGTCCTCCTCCAGATCCGCTTCCTCGGACGGAGCGATGACCTCGCCCTCTTTGCCCACCTCACCGAGGCCGACATCGCCCGGCTCCAGCCGTTCCACCCTAGCGGCGGGGAATAGGCGCCTGCGTCTCAGCCTGAGCCGGTCGGCGGCCCCCCGGAGAGGGCGGCAGAGAGGGGGGCGTCAGGGCCGCTGGCGATGGGAGGCGAGTCGGGGCGCGGTGATCCGAGGGCGGTGATCCGAGGGCCTTGCAGGTTGACCGCGAACCCGCTACAGTACCGACGTACATCTGTTCGGCATCGCCGCCGCCGCCCCAGGAGACCAAGCCGTGACAAGCACACAGCAGAGTAGTACCATCAATCGTACAGTTGAGGTGACCGGGCGGCGATCGGCCGCCACCACGGAGGCGGACGCGGTGACGACGGAGCGGGAGCGGGCCCTCGCGACGGCCCTGAGCCAGATCGAGCGCAGCCACGGCAAGGGCGCGATCATGCGCCTGGGCGACGTCCAGACCCAGCGGGTCGAGTTCATCCCGACCGGTGCCCTGACCCTGGACATCGCTCTCGGCGTCGGTGGCATCCCGCGCGGCCGGGTCGTCGAGATCTTCGGGCCGGAGAGCTCGGGCAAGACGACGCTCACCCTCCACGTCATCGCCGAGGCTCAGAAGAGGGGAGGGGTAGCCGCCTTCATCGACGCCGAGCACGCCCTTGACCCCCAGTACGCGGCCCGGATCGGGGTTCGGACCGAGGAGCTGCTCATCTCCCAGCCGGACACCGGTGAGCAGGCGCTGGAGATCGTCGAGGTCCTCGTCCGCAGCGGCGCTGTGGACGTGGTCGTGATCGACTCGGTCGCGGCCCTGGTTCCCAAGGCCGAGATCGACGGCGAGATGGGGGATAACCACGTCGGTCTCCAGGCGCGGCTCATGTCACAGGCGATGCGCAAGCTGACCGCTGCCATCAGCCGGTCCAACACCTCCGTCATCTTCATCAACCAGCTTCGCGAGAAGATCGGTGTGATGTTCGGCAACCCGGAGGTCACCTCCGGGGGGCGCGCCCTCAAGTTCTACGCCTCAGTGCGCCTCGACATCCGCAAGATCGACACCATCAAGGTCGGGCTGGAGGCCGTGGGCAGCCGGGTCCGGGTGAAGGTCGTCAAGAACAAGGTGGCCCCCCCGTTCCGCAACGCGGAATTCGACATCCTCTACAACGAGGGGATCTCCTTTGCGGGCAGCGTCCTCGACATGGCAGTCGACGCGCGCATCGTCGACAAGAGCGGAGCCTGGTTCTCGTATGGCGACCTTCGCCTCGGTCAGGGCCGGGAGAACGTCCGCGACTTCCTCAAGCAGAATCCCGAGCTCCTCGAAGAGATCGCCAACAAGGTCCGGCAGCACGCGCTGCCCGACCCCGTCGTCGCCGAGGATGCGGAGGAGGTCCCGCCCGCGGTTCCGGTCGGCTGACCGGGCCCCCGGCCGGTGCCGCCATGCCCTTCGCCGGCTCCGGTGGCCAGCGCGGTCGCCGGTATGAGCCTCCGCCACCTGTCGACCCGGACGACCGCGCTGCGGCGTCCGCAATGGCACAGCGCCTGCTTGCGGTGACCGATCGTTCACGTGTCGAGCTGCAGCGCCGCCTAGAGCGCCGAGGCTACGCGCCCGAGACGGCGATCGCGGCCGTGGACCGCCTCGAGGCCCGCGGCTGGGTCGATGACAATCGCCTCGCCGAGGACCTGGCCCGGCGCCGCCTCAGCCACGGCTACGGTCGCCGGCGGGTGGTCGCAGACCTGGTGTCACGCGGCGTCGACGCGGAGACCGTCAACCGCACCGCGGCGGCACTCGGCGAGGGACAGGCGGACGCCGTCCGGATCGCCGCCGACCGGCTCCGCCGTGGCCACTCCGGGCTCCTGACAGACCCGGAGGTCCGCCGTCTCGCCGCCGCCCTTCAACGGCGCGGATTCGAGATGTCGGACATCCGTGCGGTGCTGCGCCAGATGGCCACCGAGATCGCCTCTCTGCCGCCGGACGAGGGCTGACCCCGCCACCGCCAGCTGAGCCGGGCGCCGACGCCGCGGTCCCGCTCAGCCCGCCGGAGAGGGGACAGCGCCGCGACGTTCCCACCGCAGCACCCGCCCGAGCAGCACGAACGTGCACACCGAAAGGACAAACCCGAAGACCACCAGCCCGTCAAAGGACGCCAGGCTGATCGCCACCCCTCCCAGCGCGGCGCCGATGGCGCCTCCTGCCGCCAGGGTCACGGTGTAGATGGACATGAGGGCCGACCGGTCCGCCGCGTGCGTCTCCGAGCTGTTGGCCAGGTAGGCGACGGCGGCCGGACCGAATCCGGCCAGCCAGAGGATGCCCAGTCCGGCCACCGGCAGCAGGAGGAAGAGGGCAACGTGAGGGAGACTGTTGGCAGCGAGGAGCGCGCCTGAGAAGAGCCAGGCGCCCGGGATGGCGCGCCGCATCTGCCGCGCCGGTCCCAGGCGGTTGATCCACGGGGTCCAGAGGACGATTCCGATGACCAGCACGGCGATGGCGCTGACGAGGACTAAGGAGACCAACCGGGTGTCGAAGTGGTGGACGAGCCTCTGGCCCCTGACGGGGGAGTGGTGGAGGAGGGACGCAAGGTTGGAAGCGTAGGCGCCGATGAGGGCAAATGTGCCCACCCAGGCGGGGAGGAAGCTCCGGATGGGGCCCGGGCCGCAGACATCTCGCAGGAGTGTCGAGAGGCGGGTGATGGGGAGCGGCGGGACGTGGGCGACGAAGCGTAGGCAGATGAGGCCGGCCAGCAGGTAGACCGCAGCCAGCACCACGAACGCGCCCCGTCCGAGGTAGTGGTAGGCGAACGGGCCGAGCACAAACCCGCCGGCGTAGCCCGCCATGGTGGCCGCCTCGAAGGCGCCACTGGCCCGCGCCCGCGCCCGCACGCTCAGGGACGTCGCCGCGGCGATCGCCCCCAGAGCGGTCGGCACGAAGGCGGCGGCGGCCACCCCCTCCAGGATCCGGGCCGCGAAGATCTGCTGGGAATGGAGGGATGCCCCGACCAGGAGCAATCCCAGCGCCCCCACCACGGGGCCGCCCACCACAAACATCTTGCGGCCCAGCCGGTCGGCGAAGCGCGCCAGGAAGGGGGCGAAGACCATCTCGCTGAGCGCCTGAGCAGTGCCGACGAGCCCGATGGTCGTCCCGTGCGGATGCCCGTGCGCCAGGTCGGCGAGGTAGAACTGCACCGCCACGGTGGCTCCCGCCGCCGCCACCCTGATCAGCGCGGTGCCAGTCAGCAGCGCCGCAATCGAGGCCTGGCGGGTATCGCGGAGCCCGTGCTCCAAGTCGGCGACGAGGTCTCCGCTCGTCGCCGCGCCGGCGGCGACACCGCCGTTGACGCGATGGCCCTCGGTGCCCTCGGTCATGACCGAGGGCTACCTCCCGGTTCCATCGTGCGTGCCATCGCCCGTGTCCCTCCCGCCATCACGGTCAGACGCCGCCTCACCCGGCCATTCTGGCGGGAGGGACCCCATCCGGGGCGAACTCCGGCCACCAACCCTCCCGGCTCGTCGCCCGCGATCTCACTGGGGCCGCCAGCTGCCTCGTGGAGAGGCCGTGGAGGCGCGGCAAACGCCCCGGCGGGGCCCCCGCGGATCACCTCCTGAGGCTCCTGCCTCCCGATCCGTGTCCAAGGTCCGTACAATGCCGTCACAACCCCAGGGACCGTCCGGCATTAGCGGCCGGTTCGGACGTGAGTACGGGCGGGTGCCGCACCACTCACGACCTGCGTCCCCCGGGTGGCGCCCCGAACGAGGTGGCGGGCCACCTCAACCTCCCGACAACTCCGAGGACACCTCCTATCGACATCCTGGCCTTTGTTGCCCTTGGGCTGGGCGTGGTCATCGCCGTGTCTGGCCTCGTCTATGCACGGCGCCTTCGCGACACCGTCACGGCGTCGCGCGAGGTCGAGACGGCCCGCCTCCACGAGGAGCGGGGGGCGGCCGAGCAGGAACGTGCTTCGATCGTGCTCGCCGCGCGCGAGGAGGCCCACCGGCTCCGCTCCGAGACCGAGTCCGAGGTCCGTGAACGCCGCGGCGAGATGGCACGCCTGGAGCAGCGCCTCGCCCAGCGCGAGGAGGGGCTCGAGAAGCGCAACCGCGATGTCGAGCAGGGGGAGCAGCGGCTCACCCGGCGCGAAGAGGAGCTCGAGCAGACCCGGGTCCAGATCGAGGACGAGCGCACCGGCGTCGCCAAGGAGCTGGAGAGGGTCGCGGGCATGAGCCAGGAGGAGGCCCGGGGCGAGCTGCTCCGCGAGGTCGAGGGTGAGCTGGACCACGAGATCGCCGAACGCATCCGGTCCGCCGAGAAGCGGGTGCGCGAGGAGGCGGATGAGCGCGCTCGCGAGATTCTCATCTCCACCATGCAGCGCCACGCCTCAGAGCAGACGGGCGAGGCCGCCGTCACCGTCGTGCATCTCCCCACCGACGACCTGAAGGGGCGGATCATCGGCCGTGAGGGGCGAAACATCCGAGCCCTCGAGGCGGCCACCGGCATCGACGTCATCGTGGACGAGACCCCCGAATCGGTGGTGCTCTCCGGATTCGACCCGGTGCGCCGGGAGGTCGCCAAGGTGGCCCTGGAGCGGCTCTTCATCGACGGCCGCATCCACCCCGCGCGCATCGAAGAGGTGGTGGCCAAGAGCCGCTCGGAGATCGCCGACCGGCTGCGCGAGGAGGGCGAGGCGGCCATCCAGGAGATGGGCATCACCGGCGTCCACCCCGAGCTCGTCAAGCTTCTCGGGACGCTCCGCTACCGGAGCTGGTACGGCGCCAACGTCCTGGTCCACAGCAAGGACACCGCCCTGGTCGCCGGGCTGCTGGCCGCAGAGATCGGCTACGACGTCCAGGAGGCGCGTGAGATCGGCCTCTTCCACGACATCGGCCACGCCGTCGAGCAGCACGTCGAGGGGTCCCACGCCATCATCGGCGGCGAAATCCTGGCCCGGCTGGGACGGCCGGCCGCGGTCGTCCACGCGGTCCGTGCGCATCACTACGACGAGGAGCCGCGGTCCATCGGGGCCTTCGTGCTCATGACCGCCGATGCCATCACCGCTTCCCGGCGCGGAGCGCGGCGGGAGACGCTCGCCTCCTCCATCAAGCGACTGGAGAGGCTGGAGCAGATCGCCGACCAGTTGCCCGGTGTCGAGCGCAGCTTCGCCATCCAGGCCGGCAAAGAGCTGCGGGTGATGGTCCGGCCGGAGGAAGTCGACGACGACCGGGCGCAGATCATGGCGCGCGAGATCGCCAAGCGGCTTCACGCCGAGGCGAGCTACACCGGCCGGATCAAGGTCGTCGTGCTCAGGGAGACCCGGAGCGTCGAATACGCCAAGTGACCGTAGGCGCGGCAGCCATCACCTCTGATCCCTCGTAACAATCGGGTCGCAGGTGGCGGTGCGAGCCAGTGGGTGAGGACAATCCGCACTCACAGATATGCTTTCGTCGTCGCAGGGATCTCAGCAACCGCCCACACAGGGCAGGGCAGCGCTCGTGGAAATCCTCAAGGTCTCGGCAACCAGCAAGCCGGTCTCTGTGGCCGGCGCCATCGCTGGGGTGATTCGCAGCCAGCACCGGGTAGAGGTGCAGGCCATCGGTGCCGGCGCGATCAACCAGGCCATCAAGGCCATTGCCATCTCCCGGGGCTACGTCGCCCCGGGAGGGATCGACCTGGTGTGCATCCCGTCGTTCATCGACATCTCGATCGACGGCGAGGAGCGCACCGGCATCCGCCTCCTGATCGAATCGCGCTGACCGCCACGCGCGCTGCCGTTACCAGAGGTCGGCGCCTTCCACGCTGACCGCCGCCGAGCGCGCGGTCTGCGACGTCAGGTTCGACTCCGCCGCGCCGCCGGCCGACCCTCGCCCGCGAAGCTCAGGTCGGGCCGGTGCGGTCCCGGTCCCGCTCGCGTTCCAGTTCCTCGTCGACCCAGTTCGCCCCCTCGTGGCTCTCCAGCGACTCGGGAGTGCCTGGCCGCGGCCTGACCCACGAGGGCCCAAATACCGTCTCGGGGTAGGGCAGGTTGTCGCCGAGGCTCGCCACCTCGTCATCCGGGCCCCCGGACCTGACCCAGATCAGGGCGACGAAGAAGACGGCCAGCACCGCGATGATGATCACCCCGATCACGCGGCTATCGTCGCAGGTTCCGACGACCCGTCCGGACTCGACATCGCAGTCAGCGGTTCCGGTAGCCCCGGAAGTAGCGGGAACGCCAGTTCACGCTCTCGGGGTCCTCGCCGCCGCGCTTCCTTCTCCAGATGTCACCGAGCACCGCGGCGACGGCGAGGGAGGCGACCAGGATGAACCACAACACGCTCCTCCATTGTGCACCCGGCCGGTCGAGCCCAGAGAGAGCGGTCTGACGCGCCGGCGCCCACACGCCGCCGGGCTGCCGGCCCGTGCCCGGCACTCGCCGGCACGGTTCCGCGGCTCAGTCGTCGTCGCCGCGGGTGACGTGCCGCACCCAGTGCTGCAGGCGATCGGCAGCGGCGTCACGGTCTTCGGCCGTGCGGCTCCGCAGTGCCCACCACCTCAACCCGAAGGTCCCGAGGAGGATGAGAAGAAGCACCCCAACATAGACCGCCTGCTCCACGGGAGGACATCATGGCAGGGCCTCGCCGGCCGTGCCACGGGGGAGACCGTCTGCAGGCGCAGGAAGCTCGGCCGGCACGCTCTCGCCGCTGCCCCCGTTGCACGGGGTACCCTCTGAACCTCAATGTCCACGTCGCTTCCCCTGCTCAGCCCGTCTGCCCGCGGCTTCCAGGCGATCCCGCTCGCCCAGCGCCCCGCCGGTCGCCAACCGATCGTCCCCGTGCTCGGAAGACCGCCCCGCGTCCACCTCTGGCACATCGGCTGCCAGATGAACGACGCCGACCACGAGATGCTCGCCGAGCGCTTTGCGGAGATCGGCTGCGTCCCCGACGCCGCCCTGGACGACGCGGATCTTGCGGTGCTGATCACCTGCGCGGTGCGGCAGAACGCGGAGCAGAAGGTCTACGGCAAGTTCCGCGACCTCATCGAGTGGAAGCGGGCGCGCCCCGGGCGTGCCGTCGCCATGACCGGCTGCATGGCGGTCGAGCACGGCTCAGCTCTCCTGCGCAAGCTCCCCGAGCTCGACTACCTCTTCGACGTGCGCGACTGCGACGGCTTCTTCGCGCGGCTCCAGTCGGTGCACGGCACCGACCTCGACGGGCCCATGCCCATGCCCGCCTCCGACCGGCTGCTCGCCTACGTCTCGGTGATGGGCGGCTGCAACGAGATGTGCACCTACTGCATCGTCCCCTTTGTCCGTGGCCGGGAGGCGAGCCGCCCGCTGGGCGCGATCGTGGAGGACGTTCACCGCCTGGTGGAGCGGGGGGTGCGCGAGGTGACCCTCCTCGGCCAGAACGTCAACTCCTACTGCGACCCGACGACCGGTGCCGGCCTGCCCGAACTGCTCGCCGCGGTCGACAGTGTCCCCGGGCTCTGGCGCCTGCGCTTCCTCACCTCGCATCCGCGCAACGCGGTCCCGGGGCTCTTCGAGGCGATGCGGGACCTTCCCGCCGTCTGTGAGCAGCTCCACTTGCCCGTCCAGGCGGGCGACGACGAGCTGCTCCGGCGGATGCGCCGCATGTACACCGTCGACGAGTACCTGGAGAAGATCGCCGCGGCCCGCGCCACCGTCCCCGCCCTCGCCGTCACCACCGACATCATCGCCGGCTTCTCGGGGGAGACCGAGGCCGAGTTCCTGGGCACCGAGCGGCTGCTCAGGACGGTGCGCTTCGACGTCGTCCACCTTCAGGCTTATTCGGTCCGGCCCGGCACCGCGGCCGCCCGTCGGCCCGACGACGTGCCGCTCACGGAGAAGAAGAGGCGGCTCAATCATCTCCTCGATCTCCAGCGCGACATCGCTCTGCAGCGCAACCTCGCCCTGGTCGGGGAGCGGATCGAGATCCTGGTCGAATCGACGACTGATGACGGGCGCCCCTTCGGTCGCACCCGCCAGGGCAAGATCGCCCTGCTGCCCGCGGGCTCCGCGGCTGCCGGCGAGCTGTGCGAGGCAACGGTTCGCACCGCCAACGCATGGCAGCTCACGGCGGACGTCGAGGCCGCGGCGGCCTGACCGGCGGGGATGGGGTGGTTGTGAGGGGCCGAGAGCGCGCGACGCCCCCGCACCTGCGCTCCAACGCGCTGCCCGCGGCCGGTCCCACCATCGACCTCAACGAGGCCGGGGACACGCCGATCCTCCGCGAATACCGTGCCGTCAAGGCCGAGCATCCGGACGCGCTCGTCCTGGCCCGGCTCGGGGACTTCTACGAGCTCTTCGGCACCGACGCCGAGGTCGCCGCGCCGATTCTGGAGGTGACCCTCACCGGCCGGGGGTTCGGTAGTGCCGGCCGCCTGCCGATGTGCGGGGTGCCCCATCACGCCATCGCGGCGCACCTGCGCCGGCTCCTCGACGCCGGCCACCGCGTGGTCCTCTGGGACCAGGTGGGCGAGGTGGTGGCCGGCCGCCTGGTCCGCCGCGAGGTCACCCGGGTGTTGAGCCCGGGGACGGCGGTGGACGCCGAGCTTCTGGAGGCGAGCCGGGTGGCCCGGCTGGTCGCCCTCATCGAGGCCGACGGACGGGTCGGGGTGGCGGCATTCGACCTGGCCGGGGGCGAGCTGGTGGTGACGGAGGTCACCGGCGGGACCGGTTCAGTCGCGCTGCGCGATGAATTGGAGCGTCTCGACGTGGCCGAGCTGCTGACCGGCGACCCTGCCTCGCTGCCCCCCTCTCTCCTGCCCGGGGTGGTGCGGACCGTGCTGGCCCCGCAACTCTTCGACGCCGGTCGGGCCGCCGAGCGGCTGGCCACGGCGACCGGGACGGTGAGCCTCCTCGGCCTCGGCCTCGAGGAGATGCCCGTCGGGGTGCGTGCCGCCGGGGCGGTTCTCGGCTATTGCGAGCGCTCGCGGGTGGCCCTCGAGCCTGGGCTGCTGCGGCTCGTCCCCCGGCAGGGCGGCGAGCTGATGCGCCTCGACCCTCCCACCCGGCGCAACCTGGAGCTGCTGGAGCCGCTCGGCCGCGGCCCCAGCCTGGCCCAGCTGCTCGACCGGACCCGCACCCCCATGGGGGCGCGGCTGCTTCGGCGCCGCCTCCAGGAGCCGCTCACCGAGCCGGCACCGATCGTCGCCCGCCTCGCCGCGGTGGCGGCCCTGGTCACCGACCGCGCCCGCCGCGAGGAGCTGCGCAAGCGCATCGGCGCGGTCCGCGACCTGGAGCGGCTGGTGGGGCGCGCGGTGCAGGGACTCGCCACGCCGCGTGATCTCGGGGCGATCCGAGACGCGTGTGCGGCTCTGCCCGCCGTCGCCACGCTCATGGAGGGGCTGCCCGGCGACCTGGCCGGGCTGGCGGAGAGGGCCGTGCCCCCTGTTGAGGTCGGAGCCCAGCTCACCGAGCTGCTGGTGGAGGATCCTCCGCTGTCCGCGCGCGAGGGCGGCTTCATCCGGGACGGCGCCGATCCCGAGCTGGACGGGCTTCACGCCTCCGCGGCAGAGGCGCGCGAGTTCATCTCGGGACTGGAGGGAAGGGAGCGTGAACGCACCGGCATCCGCTCCCTCAAGGTCGGGTACAACCGCGTCTTCGGCTACTACCTGGAGATCCCCCACGCCCACCGCGACGAGGCGCCCGCCGACTACGTCCGCAAGCAGACCCTGGTGGGAGCCGAGCGCTACATCACACCCCATCTCAAGGAGCAGGAGACGGTGGTGCTCAGCGCCCGGGAACGGGCGGTGGCACGCGAGATGGAGCTGCTCGTCGAGACCACCCGGCTGGTCACCGCCCACGCCCCCGGGCTGCTCGCGTGCGCCACCGCCGTGGCCACCGCCGATGTCACCCAGTCGCTCGCCGCCGTCGCCGACGAGGAGGGCTGGACGCGCCCCGAGGTCGACCGCTCCACGGTCACAGACATTGAGGCCGGCCGTCACCCCCTGGTCGAGACGAGCCTCGGCCGCGGCGCCTTCGTGGCCAACGACACCAGTCTGGACGTGGCCCACCGGATCGTCGTCCTCACCGGGCCCAACATGGCCGGCAAGTCCACCTACCTCCGCCAGGTGGCGCTGATCACCCTGCTCGCCCAGATCGGCAGCTTCGTGCCGGCCGAGCGCGCCCGGCTTGGGGTCTGCGACCGCATCTTCACCCGGGTGGGGGCGCAGGACGACCTCTCCGCGGGCCTCTCCACGTTCATGGTCGAGATGGCCGAGACGGCAGCCATCCTTCGCCAGGCGACGGCACGCTCCCTGCTCGTCCTCGACGAGATCGGCCGCGGCACCTCGACGTACGACGGCCTCTCGATCGCGCAGGCGCTCGTCGAGCACATCCACGACTCCCCGCAGCTCAACTGCCGCACCCTCTTCGCCACCCACTACCACGAGCTGACCGCCCTCGCCGAACACCTCCCGCGAGTCGTCAACGCGCGCGTGGAGGTGGTGGAGGAGGGGGAGACGGTCACCTTCCTGCACCGCATCCGCCCGGGGGGCGCCGACCGCTCGTACGGGATCCAGGTCGCCAAGCTCGCCGGGCTGCCCGCCAGCCTGCTGGCCCGGGCCCGCGAGATCCTCGGAGAGCTGGAATTGCACCGCCCGATCGAGACCGACCGGCCCGCGCCGGCGCAGCTCGATCTGGGACTGGCGACGCCGCCGGCCAACCCCGTGCTCGACGAGCTGGCCGGGCTGGACCTCGACGATCTCACCCCGCGGGAGGCTCTCAGCAAGCTGGCCGAGCTGCAGGAGCGGATGGGCCGGTGACCGCCCCGATCCGCCTGCTTCCCCCGCAGGTCGCCGACGCCATCGCGGCCGGAGAGGTGGTCGAGCGGCCGGCTGCCGCCGTCAAGGAGCTCTGCGAGAACGCCCTCGACGCCGGAGCGACCCGGATCGACGTCGACCTGGAGGGTGGCGGGCTGGTGCGCATCGTGGTGGCCGACGACGGCGCCGGCATCCCGGGTGACCAGCTCCATCTGGCGGTCGCCCGCCACGCCACCTCCAAGCTCGCGACTGTGGACGACCTGGTCCGGGTTCGGAGCCTCGGCTTCCGCGGGGAGGCCCTGGCCAGCATCGCCGCGGTCAGCGACCTCGGGATCACCAGCCGCACCGCCGGGAATGAGGGTGCCTGGCTGCTCCACTCGCGGGCCGGCGAGGCCCTGGAGCAGCGAGCGGCGGCACGCGCCCCCGGCACGACGGTCGAGGTGCGCGACCTCTTCCACAACACCCCGGCCCGGCTCGCCTTCCTCCGCAGCGAGCGCAGCGAGTCAGCGGCCGCGGTCCATGCCGTCTCCGACCTGGCCCTCACCCATCCCGAGGTCGGCTTCACCTGCAGGAGCGACGACCGCTTGGTGCTGCGCAGCCCCGGGGGCAGCCTGATCGACACGGCCACCGCGGTCTTCGGCCGTGACGCCGGGGAGCTGCTCGCCGTCGAGGGCCCCGGCGCGATCGCCGTCAGCGGTCTGATCAGCGAGCCGCGCAGCCACCGGGGGAGCCGGACCGGGCTGGTCATCGTCATCAACCGGCGCCGCGTCCACAACCGCGCCCTGGTGGTGGCGGTGGAGGAGGCGTACGCCGGGCTGCTGCCGGTGGGGCGCCATCCCTTCGGGGTGGTGGAGGTGACCCTGGACCCGGCCATGGTCGACGTCAACGTCCACCCCACCAAGCGTGAGGTCCGCCTCCGCGAGGAGGGCCGGGTCTTCACCGCCGTCCAGCACGCCTGCTGGTCGGCACTTCAGGAGGCCCGTCTCAGCGTGGCGGGGACCCGCCTGCCCCAGCTCGGCGGCGGCGTGCCCGGCGCTGCCGGCGGTGGAGAGCCGGAATTGGAGCTGCGGGAGGGGCCGGGCGGCGGGACGGTGGAGCTCTGGCCCCACGCGCTGAGGGAGGCGGCCGTGCGCGAGGCGGACGGCGCCGGCACCGCGCCCTTCCCCGGTCGCGAGCAGGCGGAGACTGCCGGCCACCGCCTCGCCGACCTCGCCCCGCTCCGGCCCCTGGCCCAGACCTCCGAGGGATGGCTGGTGGCGGAGTCGCCGCGCGGTCTGGTCCTGGTGGACCCCCACGCGGCCCACGAGAAGATCCTCTACGCCGAGCTCCTCGCCGAGGGCGACGCCGCCGTCCGCGAGAGCCGCGCGGCCACTAGCCAGCTTCTGCTCGTCGACAGCGTGGTGAGCGTGGAAGCCGCCGGCATCGAGCGACTCTCGGAGAGCTTCGACATCCTGGCCGGGCTCGGCTTCCAGATCGAGCCGTTCGGCCCCGGCCTGATCCGCTGCAGCGCCGTCCCGGCCGCGACGGCACTCCTCGACCCGGAGCGGCTGGTCCGCGACCTGCTCGACAGCCTCCCGGCAGGCGGCGACGCACCCGCCCGCCGGCGCCGCCTGGCTGCGCTCACCGCCTGCCACGCGGCCGTCCGCCTCGGCGACCGCCTCGACCCGCGGGAGCAGCTGCGCCTGCTGGAACGCCTGGTGATCACCCCGGGCGGGCTGACCTGCCCCCACGGGCGACCGACGGTGATCGTCCTCGACGACCACAGCCTGCGGCGTGCCTTCGGCCGCCCGACCGTCTAGCAGGATGCCGAAGCACCCTGCCGGGGCTCCCTCCGCCTCATGACCACGACACCCGCTCGGGTCATCGCCGTGGTGGGGCCGACCGCCACCGGCAAGACCGCGCTCGCGGTGCTCCTGGCCCGGGCCACCGGCTCCGCCGAGCTGGTCAATGCCGACTCCCGTCAGGTGCTGCGGGGACTCCATGTGGGGACCAACCGGCCCGGCCCCGAGGACTTGGAGGGCGTGGCCTGCCACCTCCTGGGGATCGCCGACCCCGGGGCACCGTTCTCGGTCGCGGATTGGCTCGCGGCCGCGCGCGCCTGCCTCGCCTCCCTGGACCTGCGGGGGGTGCGGCCGATCGTCGTCGGGGGCACGGGTCTCTACGTGCGCGCCCTGCTGGACGGCCTCGAGCTGGACGGGGCCCCGCCCGACCCGGTCCGCCGGGCCGGGCTGAACGCCAGAGCCGTCAGTCCCGAAGGGCTCGCAACGCTGGCCGGAGAGCTCCAGCGGCGTGATCCGGAGGGTGCCGCCGGTATCGACCTCCGCAACCCCCGCCGCGTGGTGCGGGCCATCGAAATCGTCGAGACGCGCGGCAGCCTGGCGGGACGGGCCCCGAGGGGCGCGACCCGTCCGAGCGTCAGGATCGGTCTTGACGTGGCACCCGACCTTCACCGTGAATGGTTCACCGACCGAGCGCGCGCGATGCTGACCGGCGGCCTGCTCGAGGAGACGGCTGCGGCGCTCGCGTGCGGGGTGTCCCCGGAGGCGTTGGATGCCTCCGGCATCGGTTACCGCGAAGCCCTCGCGGTCCTCGACGCCAGGCTGTCGGAAGCCGGGGCCGTTGCCGAGATCGTGCGCAGGACGGCCCGTTACGCCAAGGCCCAGCGCACCTGGTTCCGCGCCGACCCGGGCGTCGTCTGGCTGCGACGGGAGAGGGGAGACGATCTCGACGAGCTGGTCACGAGGGCGGTTGCGCTGACGGAGGGCGCCTGACGCCACCGACCCCCGGGGGCCCCTGGATGCTGCCGGCTCGACCTCTCCCCGTGGCCCGGAGACCGAACATACGTCAGGAACATCCGTTTGCGTTTCGGTGCCGGCCATGCTACAGTCGGGTGTGTGCCCCGACACGCTGAGAGGTGAGACAGACGACATGGCAGACGCCCTCAACCCGCGCCAGCGGCAGATCATCGAGTTCCTCCGCGAGCACNNGGCTACATCCGCCGCGACCCCACCAAGTCGCGCACCGTCGAGGTGGTCGGACACGAGCCGGCCTCGACCCGCAGCACGCCGCGGGTGCTCACCCTCCCCCTGATCGGCCGGGTCGCCGCGGGCACCCCGGTGCTCGCCGAGCAGAACGTCGAGGACCACATCACGGTGGGTCAGGAGCTGGCCGGTGACGACGGGGCCTACGCCCTCACCGTCCACGGCGACAGCATGATCGACGCCGGCATCCTGGACGGCGACCTGGTCGTCGTCAGGCCACGGCGTGATGCGCCGCCGAACGGGACGATCGTCGTGGCCCGGATCGAGAACGAGGCGACCGGCGAGGGCGAGGTGACCGTGAAGCGCTTCTTCCGCGAGGGCGGTCGTGTGCGCCTCCAACCCGAAAACGCCAGCTACGCGCCGATCTTCGTAAGCGGGGAGCTCTCCCTCGAGGGAGTGGTAGCCGCGGTGATCCGCGTCGTCCGCTGACCCCACCGGGCCGGGCACAGCCGGCGCTCAGCGGTTGCCAGGGCCCTGCTACTCGCTGAAGAAGTCCTCGCTCATCTCGGCGTCGGCCCACCCGTCGTCTTCCCCGCCCCTCTCTGGGGGCGCGGGTTCCACTACCGGCAGCGATTCGAGGTAGCGGTCCAGGTACTCGGCCAGGTCCGCGGATGCCTGCCCGTGAGCCGTCACTCGGGTCTCCCCGTCCTCCTCGATGGCGCTGAGGGCGAGGTCAGGACGGTGATCGAGGAGGAGCGGCAGGGCTGGCACGACAGCCAGCGGTAGCCCCACCAGCACGAGCGGGCTGACCGCGGTGAGGATGAGCAGCGCCAGGACGATGACGATGGCGAAGCCGGCGGCCATCTCGCCGCCGTAGCGGACTCGCCGCACCGGCCGGATGACCAGGTAGTGGACGCCGCGCTCGGCCACGACCATTCCCGGCACCCGCTCGATGTCGAACTGCGCGAGGACTTCCTGCGCAGGCCGGCTGGTGCGGGCCGCGATCTGGTAGGGGACGGTCGACGCCCTCTTTTGGATGACTGCCTGTTCTCTCACGTGTCCCTGACGCTTGATGCCGTCACGCGGCCATCGGGGCGACCCCTGCGAGACCACGTGGCGCTAATTCCCCTGCGCGTACGGTACCGGAGATCATGCCCCCTCCGAGCAGGGATGCGGGCGGATCCGAGCCGTCGACCCGGCCCTGGCCAACTCGCCGGTTGCCAGGAAATGCCGCAGGTTATGGACTAGGATGGGACCGGTTTAAGAATCGTTAAGAATTCCGTGAGGCGATCCTGGCATGTCCGCCCAGCCTGTCCGGCACGGAGGGGGAGAAAAGGTACGTCTTCAGGCCCTCGCGCGCCGGGCCC
>PLOF01000005.1 GCA_003142035.1 Candidatus Dormiibacterota bacterium
CCCCAGAGCCGCCTGGTCACCTACCCCGCGACCTGCGCCACCGCGGCGACCGAGATCCGCGCCGGGGTGGCGCTCACAGAGCACCGGACCGCCCGGCCCGGGTTCCTGTACGACGCCGAGGTGGTCCCGCGCGGGGAGCGGTTCCCGATCCGGTTCGACTTGGCGACCGACCCCTGGGCGGAGGGGCCGACGGATGGCCCCGGGCGGGCCGGTCTGCTTGCCCTGCTGGCGATGGCTCTCGAGGGGATCGAGGACGGCGTGGTCGGCTTCGGCGCCCGGCTCAGCCGGGGTTGGGGGCAGTGCCGAGTGACCGGGATGCGGCTCTGGTGGTACCCGCTCGGCGATGACGCCGCCAGCTGGGAGCGCTGGCTGCGCCTCGGTCTGGGAGCACACAACGGCGTCAACGCGCCACCTGAGGCGGAGGCCGCCAAGGTAGAGCCCGGGCCAGAACCGCTGGCGGATCGCATCGCCCAGGCGATGGCCAGGGCGGTGGGCCCGGTGGCCGGCACCGTCGCGGACGCGGTGCTTGCCGCTCGGCTCACCGACGCCATCAACGCCCTCCGCGCCGACGACCGGCGGCGGCGGCTGGACATCGCGGTCGACGTCAGCTTCCCCTCCGGGGTGCTAATCGCGAGCGGTGCGGAGCGCGCCGCGGGCCCCGACCGCGCCCACATCCGCTCCGGCGGCCACGACGTGCTGCCGGGGACGAGCGTCGCTGGCGCGCTGCGCGCCGAGGTCCGAGCCATTGCCGAGGCCTGCGCTCCGGATCACGCCGAGGCCTGGGTGGCCGCCGCCATGGGGTCGGAGCCGCGGCCCGAAACGACCACCGCCGCGTCCCCGCGCGGCTCGGCGGTCGTCGTTGCCGAGGGAGACCTGGGACCTGCGTCACCCGAAGTCCCCGCCAGCCGGGTGGCGTACAGCCGGCTTCGCATCGACCCCTTCAGCGGGGGGCCGTGGGCCCACGCCCTGCTCACCGAGGAGGTGCTGTATGGGGCGGGCGGCACGGTGCTGCTCGGGCTCCGCCTGCCCTGGATCGAGGAGGCGGAAGACCCCCGCGCCCGCTCCTGGGATGGGGTGGCGGGGCTTGCCATCCGCGCCGTCGCCCAGCTGGCCCGGGGCCGGCTGGCCCTGGGAGCGACGGTTGCCGTTGGTCGGGGCACGGTCAGCAGCCACCGGCTTCACATCCACGGCAAGACAGCGGCCGGCCAGCGCATCGACATCGACGTCGGGATCGTCGACGACGAGGCGGTCGGGAGCGCCCCGACCCGCGCTGCCGCGCCCGAGGCGGCGATCGGGAATCCACCGACGACGGCGACGTGGCGGCGGTTCGAGCCAGCCATCGACGTCTCCCAGCTCGCCACCGTGAACGCTCTCTGCGAGTGNNGGCACCGTCTCTCCGTGGGCGAGGGACGGGGACGTGATCGAGCAGGCGCCGCTGCTGATTGGGGCCCGGCTCCTCACTCTCGATCCGACCAAGATCAAGGCCATCGTCGATTGGTACTGCGGAGGGTCGGGGCTCGGGCCGGACACCCTGCCGCAGCTGACGGAGGCGGGCGTGGAGGGCACCGTGCTCTGGGTGCTGGCGGAGCAGACCGACGGCCAGTTGATCGCTCGCGTCGACGGTCAGGGCCGCTGGGTGGTTGCCACCCTGAATCCGGAGGTCACCCCGGATCGGGGCCGGCTCCGCTGGCTGCGCTGCTTCTCCGAGGTCGGGGAGGTGCTGATCTGGCTCGATGGTGAGCCGAGCGGCCGTCGGCTCGACCCGTTGGAGTCCGGTGCTGCCCGCGAGATCGGGGCTCCGGTGGCGGAGACTCTGCTGGTGATGGGAGAACGGTTGGCTGCCGGGACCGAGACGGAGAACGGAGTCAGCATCCTCGAGGACGCCGGGGGCTGGCGCCTGGCCGTCCCGCTCTCGCTGCCGGAGCCGGAGCTGCCCTACCCCGTGGTCCTCGAGGTGGTTCACCACCGGCGCCAGGCCGCGGACGGTGCGATCGGGGCCGGGGAGACCCGGTTGGTTCGCTTGCGTCGCCGCCGGGCGCGCGATTGCCACCATGACCTCTGAGCACGGGCCCGATCTGGGCGAGCCGGACCCGACGGTGGCCGCGAACTCCGACTCGGGCACCCGGCGCCTGGCCGAGCTACTGCAAGCCCACTTCGCCGGCACCGTTGGGGGGGAGCCGACGGCGCCGTCGGAGGGACGGCAGCCCCAGCCACCCGCCATGCCCCGGGCTGCGGCACCCCAGGGCCCCCGGGCGACGCGGCGGGGCACTCGGACCGCCCCCTACTCCTGGGTGCCGGCCCCCGCGGAGGTGCGCCCCCCGATCCCCACCGAGCCGGGTGAACCACTGCTGAGTGGAGTGATCACGGTGACCGTGACTGCCCTCACCCCGACCTTCATCCGTTCCGGCCGGGTCGACCCCGACCCATTTCCGGACCGGCCACGTGATCGCTGGCCGGCCTCCTGGGACGACTGGAGTCGCGGGCTACGCGGCGTCCAGGACTTCGCTCACCACGGTGACCCTGAGGAGCCGGTCCTCCCCGGGTCGGAGATCCGCGGCCTGCTCCGGACCTTGGTGTCGATCCTCGGCAGCGGAGCCCTCATCACCCTGAGCGCGAAGGGGAGGAACTCCGGGCCACAGCCACCTGATGACATCACCCGGGCCCTGTTCGGGGACGTTATCGTGACTGATCGAGCGGCGGTGGGCGGTGCGGACGGTGGGCCGGAGGAGGTGGGGAACCAAGATGCCGCCGCCGACCCTGACGAGCCGAGCATCCGCCCGGGTCGGGTGGTCTGCGAGGACCTGGCGGCGGTGCCGGGCTTTCATTTTCAGCCGTACTGCACCACCAAGAGCGTGCTGGGTGGTCCCAAGCCCGGCCACGCCCAGCACTATACGGACGGCTCGGGGGTGCGCGGCTTCAAGCTCTACCCCCACAACCCCGGTCGGTGGCAGGGTGAACTGGTCCCGCTCGGGGACGGCAGACCGCCTGCCAACGACCGGGAGCTCCTCGCCCGGGTTGGGTCCGAGTGGGACCGGCCGAAACAGGACGACCGGGCCAGAGGATGGCTGAGGCAGCGAAGCGTGCTCCATCCGGTGGCGGCCGGCGCCCGATTCCGCGGCCGGCTGCGGTTCAGCGACCTGGCCGCTGAGGAAGTGGGGATCCTCCTTCTGGCGCTGTCGCTGGACCCCTCGATGCGGCACAAGCTGGGGATGGCCCGCAGCCTCGGGCTCGGCTCGGTCCGGATCGAGATCGACCAGCTGGTGACCATCGACCCCGACGAGCGGCGGCGCAACCCCTTCGACGCCGGCGGCGGAGGTTTCCGCTCGACCGAAGTCGAGACAGGCCCCGATCAGTGGCGCGCGTGGATGGGGGCGTTCATGGCCGCCCACCTGCGCTGGAGCGAGGTCACGCCCCCGACCGATGTCATCACCGCCTTCTGGGACCAGCTGCGGATGAGAGAACTGGTGGCGATCCTCAGGTGGGACACCCTGATCCCGCCAGCCTGCCTCGAGACCATGCCGCTCAATGACCCCCGCTGGAGGAGCCCGACGCCTCTCCCGCCCGCCAGTGCGTACAACGCGGAGCGGATCGGGAATCCCGAATAGCTGCCGAGCGACCACCAGAGGCGTGGGATAGGGAAGAAGGCCGGGTCGGCGACCGGTGGGCCGCTGCGTGGTGCGGCGGGCGGTGCGGCGCGGGCATCCACTCCGGTGCCGCCAGCCGGAGCAGCTCGTCGGTCCTGTTCGTCACCCGGTCACGGAGTTCGACCGTTGCTGAGAGCAGAGCTCGGCTCTGCTCGCCTTGAGCAAGGAGAGCTTCCTGCCGCGGGATGTCGTGGGCGGCGAGGCGATCCGTGAGGGCGCGCCCGACGCATACCACCTCGAGCAGGTAGAGGTGGGGAGCTTCGGCGCTGGCCTCGGCCGCCATGGCGTTGTACAGGCGGCTCAGCAGGCAGCTCACCGCCCTCTGCTTGCGCTGGCGGTCCAGGTCGGGGGTCGTGGCCTTCAACTGCTGAGACGGCCCGAGCACCGAGTCGACGGTGTGGCCGAGCTGGGCCCAGATCTCGGGATCCTGGGCGCGGGCCACCACGCGCGCCAGGGCCGCCCGCACCAAGGGCTGGATCGACGTCGGACAGCCGAATCGGGCAGCGGCGTGCACCGGGCACGGCCGGTGGAGGTCGGCTCGGAGCTTGGTCGCGGCGGCTCGGTGCAGCACCTGCGTCCGCTCCTCTTCGATGGCCTCGCAGGCCGAGTCGTCGACGGGCGGTTCGATGGCTGGTGGCTGTTGCCAGCTCGGAATGTTATCCCAGCTCACCGTCCGTGGATTACTCCGATCCCTGCGGCCCAACTGGTTCAGGAGCCCGTCGAGGCTCTTGACGTCGACCGCGGTGCGGAGCTGGAACTTATGCTTTTCCCATAGANNGCCATTCTGATGAAATCTCACACCATAGAGCGGCGAGCCGCTGCCGGAAGGCAGCATCGCGCCTCTGCCTCGCCGAGGGGCTCGGATCCGGCCACCCAAGCAAACGGTCGAGCCGGGCCCCCTCCGAACCTGTGAAGGCGCGGTCGACCTCGCGTCGGGCCACCCACCGCCGCTCGGCCTTCGGCCAGGAACGCTCCGGACGGTCCATGGCCTGCCACGCCAGCGCTTCGAGAGGCAGGTCGGTGGAGATCAGGCTGTCCGGCCCCGACCACTTCGGCACGACCGTGTCCCAGCTGGGCAAGGACGCGCTGCCTGACTCGCTAAGCTGGCGAAACTGATCGATGACCTGCTCAAGTCGTACAAGTGTGTCGCGCTCGCGGATCGCCGACCCCTCTCGGGGGGACCCCCGCCGATGGGAGGTCCCCGGGGCGCCGCTGGCGCCAAGTCCGGGAGTCGGCTGCCGCCAGTCTAGCGCGATCCGGCCGGCCCTGCAACCTCAGCGGACGCCAGTGTGGGCGTTCTGAGAAAACGTCCCCCCAACTCTTTCGGGAGGGCGTGCGCCGATGGATGGACAAAGTCGTAGAAGCTGACGGCCAGCTGTTGGACTCGACGGTCCGACGCGGTCCGGCTGGCAGCTCCCCGGTCGACGATCCAAGCAGCGGCGCGGCCGGGTGGTGATCGAGTTAGGGTTCTGGATGCACGCCGTCCTTCATCTCGTGGATGAAGGTCCTGGCGGCAATCTCCAGAGAGCGGATGTTGCGGGGGAAGACCGCAGCGAAGTCGTCCGGCCCCGGGTACGAAGCTTCGATGCTCGCGCACACCCGATTGTCGTCGCGGACGAAGACCTTGACCGCCTTGAGATCCATGGTCGTACGATTGGCCGCCAGCAGAGCCCGGGAGTGCTCCTCGCTGGTGTGTACCTGCCAAAAGTTGGGAAAGAGGAGATGGAAGAACTCGGCGTCGGAGTTCTCAATGAGGATGACGAAGGTGGCGCCTTCTCGCTTGAAGAGAATTGAACCGTAGTCATCCATCTCGGGCCGGTATCCCTCATCGATAAGGTAGGCGAGGTACCGGCTCGTGCGGTCGACGGTCGTGCTCATTGCCTGAGTGCGGACTTCCATGTCTTGTCCTCCTACGGTTGGACGCGGCGACGGCGCCAGGCAACGGCCCGGCCCTCATCTCCGCTACTCCTTGTCCTCAGTCTCGCCAAGCGCCGCCAGACAAAGCGGTCCCAGCTCATCCTTGTCTTCCTTGGTGAGCCGCTTCATCTCCTCGATGGTGACCGGACGAGAGTTCTCCGAAAAGAACTTACGGATAGCTGCAATGCGCGTCACTAAGGTACCCCCCTTTGCTCGATCCGTTCCCGCTATCAGAAGACGGCGCACCACGTCGCGGCGTGACCGGATGGCCCTGAAGGTGCACTAACAGGGTGCTGAAGAACCCGCGG
>PLOF01000027.1 GCA_003142035.1 Candidatus Dormiibacterota bacterium
TCTGGCAATCACACTTGACGCCAGCGTCGGCCAACCGGATGCGGCGCTATCATGCGGTGGTGTCCGTCGGATCACCCGCCCTGATCGGCGAGGTGTGCGGCGGTTTCCTTCCGTCCCCTGCCCGGCTGCCGGGGGCACCCGCGTTGCCTGAGGGTTTTGATTGCCTCGGTGCACGGGACCGCCCAGCCGGGGACAAGGCCAAGGTGGTATGCGCATGCTCGACGTAGACCTTCCGTTTGCTCCGTCACTTCACCTCTGTCATGTCGTCCTCGACCTCAACGGCACCATTGCCACCGACGGCGTCCTGAATCCAGGCGTGTCCGAGGCCCTGATCGCCCTGCCCGACACGCTCACCGCCCATGTGGTCACGGCCGACACCCATCAGGTCGCCGAGATACTCCGCCCTCAGCTTCCCTGCGAGCTGACTCATCTGGAGAGCGACGAGCCCCCCGCTGTAGCCAAGGCTCAGTTGGTCGCTCGCTTGGGAGCCGATCAATGTGTCGTAATTGGCAATGGCGAGAGTGATGCGGGAGCCATGAAGATCGCCGGCCTTGCCATTGGCATCCTGGGCGAGGAGGGACTCGCGACTGCCTGTCTAGCCAATGCCAAGGTCGTCTGCCGCAGCGCCGTGGACGCTCTTGGTCTCCTGAGCACTCCGAAGCGACTGATCGGCACGCTGCACGGCTGATCGTCTGGCGCCGCCTATAGGCAGCGCCAGGGCCCTAGCCTGGTGCGTTGGCCTCGTCCAAAGGCTTGACCTGGTGCCTCGGGGAACCCAGCACCCTCCTGAGGTCCGGGTGACCCGAGGGTGCTGCGCAGCCGATCAGGGGCATGGGTGGCCACGTCCAACGCGCTTTTGCTGCGGTTGTTGCGGCCCCTAGCGGAATTTAGGGTCCACCGGCGCCCCAGATTCGGAGGGCTGCGGGGCGAATTGCGGAGGGTTCAAGGCATGATCATTCTCGGCATAATCCTGATGATCATCGGCTTCGTCGCAGCTATTCCGGTGCTGTGGACGATTGGCATCATCCTGCTCGTGGTCGGACTCATCCTCTCGCTCCTGGGCGCCATGGGACGCGCGGTCGGAGGCCGCCGCACCTACTACTGACCAAGGGCGCAGTCCGGCAGTGCGAGGGGCCGGTCGGGGGAGACCAAGTGACACCCTGCAGGGGGTCCCCGACCGGTGCCCTCGATGACTAGTGGCCGTGGAAGAGCAAGCGCAGTGCGAATCCCCAACTACCCGCGTCGCTAGGTGTCATACGTGGCTCGCCAGACCGACGCGGTCCAGAGCCACCTTCCTAGAGAGGAGTCAATGCCATGCCTTACTTCACCGTCGGCGAGGAGAACTCCTGCCCGATCAAGCTGTACTACGAGGACCACGGATCGGGGCAGCCTGTGGTGCTGATCCACGGCTACCCACTTTGCAATCGTCAAGCGAAAAGGGGACCGGGACGATGGCCGAAAAGGGGACCACCTCGTTGGGTTGATGGTTCTCCCTTGTTCGTCGTCGTAGTGATGGGGATGGGGGCGCGGGGGAAGGGGTTGAACAACCTGCCGGTCTGTGGATAACCGGGCAGGTGTCCCGGGTCGTCCCGGTTGCCTTCCAGGCCGCTGCGGCCCGGGAGAGTGGCACGCGCCTGACGCATCCGCGCCCCCTGCGACGTTAGGTCGTGATGTGAGCGTCCTCCGTGGGGTCCACGGGCGGGGTGGAGGTCCGCCGGCGCGGTGTGGCCGGAACGGGCGATGGTGCCGACTCACGTGCCGCCAGGCTCTCGCGGAAGCGATACGACTCACCGCGGAACTGGAGCAGGTGGCAGCGATGGGTGAGGCGGTCGAGCAGGGCGGCGACCAGGCGGGCATCGTCGTTGAACACGCTGGTCCAGTCGGCGAACTCGAGGTTGCTGGTGATGATCAGGGCGCCGCGCGTGTAGCGGTGGGCGAGCAGGATGAAGAGCAGTTGCGCCTGGTCGGCGTCGAGACGAACGAAGCCGAGCTCATCACAGATCAGCAGGTCGATGCGGTCGAGTTGCTCCTCGAGCTTGGACAGCCGGTGCTGGGCCTGAGCCTCAGACAACTCCATCACCAAGTCGGCAACGGTGGTGAAGCGGACCCGCCGAGCCTGGCGGCAGGCCGCCAGTCCCAACCCGATCGCGGTGTGGGTCTTGCCCGTGCCCGGCGGGCCCACCGCCAGGATCACCTCACGCCGGGTGATGTAGGTGCCTCGAGCCAGCTCGCCGACCAGCGGCGCGTTGAGGCTGGGCACATGAGCGAACGTGAAGTCGCTGAGTTCCTTGAGCTCGGGAAAGCGGGCCTGGGCGATGCGCGCTCGCTCGACATTGGCGTCGCGCTGCGCCACCTCGGCGTCGAGCAGCGCGGCCAGGAACTCCAGCGTGCCGTGGCGCGCCTGGGCGGCCTCTTCCGCGTAGCGGGCCGCCTGGACCCCGGTCACCGGCAGGTGCAGCCGTTTGGCGTGGGTGCGGATGCGCAGCTCCGCCGCTATGCTGCTCATGAACGGGCCGCCAGCAGCCGGTCATACTGGGCGACGTCACCGGCGGGGACCTCGACGCTTGTCAGCGTCAAGGGCAGCACCACCGAGGTCGGCAACGTCGGGGCCGCGCCCAGCAGCGCGGCGCGCACCCCATCGGCGCTGATCTCGCAGCGGGCCACTGCTGCCGCGCAGGCGGCGCGCCAGCGCACCGGATCCACGCTGGCGGCGAGCCCGCACACGGCCAGGAATTCGCGGTGCGCACGCCGGCGATCGGTGCTGTGGCGCTCCTCGAGGGCGGCGAGCAACTGCTTCGCCTCCTCGGGAAATCGCGCTTGGCGTACCGGGATAGCGTTGGCGAAGGCGCCCGGCTTGCGCTGCAGCACCGGCAGGTAGTGCCAGAAGTCGCAGACCGGCTCACCGGGGCCGTCGGAGCGCAGGTGGCGGGCGACACACGCCGTGGCCGCCCAGACCTCGACGTGCTCGGCGAAGGCGCGCACCCAGAGTCGCTGACCGGCGTGACGCAGCGGCACCGAGTACGCCCGCTGCCGAAAGGTCACCAACGCCTGCTGGGTGGCCCGCACCGGGTGCCGGGTGCAGGCCAGGAATGGCCGCTCCGGAAGCGGTTGCAGCAACCGGCGCTCCTGGGCGAAACGCTCGCCCACGGTCTGCTCGTACCCGCGTCGCTGCCGGCGCTCCTCGGCGGCGGTGCGCGCCTCGAGGGTGCGGTTGAGCTCCTCGAGCGACGCCACGTCGGGAACCGGGACCAGGTAGTTCCGCCGGCTGTAGCCGACCAGGGCTTCGACCAGTCCTTTCTCGTGGCCCTGCCCGGGCGTGCAATGGTGCGCACGAAAGCGGTACGCGCTCTGCAGCCCAACGAACTCATCGCAGGCCACGAAGCGGCCGCTGACCAGCCGTCCCAGCTGCGACGGGTTATCGTACCAGCACGTCGACGGCGCCCCACCCCAGGTCTGGAACGCCTGCACGTGGCCGTCCAGCCAGGCAGCCCGATCCTGGCGGGTGTACGCGCGCACCACATCACGCGTCGAGAACGCCAACCGGGCACAGAACAGCTGCACGACGGCCTCCACGCCGGCGATACGCACCAGCGCCTCGCCGAAGTCGATCTGCGCTTCGGCGCCGGCGTCGTGGGCCAGCGGCACGGTGACCGCGCGCAACGACGCCGGCCGGTGCTCACGCACCCACTGCCGCACCGTCGTCTCCGCGCCGCCGAAGCCGTGCTCGGCCACCAACCGCTCCCAGATTCGCTTCGCCGTGTGCCGCTGCTTGCGCGGCCGGCTCAGGTCCTCCTCCAGCCAGCTTGCGATGATCGGCGCCATCGCGTCCATCACCGGCTTGCTCCGTGGCCGCGCCCGCCGATACGTCCACGGATCCGGATCCTCCAGCGCCCGCCGGACAGTCTTGCGGCTCTTGTGGAAGGTCCTGGCCAACTCGCGCACGGTCACCCCGTCGTGGAAGTGCGCCCACCGGATACGCTCGATCTCAGCCACCTTGGTCATGCCTCCTCCCCGGTTGATGCTGGCGTGAACACCTAGCACCGTACCCGGGTCTGTGTGTGATCAAGGTGGTCCCCTTTTGGGCTGTCGTTACCCCCTCTGGTGGTCCCCTTTTAGTCTGGCGATCGCACACTTGACGGCAACTCGTGGGAG
>PLOF01000101.1 GCA_003142035.1 Candidatus Dormiibacterota bacterium
GCACGCCGGTGAGCACCTCGGTGGCGCTGTATTCGATGGCAGTGCTGTCGTGACCGGTGGCGGGGTCGGGGTCGAAGCTCGAGTCCTATGGCGGAGTCGGATATTGGAACTCTCGGAATAGCAGCTGTGGATGGGGGGTCTGGGGGGAAGGGTGGATAACTCCGCTCTCTGTGGATAGCGCCTGGTTATGAGTTCATAGCTCTCGAATGTCAGTTGTTATGGGCCGTCGGCTGTAGTCGGCTGCGTAAGAGACCCAGTCGCCGCTGCAAGCCCGTTGCCATTGCACAGCGGCGCCGATGCTGATCCCGAGCATGCGCGCGAGAACAGCGGCGGGCAGGTCAGTGGCAAGTTGGAAGAGCGCACTCGAGCGTGCCTGGCCCGGTTGCAGACCGAGCAGACTGAGGCGGCGCCCCAAGCGCTCGGCGCTGAGCGGCTGGCCAGGCCGCCCCCCTGGAAAGAGCCAGATTGACCTGCCGTCGTCGCCGAGGGCGGCTTGGCCCCGGCGACGAGCGACGAGATCGAGGACAAGGGCGTCGAGCGGAGCGGGAAGTCTGACCGGTTCGTCGCCGAGGCGAAGCTGGACGTGACCATGGCTCGTCTCCACATCGACGAGGGTGAGGCGGCTTATGGTCGTGATCCGCTGTGCATAGAGCAGGACGAGCAGGCCCGCCACCCGCTCCTCGACTTTGACGGTGTCGTCGCGAAGTAACCACCGGGCCTGCTTCCAGCGGGACTCGGCGTCGATGGGCCGTGTGGGACCACCCCAGCGGGCGGTCGGGTATCGCAGGGTTGTGAGCTTCTCTCGTGCTGCCCAACGCACGAAGCTGCCGGCTGGGCGTTGCTTCGAGCTCGTGAGCCAGGCGTCGAGATCGCCCTGTCGGGCCGAGGAGAGGGTGAGGCCACGGGCAGTGATCCAGTCGAGGAAAGTGGCTGCGGCCCTGACGTTGGCCCTCACCAGTCCAGCCTGCTGTGAGGTGGCCGGTCTCTCGCCATTGCGTTGTCGCAGCCGCCGGAGCTGGTGCCACAGCGCGTAGCGCTGCAGCAGTTGCCGCTCGGCGGAATCGTCCCGCTCGATGGCGGCGATGAAGGCTTCGAGCTCGGCCACCTGCTCGTCGCGGGCGGCCAGGGCGCCGGTGGCAACAAGGACACTGCGCAGGTGCCTTAGGGGCTTCGAGTCACCCAGCTCGTCGAGAGCGGCGTGGGTGAGTAGTCGCTTGCCCGCCCCGAGGTCGAAGAGGACTTCGATCACGGCGCTGTGTTCCAGCCAGGAGATCACGGTATGGGGACGTTCGTAGTTGGCCAGGTTGTCGTAGAGTCCTTGTAACTCCTGGCGGATCGCGCCTGAGTCATCGCCGAGGAGCTCACGAAGCCGTCGTCGAAGCTCGCAGTGTACACAGGGTCGCCCGTTCAGCTGAGCCCTCTGTCCACAGCACGGGCAGGCGCGCCAGAACAAAGGATCGGGCTGCGTGCAGCTCGCGCACAGGGGCGCAGATGCCGTGCCACCACGGACCTGGCGCATACTCCTACAGGCCGAACACCGGGCCCACCGGTCGCGACAGGCGCGGCAGCGGGGCTCGTTCGTGGTCTTGGAAATTGTGCAATAGGTCGAGCGACCGCAGACCGCACACGTCGTGGTGGTCCTGGCCCGGCAGGCGTAGCAGGCCGGGCCTTCCCCCGAGCGCTTGTGCACCGGGCGCATTCGGCCGCAGCCGACGCAGGTCTCATGGTTCGCCGGGTCCTTGACCAAGCAGTAGGAACACAGCGGCCCGCCGTTTTTGTCGCGGGAGGCCGGTTGCCTGAGAACCCCGCAGCGAGCGCACAGCTGAGATCGCGCCTGCACCGAGCACTTCGTGCAGGCGCGCCTTCCTTCCACCAGGGGTCCGAGCAGAGCGACGCGCCCGCATCGCGGACAAGCGGGCCGGACGATGGCCGTCGACCCCGTCTGACAGAGGACCTCGATGAGCCGGAGCACCGCCGGCAAGCCCGCATCGGCTCCTTCACCGGTGAGCAGCTCTGGGCGGTCGAAGAGTGCCCAGGCCAACTGGCGCTGCTGAGAGGCCCGTGTCGTGATGGCCACCACGGCCTCGGTGATCGTCTCGGCGGAAAGGTCGGGATCCGCCGCGGTCACGACCGCGACGATGGTCTGCATCGGGTCGGGGCACTCGGGTGGACAGGCCCAACAGAGCGGCTCTCCCGAGCGGTTCCTCGAACGGAGCTGGCGAAGCTTGCCGCAGGAAGCGCACGTGATGGGCTTTGTTCCGCATACCGCGCAGTACCAGTGCGCTCCGTGAACCTGGAAAGTCCGCAGATGCTTGCCACAGCTGGCACAGCGCGGCGGCGAGACGTGCTCCGCCCCAGCCCGGCGAAGGGCGATCAAAAGCTCGCCTGCCACCCGGGGTGCCGGTGAGCGGCCATCTAAGAGCAGGCCCGGTCGATCAGAGATCGCCTGGGCGAGCCGGCGTCTTGTGGCCCTGCTCTTTGCGAGGGTCTTCACCAACTCTTTCACCACATCAGAACAAAGCGACGGCTCCAGGGCGCCGACGAGCTCGACGATGACGCCGACCGGGTCGGATATCACCTCCGATGGCCGGACGCTCACCTACTCGCCTGCTTCGGTGATGCGGGCGCGTTTCGGGCGAAACGCCCCGAGCCCGGCGTCGCTCCCGCCGACCGCCTTTGACAGCTTGGCCGGTTTCGCAGCCGCCACCGGCTCGACGAGGTCGCCCATCTCACACTCGAGGATGTCGAGCAATGCCATCAGCACTCTCAAGCTAAGGCGCTCCGGTCGCTCGACGACGAGGCGGTAGACCTGGCTCGGAGACAGGTGGATGTCCCGTGCCTTAAGGGCCGGGATGAGGTCGGTGGTGGCGAACATGTCACGTGTCGCCATGACTTGGCGGAGGTTCCAGCGGTAGTCGAGCTTTGCCTGCATCACGGTTCCTCCGGTCGTTGTCGTGCGTCGTCGGCATCGAGCGCCGGCCCGAGGGCCTTTCTGAGCGCCGTGTTCATGAAGTCGGAGCTGACATGGGTGTAGATCGCCGTCGAGGTGTCGCAGCGGTGACCGACCTGTTCTTGGATGAACCTTCTGTCTGCGCCATCATCAGTCAAGTGGGTGACATAACTGTGGCGTAGTGAATGGGGCGTCAACGCCTGCGGGAGCCCGAGGGCGCTGCGATAGGCGACGAAGCGGGCGTTGATCTCCGATGGCTGCATCCGCCCGCCCCGCTCGGTCACCCACAGCGCCGGGTGGTCGGCGCAGCCGAACAGTGGCCGGATGTTCTCCACGTAGTCGGCCACGGCCGCGACTGCCCAGCCCATCACCGAAGCGACGTTTCGCCGCCGGGGCGGCGAGCCCCGTGTCGCCTTGCCGTGTCGCACGTGGCATGTGCCGAAACGGCCGAACTCAGGCGCAGCGGGATTGCGACCCCAGTCGAGAAGGTCCAGTTTGGCTGCCTCTGTTCGACGCAGCCCCCAGCCGTAGAGGACCTTGAACAACGTGGCGTCCCGGTAGGCGGCGAGGGCGCCTTTTCGCTTGCCTGCGAGTGCCCGCTCCACCTGGTCGTCGGCATGATCGAAAAAACGCTGCAGTTCCTCGCGGGTGAACGGCCGGGCTTCGGGATCGCCCTCGTAGTCGTTCAGGTGAGAGATGGTGTTCCATTCGTGGCAGATCGCCACCGGGTGCACGCCGATCCCGAAGGCCTCTTCGCAGCTGGTCCCCCAGCCGTAGCGGGGATCGGTGAGGTACTCGCTGAAGAGCCGAAGATGGGTCTGGTAAGAGCGGACCGTCGACGGCATCAAGTGCTTCTCGCCGAGCAGCGACAGCGTCCATTCCTCCATGTGGCCCGGCAGCCAGTCCCAGGGGAACTCGTTAGTGACGCCGAGGAAGCGGCGAACGAGGCGATCACGAGCTTCGATCGTCTCGGTCTGCAACCCGCGGGCGGCTTGCTGGGCCTGCCAACCTCGAAGCATGGCCTCCACCATGGCGTCTTCGGGGCGGAGCTGGGCAACCCCAGCGACTAGCTCGAGATGTGCGGCACCCGCCAGATCGGACCGTGCCAAAATCTCACTCTCCCGCCGGGAAGCGCTCCCGTATAAGGGCAGAATCATGCATCAAACGGAGGCACTCCACAAGCTTCCCTGTTCAAGCGGGGCTAACGGCTGGGCCACCCGACTCATTCCGCGAGTCTGTAAGCAGGTGAACAGCGGGTTTGCCATCCGCCTGATGCAATTCCCGAGGTTTCACGAACGCGCAGTTCTTCTCGCGCCCTCGGCTCATCGCGACGTAGAGCTG
>PLOF01000077.1:0-47671 GCA_003142035.1 Candidatus Dormiibacterota bacterium
GACACATAGGAGCTTCACATCGAGCATCCGTTTGTGGAGGACTTGCTCAGCAGTCTCCTAGTAGCAGGGTGGCCGTGCGCGGCCGCGGGACCCCCGCGCGGGCGTCACCCAGTCGAAAGGTGCGGCGCCCACACTCTGGATCACGGTCCGTCCGCATCCGAGCTTTCCCCGGGGGGGCTGACAGCTGGTCTGCGGCCAGGCTTGCCTCGCGTACAGCGTGGAGATTGAGTGTGATGACAGAAGGTGTTCGCACCGAGGCGCCGTCCCTCGGGGATGACGGCCCGGCGCCCGACTCTTTCGACGACTCCCCAACATCCGCCCGGCGCGGGCGCTTCTTCGGGCTGCGCCGGGGCGTGGCCGTCGCCACCGCCCTCGGCGGCCTGGTCCTGGGCAGCGCGGTGGGCGGGTTCCTGATCACGCGGGCAACCGGCCCGGTGACGTCCGTTGCGGCAGCCACCACGGCTGACACCACGACCAGCCCCTCCCCGGGGGCACATTCCCGGGGCGGCTTCGGCGGGCGAAATGCGCTCCTCGGGGTCAACCTGCTCCAGGACGCGGCCACCACCATCGGCATCGGCGAGCAGACCCTGGAGACCGACCTGCGGGGCGGTCAGACCGTCGCCCAGGTGGCGGCGGCCAACGGCAAGACCGCGCAGGCGGTGATCAGGGCCCTGGTGGGTGACGAGACCACGGCGATCGACAACCTCGCATCGAGCGGCAAGATCACCGCGGCCCAGGAGACCAAGCTCCAGGCCAACGTCACCCAGATGGTCACCAGCTTCGTGAACCAGACCCGTCCGGCCGCCGCCTCTGGCACCGGGCCCGGCGGATCCGGTGAGCACGCCGCCCTCCAGGCGGCGGCGACGGCGATCGGCGTCTCCGTCTCCACTCTGGAGACCGACCTGGCCAAGGGCGAGAGCATCGCGAGCGTCGCCGCGGCGGAGAGCCCCGGCGTCAGCACCGGCGCCGTCGTGAGTGCGGTGACCACCGCGGTCGACAGCCAGATCAGCTCCCTTCAGAGCAGCGGCAAGATCACCTCCGCCCAGGCGAGCACGCTCACCTCGGACGTGCAGTCGCGGGTCACCAGCTGGGTCGACGGCACCTATCCCGGCTGGCCCTTCGGGCCGTTCAGTGGCTTCGGGGGGTCGTCCCCCGGCGGCCACTGGGGACACGGCTCCGGAGCCTCCCCGTCGGCATCGCCGTCGGCGACCTGATCGGCCCCCCCAAGATCGGACCCCTCCCCAAGATGTGGCCGGCCCCGCGGGCCGGCCACAGTCATGTCCGGCCCCTCACCGATCCAGGTCAGATGACCCGGAGCACCTGATCGGGATCCCGCTCCCGCCGGGCCAGGGCGCGGAGGACCGCCAGCCGGCCGTGGCGATGGGCGGCGATGTCGACCAGCGCCTGGATGGCCACCTCGATCCCCGGCAGCTCCGGCGTCTCGCGACCCACGCTCACACAGAGGTCGTCGGTGTGGAGGGCCAGCTCGATGATCCGGGTCGCCAGGTAGTCGTCGAGACGCAACACCTCCTGGTCACGCACCGTCACCAGACGGCCCTCGGGCTCGGCCTCCAGGCTGGTGCGGAGGCGATCCAAGCCGCGATCCATCCCCCCAAGCACCGCTCGGTGGCCGACCAGCGCCTCCTCGGCGGAGGTCCCGCGGACCCGGACATTGATCCGCGAGTCGAGGTCCGGGCCGACCGCGGCGAAGTAGGCGGCCGCGGAGATCACCGCCGCGACGGGGGGTGGCTCCGGGGTCTCCAGCGATCGCTCGACGTTGGTCACGGCTCGGGCGAGGTGGGCGACCAGGGCTCCGACGGTCATCTCGGAGAGCGCACTCGGCTCCGCCCAGCGGACGGCGACAACGGGGGACGCGACCACCTGGCGTGCCACCGCGGCGGCCTGCAGGAAGGCGGCGCGGGTCCCGGCCATCGCCGCTCAGGCTCCGGAGCCGGCTCTCTCGGCGGTGCGCCGCCGGAAGGCGATCAGCTGGTCGCGGAGGGCATCCTCCAGGCCGGCGATGGGCACCCTCACCTGGGTCATGCCGTCGCGCTCGCGGATGGTGACGGCCTCGTCCTGGAGGCTGTCGAAGTCGAAGGTCACCGCCAGCGGCGTGCCGATCTCGTCCTGGCGCCGGTAGCGGCGTCCGATCGCCTGGGTCTCGTCGTAGTCGGTGGCGAAGTGGGGCCGCAGCCGGTGCTCGAGGGAGCGCGCGGGGACGGTCAACTCCTCCTTCTTGGAGAGGGGCAGGACGGCCACCTGGACCGGGGCGATGTCGGGGTGCATGCGCAGCACCGTGCGGGTCTCACCGCGTACGACCTCCTCGTCGAAGGCGTCCATGAGGATGGTGAGCATGATGCGGTCCACTCCCGCCGCCGGCTCGATGACGTAGGGGATGAAGCGGTTGCCGGTCACCGGATCGAGGTAACTGAGGTCGACCCCGCTCGCCTTCTGGTGCGCGGAGAGATCAAAGTCGGTGCGGTTGGCGATCCCCTCCAGCTCGCCCCACCCGAAGGGATAGAGGTACTCGACATCGGTGGCGGCCTTGGCGTAGTGGGCCAGCTCGTCCTTCTCGTGGTCGCGGAGGCGTAGGCGCGAGCGCCGCACCCCCAGCTCCTCGACGTACCAGCGGAACCGCTCGCCGCGCCAGTGCTCAAACCAGTGGTCGTCGGTGCCGGGCTCGCAGAAGAACTCCATCTCCATCTGCTCGAACTCGCGGGTGCGGAAGATCGAGTTGCCGGGGGAGATCTCGTTGCGGAACGACTTGCCGTTCTGCGCGATGCCGAAGGGGATCCGCTGGCGGCTGCTGTTCAGCACCGACTTGAAGTCGACGAACATCCCCTGGGCGGTCTCCGGGCGGAGGTATACCTGCGCGGAGCTGTTCTCCACCGGGCCGAGGAAGGTACGGAACATCAGGTTGAATTGGCGGGGCGCGGTCAGGGTTCCCCCGCATTCGGGGCAGCCGGGTGCGTCCGTCGCCCTGCCTCGAGCGGCGCGCTCCGCCGGCAGGTGGTCGGCGCGCCAGCGCTTGCGGCAGCTCCCGGTGCAATCGACCAGGGGGTCGCTGAAGCCTGCCACGTGGCCGCTGGCGACCCAGACCTGAGGATTCATGATCACCGACGACTCGATTCCCACGATGTCGTCGCGCAGCTCGACAGTCGATCGCCACCAGCAGTTGCGGATGTTGCGCCGCAGCCGCGTGCCGAGGGGACCGTAGTCGTAGAGCGCGTTGATCCCCCCGTAGATCTCGCTCGACGGGAAGAAGAACCCACGTTGCTTTCCCAGGGAGACGAGCCGCTCGAGCAGGTTCGCCGGGGGCGTCCCGGTCGGGGGCGCGGAGACGCTGTCGTCGGAATCGGCGGGCATGGGCGGCAAGTGTATCCACCCTCACCTTTCCAGGGCTCGGAGCACCTCCCACGAGCGGAGACGCCGGTCCAGGTGGTGCTCCAGCTCCTTCTCGATGATCGCCTCCAGGGTGGCCAGCGCGTCGTGGTCGAGGCGGAGGCGGCTCCAGGTGGTGGCGTCGCCGGCGGCGGCCACCCGCAGCACCTTGATGACACGGACCGGGCAGTCGATCGCCGTGGGGTCATCGCGCCGGCAGTCGGGGCAGAGAAGGCCTCCGCCGGCAGGGCTGAAGGCCGCCGGCGCCTCGGCCAGCCGGCGCGAGCAGGAGACGCACTGCCGCAGCTCGGGGGCGTAACCGAGCCGGTCGATCATCTGGCGCGCAAACCACACCAGCGCCCGGCGCGGATCGCGCTCGGGATCGCCCAGCTCGTCGAGGGACTCCGCGACCAGGACAAAGACGGCCCCGTCCGGGTGGTGCCCCTCGAGGACCCGGTCGGTCAGCTCGGCGACGACCGCGGCGCACGCGGATCGCCGGGCATCCGTGGCGAGCCCGGCCGGCGGCCCCGACGCCCGCTGGGCCTGGGCCAGCACCAAGAGCTCGCCCCGACCCTCGGCGAGCTGCATCCGGCTGCGCTCAAAGAGGTCGGTCTGCGCCGCCATGCGACTGCCCGCCTTGCGGACCCCCCGGGCGATGACCCCCACCTTGCCGTGGCCGCGGGTGAGGACCGTCAGGATGCGGTCGGCCTCGCCGTAGTTGACCCGGCGGAGGACGATCCCCTCATCCGTGAAGCTGCCCGGCATCTCAGGGCCCGGGGGCGCCCGCAGGGTGGCACGCGGGTCGCATCGGGACGGATCGGATCCGGGCGGACACGGCGGCGCCGTCAGGCCGGGTGATCGTCAGCTGCCCCGGAGCGCTCGGCGGCGGGGGAGCGCTTGGCGGTGTCGCGCTCGGTGGCAAAGGGTTCTGGGTTCACGATCCTCACGGTCTGGATGCTCTGCCGGCGCACCTGGTCGACGGTCAGGGTGGCCGAACCGAGAGGCAGCTCCGCCCCCGCCTTGGGGATCTCCCCGAGGCGCTCGTAGACCAGCCCGCCGATGGAGTCGGCTTCGGACTCGCCGACGTCGAGGTGGAGCAGATCGGCTACGTCGTCGACCGGGAACCGTGCGCTCATCACCACCTCGTGATCGCTCACGAACTGGACATCCTCGGTCTCGGCGACGTCGTACTCGTCCCGGATCGGCCCGACGATCTCCTCGATGAGGTCCTCGAAGGCGACGATCCCGGCGGTGCCGCCGTGCTCATCGACGACGACCGCGATGTGCACCTTGCGCTCCTGCATCTCCCGCAGCAATTCGCCGACGTGCTTGCTCTCGGGGGTGAAGTAGGGCTCGCGGGCGAGCGCCGCGAGCGGTCGGGGGTCGCCGCTGCGAACGCCGTGGCGGAGCAGGTCCTTGGCGTAGATCACCCCCACCACGTTGTCCATCGTCGTCTCGTAGAGGGGGATCCGGGAGTGGCCGTGGTCAACGATCAGGGAGATGAGGTCACTCAGACTGCGCGAGGCCTCAATGCCGACCACGTCGACCCGGGGCACCATGACCTCGTGGACCGCCTTGTCGGTCATCTCCAGGATGCCGTCGATCATCTGGCGCTCCTCCTGCTCCACCACGCCCTCGCGCTCGCCCATGGCCAGGATCAGCTTGAGCTCTTCTTCCGTGACGAAGGGGCCCGGGGCGGCGTGGCCTCGGGTGAAGAGCCGGAGGAGGAGGCGCGACACCAGGGTCAGAGCCGCGATGAAGGGGCGCAGCAGCCGGGTCAGGAACTGGACCGGTGCGGCCAGACGCAGCGCCAGCCGCTCGTTGAAGCGAAGCGCCAGCGACTTGGGGGCGATCTCGCAGAAGACGAGGACGAAGACGGCCAGGGCGACGGTGGTCATCGCCTCGGCGAGGCCGTGGGTGTGGCCGGCGACGATCAGAGCGGTCGCCGTCGAGGCCACGATCACCGCGACCGTGTTGATCGAGAGGATGGTCGAGAGGTAGCCGTTGGGGTTGTTGTGGAGGCGGACGACCCGGCCGGCCCGGTGCTCGCCGTCCTCGGCCAGGGTCCGCATCCGGAGCCGGGAGACCGAGGTGAGCGCCGTCTCGGCGCCCGCGGCGAAGGCGGCGAGCACCAGGCTGACGGCGAGAAGGAGGGCGAGCCAGGTCATGACCCGCTCAGTGAGGGATCAGCCAGGACCGCCCCGGCGGGTGAGGGGCCCCGGCCGCGTGGGCGGCCCGTGGAGGTGTGGGCACCGGTCCTACTCATCGGAACAGCTCGCTGACGCTCCTCCCCTCATGGACGCGCACGATCGCCTCGGCGATCAGGGGGGCCACCGAGAGGACCCGCAGCTTGGGATGGTTGTCCCGGGCGCGGGCATCCTCGTTGAGGGGGATCGTGTCGGTGATGCAGATCTCGTCGATGGGCGCCTCGTGCAGGCGCTCCAGGGTGCCCGGCGTGAGCAGCCCGTGGGTGACGATCACGTCGACCCCGATCGCGCCCTTGCTCATCAACGCCGCGCTGGCGCTCACCAGGGTGCCGCCGGTGGAGATCAGGTCGTCGACGATGACCGCGTGCTTGCCGGCCACGTCACCGACCACATGGACCACCTCCACCGCGTCGTCGCGGGGACGGCGCTTGTCGATGATCGCGATGGGCGCGTCGAGGATGCGGCCCAGGGTGCGGGCGCGCAGCGCGCCGCCGGTGTCCGGCGAGACGACCACCACGCTGTTGCCGTGGCGCTCACGGACCCTGCGGGCCAGGATCTTGGTGGCGGTGAGCGCGTCGACGGGGATGTCGAAGAATCCCTGGATGGCCTCGGCGTGGAGATCCACCGCGATCACCCGGCTCGCCCCGGCCAGCTCGATGATGTTGGCCATCAGCTTGGCGGAGATCGGGTCGCGAGGGGCCGACTTCTTCTCCTTGCGCTCGTAGCCGTAGTAGGGGATGACCGCGGTGATCCGGGCCGCCGACGCGCGTCGCAGCGCATCGAGGGTGATGAACAGCTGGATCAGGTTGTCGCTCACCGGCGGGCAGGTGGGCTGGATCAGGAAGACGTCGTGGCCCCGGACCGACTCGTGGATCTTGACGTCGAACTCCCCGTCCGCGAAGCGGGTGATGTCCATGGGGGCGAGCGGGAGGTCGATCTCGCGCGCGATCCGCTCGCTCAGCTCCGGGTTGCCGGTGCCGGAGAGGAGCATCAGCTCCCCGTAGGGGTTGGGGTCACTCATGGTTGAGGTCTCCGATCCCGCCATCCCTCGATGTTGCGCTGGCGCTCCCGGCCGACGGCCAGGGCGCCGTCCGGAACATCCCGGGTGACGGTGCTGCCGGCGGCGACGTAGGCACCCCGGCCGATCCGGACCGGGGCCACCAGGCTGCTGTTGGTGCCGACGAAGGCACCATCCTCGATCGCGGTCCGGTGCTTGTCGTGACCGTCGTAGTTGCAGGTGACGGTCCCGGCACCGATGTTGACCCCGGTGCCGACATCGCTGTCCAGGACACACGAGAAGTGATTGACGCGGCTTCCCGCACCGATCCGGCTGTTCTTGACCTCGGCATGCGTTCCCAAAGATACCCCCGATCCCAGCGTGCTGCCGGGTCTGACCCGATTGAAATGGCCGATCTCCACGCCATCGGCGATCTCCGCGTCGTCGATCACCGAGGCGCTGATCCGGACCCGATCGCCGATGCGCGCGTCGCGGATCTGGGCCATCGGACCGATCTCGCAGTCACGGCCGATCACGGTCGCGCCGCGGAGCACCGTCATGGGCCGCAGAACGGTGTCGGCGCCGACCCTGACCGCCGCGTCCACATAGGTGGTCGCGGGATCCTCGACGGTCACCCCGTCCAGCATCAGCGCGTCCAGGAGACGGCGCCGCAGCACCGCCTCGGCTGCGGCCAGCTGGCGGCGGTCATTGACCCCCAGCGCCTCCTCCGGGTCGGTCACGGGCACCGCCTCGACCGCGGGGGCGAGCAGCGCGACCACGTCGGTGAGGTAGTACTCGCCCTGGGCGTTGTCGGTGGAGAGGCGCTCCAGGGCCGGCCAGAGCTGCCGGCCCGAGAAGACATAGACGCCCGCATTGCACTCGTCGGGCACCGGGACACCGTTGCCGGGGAGATCACGCTCCTCGACGATGCGCAGGACCCTGCCATCGCTTCCGCGGACCACCCGGCCGAGCCCGTCGGCATGGCCGGGGACGACGCTCAGGAGCACGCAGGCGGCCCCGCTCGCTCTCTGGGCACGCAGCAGGCCGGCGATCGTCTCGGCGCGGAGCAGGGGGAGATCACCGTAGAGGACGGCCACCGGGCCCTCGGCGCGCAGCTCCGCGGGGAGGCTGCGCAGGGCATCGCCGGTCCCGCGCGGCTCGGGCTGGACGGCGACCTGGGCGACCCCTTCGACCACCTCGCGCACGGCCGCCTGGTCGGGGCCGAGCACCACCACCGGAGGTGCCCCGGTGGCGGCCGTCGCCGCCTCGACGATATGAAGGAGCATCGGCCGGCCGGCGAGAGGATGGAGGGCCTTGGGCCGGGCACTCCTCATCCTGGTGCCCTGCCCGGCGGCGAGGATCACCGCGCGCGGTGCATCTGCCATCTGCGCCGGAGTATACGGGGTGCCCCCTCGGGCTTCGGGGGCCGGCCGCGTTCCGGGGCCCGTGGGGTGAGGGCGATCGGTCGGCCCGGGGACCCGCGCGGGACCGCGCGCGGTCCGGAGCCGGGTCCCCGCCCGGGTCCCGGGGAGGTCCGGATGGCAGGGTGTGGTCCCAGCGGTCCACCCTCTCACCCCCGGTCGCGAGACCGTGGCCCCTGTATGATCCGGCCCGTGGCCGATCAGAGCGCCTCAGAGCGAGGCCCCGACCGCCGGGCCCGGGCGAGCCGACTGGCGCGCCTGGACCGGCTCACCGCGATCCGCCGGAGCTGTGGCTGCCGCCGCCCCGCGGCGGGCCGGCCCGGCTGCATGCGGCTGCGCATCCCGCGCGTCCATATCCAAGTCTGAGCGTTCGGGGAGCGCTCCCGAAGCCGCCGGAACGCCACGGCCCGGGACCGGGTTGCAGCGCCGAGGGCGCTCCGCGGGTGGTAGAGCCCCGCAGCGAGCGAGGGCTGGCTACGATCGTTGGTGCCACTGGGGAGTAGCCAAGTGGTAAGGCAGCGGACTTTGGATCCGCCATTCGAAGGTTCGAGTCCTTCCTCCCCAGCGTCGGTCTCAGACCTGGATCGGTGAGTGGCCACCGATGGGAGGGTCTTCGCCGTAGTCCGATTGCGGCGAAAGGCGCGTTCTTCGGGCGGTCGACGAGCCAGGCATCCCCCGTTGGGGTGATCTTTCGCGGTGCTGGATGAGCGAGGCATCGCCCGTTAGGGTGATTTTTAGTTCGGGGCGTTGACAAACCCCAAAAACTTCTCCCACAATCCGGTCGCCCCATCACCAGACGTTGAGAGGGTGATGAGGGTGGCGCGCCGTCCGTCCCTGCGGGGCCGGCGTCGCGATCGAATTCGTCCGCTGCGTGGAGGGCAAGACTCAGATGCGTATGGATCAGACAAACGGGGGCCAGGGGTCCCACAAGTTGCGGAAGATGACGGGGTTCAGCCTGGTGGCTGTGGGCGCCATGGTCGCAGCGGCCTGCGGCAGCACCTCCAGCACCAGCTCCAGCTCCTCCTCCTCGACCGCTGTCGCGCCGGCGTTCCCGGCGGCCGTCACTCTCACCTCGCTCACCCCCGACCTCGAGTCGACGATGAGCCTGCTCAAGCCGCTGGCCACCTACGCGACCAAGGGTGCCACCAGCCTGCTGGTCGGGGTGATCCTGCCCGACACCACGTCGTCGGTTCGCTGGGTCCAGTACGACCAGCCGTACCTCACCGACGCGTTCGCTGACGCGGGCTTCACCGCCGCTGAGTTCAACATCCAGAACGCTCAGGGCAGTGACCCGACCCAGATCGACGACGCCACGGCTGACATCAACCTGGGCGCCAAGGTTCTCTTGGTCTGCCCGCTCGACGGACCGACCGGTGTCGCCATCGCGGCGCTCGCCCAGGCTCACAACGTCACCCTGATCGACTACGACCGGGCGATCTTCCCCGCGACGGGCAAGACCTACTACGTGAGCTTCAACAACGAGACGGTCGGCGAGGACATCGGTACCGGGTTCCTCAGCTGCCTGACCTCCGAGAACGTCACCAGCCCGGAAGTCTTCGTGCTGAACGGCGGTGAGGACACCGACCCGAACGCCATCTCCTTCGCTAGCGGCTACAACAAGGTCGTCTGGGGCCAGGAGGCCAAGACCGTGAGCGCGGGCGCAAAGAGCACCGCCGGCGGTGCCACCTTGGTCGGCGAGAACTTCGCCCCCGCTTGGAGCAACACCCAGGGCGGCACGATCTTCCAGGAGGAGTACACCTCCAACAAGTCGATCAACGCCTCGATCGAGGCCAACGACGGCCTCGCCAGCGCGGTGATCACTGACCTGCAGACAGACGGCGTGAAGGCCGGCACCTTCCCGACCACCGGCCAGGACGCGACCGTCCAGGGCATGGCGTACATCCTCGAGGGCTGGCAGTGCGGTTCCGTCTACAAGCCGATCTACCTTGAGGCCCAGGACGCGGTCATCATGGCCACCGCCCTTTTGGCCAAGATCACGGTCCCGGCTGACATCCTCAACGGCACCACCGTCGACCCGGCCAGCTCGAGCATCAGTGAGCCGGCATCCTTGCTCAGCCCCGTGTGGGTGACCAAGGCCAACATGGAGAGCACGGTGGTCAAGGACCAGTTCGACACCGCCTCTGCCATTTGCGCCATCGCGGGTGCGGCGCTCTGCACCACCGACGGCATCTCGTAATCGTCTGACGGAGCATTCCCACAAGAATCCTCCTCGGTGACGAATCCGGGCCGCCCCGCTGGGCGGCCCGGATCTCACCTCTCGTCGCTGCCCCGGGGAGGAACCCGGCGCGCTGCAACCTGACGGCAGATCTAGGTCAATGAGATGAGTGAAGAGAACCAACCTGCCCCCCCCCCAAAGCCGGCCGCGGCGGAGCCGCTCCTGAGGCTACGGGGGATCGACAAGCACTTCGGTCCCGTGCAGGCGCTGTACGGCGTGGACCTGGACCTGCCGGCTGGGCAGGTGACCGGTCTGTGCGGCGACAACGGGGCGGGCAAGTCGGTGCTCACGCGCTGCATCGCCGGGGTGCACCAGCCGGACCATGGGGAGATCTACTTCGAGGGGCAGCCGGTGCACATCCGTAGTGCCCGCGATGCTGCCGCGCTCGGCATCGAGACGGTCTATCAGGACCTTGCTCTGGCCGATAACCTGGATATCGTCCAGAACATGTTCCTGGGCCGCGAGCGGTTGCGCCGCGGCATGCTCAACGAGGACAGCATGGAGCGCGCCGCCGCTGAGACGCTGAGCGGTCTTCGGGTGACCTCGGTGCGCTCGATCCGCCAGCCGGTTGCTTCACTCTCCGGAGGCCAGCGGCAATCGGTTGCCGTGGCCAAGGCGGTGATGTGGAACTCCAAGCTGGTGCTCTTGGACGAGCCCACGGCGGCCCTCGGCGTGGTTCAGACCCGGATGGTTCTGGACCTGATCCTCCGGCTGCGGGACCGGGGCCTGGCGGTGATGGTGATCACCCACAACCTCAATGACTGTTTCGAGGTGGCGGACCGGCTGGCGGTGCTTCACCTCGGGCGGATGGTGGTCCAGGGACCGGCGTCCGACTTTGACCGCCAGAGCGTGGTGGAGTACATGACCACCGGGGGCTCGCGCGGACGGCCGGTGGAGCAGCCGGGTGAAGCTCCCGTTGGGAAGGAGGCCTGAGGCTGTGACCGGGATCCAGGGCGACCTCAAGCCCGGTGCTCCAGGCGAGACAGCCGCGGAGGTCCCGCAAGACGTCGACCTGACCGCGGCCACCGGCGACGCCGCCGCCGTCCCTCTCGAGATCATGGCCCAGTCGCTGGGCGAGTATTTGCGGGCCTGGTGGCAGAAGCTCAAGAGTGGCGACAGCGGGCTGCTGCCCGTGCTCGTCGCGATGGTCATCGTGGCCATCGCCTTCGAGGTCCTGACGCCGGAAAACGCGTACCTGCGGCCCAGCAATCTGGTCTATATCTTCGGGTTGAGCACGGTCTACATGGTGCTGGCGATGGGGGAGATCGTGGTCCTGCTGCTTGGCGAGCTGGACCTCTCCGTCGGCGCCGTGGCGCTCATGGGCGGGACCATCGCCTACAAGCTGATCCAGCAGCCGTCCCCCAACTGGCCGTGGTGGTTGGCGATCCTCACGAGCCTGGTCTGCTGCGGTGTCATCGGAGGCCTCCAGGGCTCCCTGGTGGCGCTACTCAGGATCCCTGCGTTCGTCGTGACCCTGGCCGGCCAGTTGCTCTTCACGGGGATGCTGGTCGTCATCCTGGGGGGTGCCGACGGGTCACTCTCCGTCAGCCCTGCGGATCCCAACCAGAGCGTCTTGTACAACCTGGTCCAGGGGAGCATCGACCCGGTGGTCAGCTGGGTCATCCTGGCCGTGGTGGTGGTGGGGTTCGGAACGATGATGTGGCTGCGCGCGTCGGAGCGGCGCCGTTCCGGGCTGGTCGCTCCACCGGCGAGCCTGACCGCCATCAAGATCGGCCTCATGGCCGCGGTCGGGGTCGTGCTGCTGATCGTCTGCAGCGTCAACCGGGGCGGCGTCTTCGCGACCATCGAGGGTCTTCCTTGGGTGATCCCGGTGGTCATCGTGATCCTGGGTCTCTGGACCGTGCTGCTCCAGCAGACCCGCTTCGGCCGCTACGTCTACGCCATTGGCGGCAGTGCTGAGGCGGCGCGCCGGGCGGGGGTCAGTCTGCGCGGGATCCGCATCTGGTCCTTCGTGCTCTGCTCGGCAACCGCCGGGTTCGCCGGCATCCTGCTCGGCTCCTTCTATTACGGCCAGTACAGCACCAACGTCGGGGACCCCGGGCAGCTCGTCCTCTACTCGATAGCGGCCGCCGTCATCGGCGGCACCAGCCTCTTCGGGGGCCGGGGAAAGCCGATCCACGGTGTCCTGGGCGGGCTCCTCATCGGCGGTATCGCCTATGGGGTCTCGCTGATGAACCTGGGGTCGCTGTCGATCCCACTCGAATACATCCTGCCGGGAGCAGTCCTGCTGCTCGCCGTTCTCGTCGATGTCCTCTCGCGGCGTGGGGCCAGGACGGGGAGCGTGATCCGTGTCTGAGAATCTGTATCTGTCTGAACATGTCAGGGTGAGTGATGGCCCGGATCGATAGTGACCCACTGACCGGCCCCGTGGCAGCCACTCCGTCGAGTGACGGCGCGGACACCGCTGTCGATCTGACTGCCGCGGCCGAGGTGGGAGAGGTCCCACCGGAGCTCGTGGCCCAGTCGATGGGCCAGTACCTGCACGTCTGGTGGCAGAGGGTGAGGGGCGGTGAGAGCGGGGTCCTGCCCGTGGTGCTGGGGCTCGTCATCGTCTGCGTTGGCTTCCAGATTGCCAACGGCAACTTCCTGTCACCCCAGAACCTGGTCAACATCTTCGAGCAGAGCAGTATCTACATCCTGCTGGCGTTGGCCGAGATCTTTGCCCTGCTGCTCGGTGAGATCGACCTCTCCACCGGCCTGGTCATGGGCCTTGGCGCCGTCATCGTGGCCGAGCTCGTCCAACCGTCCGGGGCGGCCAGTTGCGCGCTCTGTCCACATGGCCTTGGCTTCCCAGCGTGGCTCGCGATCGGCGTCACCCTGCTCATCTGCGCGGGTGTCGGCCTTATTCAGGGCACCTTGGTGGCCCGCGTGAAGATGCCGTCGTTCATCGTCACCCTGGGGGGGTGGCTGGTCCTCGAGGGGGTTGCGCTCATCGTTCTCAACGGCCAGCCGATCTCCCTCAAGAATGTCACGGTCCCCGCTCAGGTTCAGATCTACAACATCTTCTGGGGGTACTTCAGCCCCACGATCAGCTGGGTCCTGCTGGCCGTGGTCCTCGTCATCGTGGCCGCGTGGTGGTGGTTCCGCGACGCCGGCCGCCGGCGCCATGGCCTGGTGGCACCGCCGCCGATCTTCACCGTGATCAAGATCGCCGCCGTGGTGGTGGCGGGTGTGGTGCTCGTCGGGCTCTGCAACACCAACCGGGCGCACTTCGGGGTCATCGAGGGGCTGCCCTACATCATCCCGATCGTCATGGTCGTGTTCTTCATCTGGACCATGCTCCTCCAGCGAACCCGGTTCGGCCGTTACGTCTACGCCATCGGCGGCAACCCGGAGGCGGCTAGTCGAGCGGGTGTGAACCTGCCCTCGATCCGGACCTGGTGCTTTATCCTCGCGTCCCTCACCGCCGGGATCGGAGGCGTCCTGTTCGCCTCGTGGCAGGTGTTCCTCACCACCAACATCATCAAGTCCTCGAACAGCTACGTGCTGCTGGCGGTGGCCGCCGCCGTCATCGGTGGCACCAGCCTCTTCGGAGGCCGGGGAAAGACTATCCACGGGATCCTGGGCGGCCTGATCATCGGCGGCATCTACAACGGCCTCTACCTCATGGGCGTGTCATCGGAGTGGGTCGACATTTTCATCGCCGTCGTGCTGCTGGCGGCGGGGACCGTCGATGTCCTTTCCCGCGGCCACGGGGGCTCGCAATCTAGGGCATGACGCCCATGGACGGTGGTGATGCGCCTCCGGAGTCGCCGAGCTGGCGGGCCGGAGGCGCATTTCACGCCCTGCGGGAGGCGAACCGAGGGCGGGTGGGTGGTGAGACATGAGTCCGGTGGCTTCCCCGGAATCGGTCCGCCGCCATAATCTGAGCCTTCTGCTCCGACTCCTCCATCAGTCAGGGGCAATGTCTCGGTCCGACATCGGGGCCGCTCTGGGGATGACCCGGAGCACGATCGGTGAGCTGGTGGCCGACCTGGGAGCGCGTGGTCTGGTGCTGGCGGGAGACAGCGCCCGCCTGGGGTCGCCCGGACGTCCCTCATTGGTGGTCCGCCCCAATCCCGAGGGCGCCGTGGCCATCACTGCCGACATCGCTGTCAACTCCCTTTCGGCTGCCGTGGTCGGGCTGGGGGGCCGGATCCTCCACCTCGATCGGGTCGCCCATCGGCCGCGTCGCCTGGCTTTCGAGCAAACCGTCGAGGACATCCTGGAGCTCATTCAGTCCGCTCAGGCCTCGATCCCCGCCCATTGCTGGATCTCCGGCCTGGGGGTGGCCCTTCCGGCCGTCGTCCGCCGAGCGGACGGTCTGGTGCACTTTGCCCCGAACCTGGGATGGCGGGATGTCCGGCTGGGCGAGCTTGTCGCAGCCCGGGTCGGGCCCGGGCTCCCGGTTCTCATCGCCAACGATGCGGACCTCGGGGCCGTGGCAGAGCACACGTGGGGGGCTGGTGTCGGGGCGAGTCACCTCATATACATCTCCAGCGACGTCGGGGTGGGCGGCGGCATCGTCATCGATGGCCGCCCACTGGTGGGGGCCGCCGGCTGTGCGGGAGAGGTGGGGCACGTCCAGGTGAACCCGATGGGCGTGCGCTGCCGATGTGGAGCGATCGGGTGCTGGGAGACAGAGATTGGAGGCCCGGCGCTGCTGCGGCGTGCCGGGAGTGTCGAGAACGGGTATCAGCCGGAGGCGGTCGCCCGGCTGCTGCGAGAGGCGGCCTGGGGCGATTCGGTGGCGCTCCAGGCTGTGGGCGAGGTTGGCCGCTGGCTCGGCGCGGGTCTTGGCGGCCTGATCAACGCCTTCAACCCACAGCGGGTCGTGCTCGGTGGGTATCTCAGCACCATGTGGCCCCTGGTGGAGCAGATTGTCCAGGCGGAGCTGCGGGTGCGGGTCATGGCGCCGGCTCTCGAGACGGTGGAGATCAGGCCGGCGCAGCTCGGGGCGGAAGCCATCCTGCAGGGGGCCGCGGAACTGGCGCTGACGCGGGTCCTGGACGATCCGACCCTGGCTCCGGTTGTCGAAGCGAGATCGGCGTGAAGCGCGCGCGGTTGGTGGTGGGCAGGAACCGAAGGCCCAGCCAACCCCGTACGCTGCTTCTCAGACCGGGCCGGTACCTCGCCTGCTGACCGAGCGGAGGGCAGGGTAGTAATCGCGGAAGCGAGCTCGCGCCTCCCGGTAGGGTTCGATCCATGCGGATACGGGATCGATGACGTCGGTCACGCGTACGCAGGCATCAGCGGCCTGATCGACGTCGCGGTAGACGCCGGCCGCGACGCCACCCAGCAGTGCGGCGCCAAACGCTGAGCCCTGGTCGGTGGCCATCACCTCGATGGGCAACTCAAGGACGCTGGCAACCGTCTTGAGCCACAGCCGGCTCCTCGAGCCTCCCCCCGACACGCGGCCGCGCTCGGCAGTGGCCCCGACATTGCGCACGGTATCGAGGCAGTCGCGCAGGCCGAAGGCGACTCCCTCCAGGACCGCGCGGGTCAGCGCTCCGCGCCCATGGGTGACGCTCAAACCGATGAAGGCGCCACGTGCGTCCGGGTCGACGTGAGGCGTCCGCTCCCCCGCCAGGTAGGGCAGGAAGGTCAGGCCGTCACACCCAGGCGGCACGCTTTCGGCCTCCTCGAGCATCGCGTCGTAGTCCACTCCAGGGAGGAGGGTGTCGTGGTACCAGGCCAACGATCCGGCTGCCGAAAGCATCACTCCCATCACCAGCCAGCGGTCCGGCGCCGCATGGCAGAAGGCGTGGACCCTGCCTTCCGCATCCGCCAGAAAGCGATCCGTCGCGGCGAGCACCACTCCGGAGGTTCCGAGGACGACGGACAGAGGGCCCGGGCCGGTGATCCCGCCGCCCACCGCTGCGGCGGCCTGGTCGCCTGCCCCCGCGGCCACCCGAACACCCTCGATCGTGCCGACGGCATCGCCGCTCTCGACGAGATCGGGCATCCATGACAGCGGGATCCCCAGCTCCGCGAGCAGCTCGCCGCTCCAGCGGCGCTCGCTGACATCGAGGAGAAGCGTGCCCGAGGCGTCGGCGACATCGCTGCGATGCCCTCCGGTGAGACGGTCGCGCACGTAGTCCTTGGGCAGGGAGATCTGGCGGATCCGAGCGTAGGCCGCCGGCTCACTCTCCCGCATCCAGAGCAGCTTGGGCGCGGTGAAGCCAGGCAGGGCACGGTTTCCGGTGAGCCTCACCAGGCGATCTCGTCCGCCCCCGGACTCCAGTGCGGCGCATTGTGGCGCGGAGCGCTGGTCGTTCCAGAGGATCGCCGGGCGAATGACCTCACCGGCCGCGTCGAGACAGACCAGCCCATGCATCTGGCCGGAGAAACCGATGCCGAGGATCTCCGTCACGTCGGCCTTCAGGCTGTCGAGCACCAGCTGTACTGCCGTCAGCCACTCTTGCGGATGCTGCTCCATCCAGCCGGGGTGGGGAGAGCTCAGGGGGTAGCTGGACTCCGCGCCGGCCAGCACCTTTCCGGATGTTGGATCGACGGCGACGCCTTTGGCGGACGACGTCCCGATGTCAATGCCGACGAGTGCGCTCGAGCTCACCGGTGGTGAGGCCCCAGCTGGGCCAGCCAGGTCACAGCCACCGCCGGGTCCAGTGGTGCGCGCACGGCGCTGCCCGAGACGTCGACGCCTTGCCAGCCAACCGTCCACAGCCCGAACGTGAAAAGGTCTTCGCGGCTCGGCTCAACCATGAGTTCTTCCCTCAGCTGCCCCTTGGCAATCGTCAAGTCGTCCAAGCTGTGAACAACAGATTACTGTTCGTTCGAGCCGCATACAATCATACATCGAGCCCGGCCGGAATCGAGGAGCTGGCGGCTCACCCACCCATGCTCTCGAGCTCCTGGCAGGTCGTGGCGACCCGCGCCACCAGTGCGCTGTTCTCGCCCAGACCAGGCTCGAGAACATCGAGGAGAGCTCGTGCCGCCCCGTGGCGCTCGCCCGCGGCCAGGATGATGAGCTCCCCGGCACGGGGGTCGCTGATCTCGACGCCGGAGCCGCGGAGGTGGGCAAGCCAGGCGCCGATGACCCGCCCGACCCCCGGTGGGGCGGGCTCTTCCACCTCCCGATAACGATGGATCACCGGGACCACCCGCTGGACGAGCTTCTGCGATCCGTCGCGGGCGATGAGGCTCAGGGTGTGACTTATCCGCGGGTTGCTCCAGCGAGCCACCAGCGCCGCGCGGTAGCTGGCCACCTCGTCGCCGGGGAGCGCGAGGACGGGGGTGACGCCATCCCACCAATCCTCCAGCCACTCCCGGCACCGCGGGTCGGCCAGGGCCTCCGCGACAGTGGCGTGGCCCAGTACGGAGCCCGCGTAGGCGAGCAGGGAGTGACCACCGTTCAGGAGGCACAGCTTCCGCTCCGCAAACGGCCTGACGTCGCTCACGAAGCGGGCGCCGGCACTCTCCCAGGCAGGTCGCCCGGCCGGGAAGTCTCCGGTGAGCACCCATTCGCTGAAGGGTTCGGTCACCACGGCGCAACGGTCGTCACGGCCGGTGGCGCGCTTCGCCGATTTCAGGTCGGCTGTGGTGGTGGCAGGGGTTATCCGATCCACGACCGTGGAGGCGAACGAGACGCTCGCCGATATCCAGTCGTCCAGATGGAGCCGCGCCGCGCTGCACATCTCGAGGACCACGGCACGGGTCGTGTCGCCGTTGCCCAGGAGGTTGTCGCAGGGGACGATGGTGATCGGTCCGCCATCCGCGATCCGGCGAGCCGCGAGGCCGGCCACGAGCCGCCCCGGCATGGTGCGGAGCGGTGGCACCGGCTGGGCGCTCGTCACGCGCAGACGCTCGATGTCGGCGGCGACCTCCGGGTGACTGAGATCGAGGTGCCCATTGCCGTCCAGGTGGTATCCGGCCTCCGTGACGGTCATCGTCACCAGGGCAACCTGTGGTGACGCCAGGTACCTCGCCCAGGCTCCCGCATCGTCACCATCGTGTGCGGCGCTGATGCTGGCCACCACCTCGCACCGGTCGCGCTCGGGGCCGCGCTCCACCAGCGTGTAGAGGCCGTCCTGTGCCTGCAGCAGCGTCGCCGCCCCGGGACTACGACCGGTGAAGGCGGCGATGCCCCACGGCTCCAAGTCCCCGGCGTGCTCCGTGTACCAGGCCTGGTGCGAGCGATGGAACGCACCCAGGCCGAGGTGCACGGCACGGACCGGCCGGGGCTGACCGGCCGACGGCCAGCTCTGGCGGTTCAGCCGGGTCAAAAGCGGAAGACCTCGCGCGGAAGCCGGTGGGCCAGGTCCGCGGCGGTCGCCGCCGCTTCGTCCTCGTCCAGCCGATGCTCGACCACCAGCCGGCTCAGGTAGGCGCAGTCGATGCGGCGCGCCGTGTCGTGGCGCACCGGGATGGAGCAGAAGGCGCGGGTGTCGTCGACGAATCCGCTCGTCTTGGCGAAGCCGGCCGTGTCGGTGACGGCCGCCCGGAAACGGAGCATGGCGTCCGGAGTGTCGAGGAACCACCACGGTGCCCCGAGGTAGACGGACGGGTAAAAACCTGCGAGCGGCGCCAGCTCTCGCGACCAGGTGGACTCGTCGAGGGTGAAGAGGACGATCCGGAAGTTGGGGTGCGTTCCGTAGAGGTCGAGCAAGGGCTGAAGAGCGCGGGTGAACTCGATCGCGACCGGGATGTCGGCACCGACGTCGGTGCCGAAGTCCCGCCAGGTCGGCGGGTGGTGGTTGCGGAAGACGCCGGGGTGCAGCTGCATGACCAGCCCGTCGTCGCAGGACATCCGGGCCATCTCGCAGAGCATGTGCTGCCGGAACGCTCTCCGCTCCTCCGGACTGGCCGTGCCCCCCAAGGCTCTCGCGAAGAGCTGCGCCGCCTCGGTGGGCGCGAGGATCACGCTGCCGGCGTCGGGCGGCCCCTGGTCGGTGGCGGTGGCCCCCTGGGAGATGAAGAAGGCACGCCGAGCCTCCAGAGCCTGGATGTAGCCGCGGTAGGTGGAGGTGTCGATGCCGGCGGAGGTGCCGAGCTGCTCCACGTGCCCGGCCCAGCCGGGCAGCGACGGGTCGAGGTAGGCGTCGGGGCGAAAGGTCGGGACCACTCGCCCCTTCCAGGAGGGGTCGTCACGCAGGCTGCGGTGGGCGGAGAGATCGCTGCACGGGTCGTCGGTGGTCGCCAGCACCTCCACCCCGAAGCGGTCAAACAGGGCCCGCGGCCGGTACTCGGGGAGTGCGAAGCGCTCCATGAGGCGGTCGTAGATGAGGTCGGCGTCGGCGGCGGACGGGCGGATGGGGACGTCGAACACCTGGGCCAGCGCCGCTTCGAGCCAGTAGCGGGACGGGGTGCCGCGGAAGACGTCCCACCGCTCGCACAGCCGTCGCCAGATCTGGCGCGGGTCGGCGGCGCTGCCCTCGCCGTCGCGGTGCGGGAGGCCCAGCTCGGTGAGGGGCACGCCGTGGGCGTGGAGCATGCGGGTCACGTAGTGATCCGGAGTGATGAACAGCGCCGCCGGATTGCCGAAGGGACGGTCCTGCTGGAGGAGGAGCGGGTCCACGTGCCCGTGCGGCGAGACGATCGGCAAGCCCCGCACCGTCTCGTAGAGGCGCCGGGCCACCTCTCGCCGGGCCGGTTCCACCGGGAGCAGGCGATCGGGGTGGAGATCGATCCTGGCCACAGAAGCTCCTCCCTGGGTGGCGGGGGCCCGCCCCCTATCGCTGGATCCGCGCGGCGCCCCCCGCCGCGATGGCGCGCACCTGGGCGAGCGTCGCCATCGTGGTGTCCCCCGGGTAGCCGGTGACGAGGGCGCCGTGCGCCCAGCCGAGACGCAACGCCTGCTCGGGCGGCTCGCCCGCGAGCAGACCGTAGATGAAACCCGCCGCGAAACCATCGCCACCACCGACGCGGTCATAGACATCCAGCTCGGTGCTGGGCGCCGCGAAGGTCTCGTCTCCGACCCTGGCGACGGCGCTCCAGATGTGGCGATTCGCGGAGCGGACATCACGCAGCGTGGTCGCCATCACCGCCAGGTTCGGGTACCGTTCGCGGACCCGATCCATCAGGCCCACGAAGCTCTTCACCTCCACGCCTCCCCCGGCGCCCGGCTCGGGGCCGGAGATGCCGAGAGCCTGCTGGACGTCCTCCTCGTTGCCGAGCAGCACGTCCACGTTTTCCACGATCCGGCCGATCACCGCCTGCGCCTGCGGCCGGCCGCCGTGAGTGGCCCANNAAGAGCCCACCGGAGTGAAACCAGCGCACCCCCTCTCCGAATATTCCGGCCCAGTCGAAGTCACCGGGACCGAGGAGGGCGGCCGCCTCGTCTGCCCGGTTGTAGAAGACGACAGGCGGGCGGATGCCAAAGCCGCGATCGCTGTAGACGGTGGCGATGTTGGGGCCGCGCACCCCGTCGTGCTGGGACCAGCGGTAGATGCCCCGGACACCCATGGCGCGCGCTCGTTCGGCGACGAGCTGGCCGATCGGATAGTCGACACAGGCGGAGGCCACCGCGGTCTGCAGGCCGAAGCAGCTGGCCAGGTTGGCGGCCACGTTGTACTCCGCACCGCTCACGTGAATGCGGCATTCGGTGGCCTTCTGGAAGGGGACGTCACCGGGATCCAGACGGATCACCAGTGCCCCGAGCGAGAGGAAGTCCAGCGCTCCGGAGGGTGGGATCTGGAGGCGGGGCGTCACCAGCTGTGCACCGTGCCGTCGACCAGGCGGTTGATCGGCAGATAAGCACGCTGGTACGGGTACCGCGCGGCCAGCTCCTCGTCGATGTCGACCCCGAGGCCGGGCACCTCGCCGGGGTGCAGGTAGCCGTCGGCGAAACTGTAGGCGTGCGGGAAGACCTCGTCGGTCTCTGCGGAGTGTCGCATGTACTCCTGGATGCCGAAGTTGGGGATGGAGATGTCGAGGTGCAGCGCGGCGGCGAGGCAGACGGGCGAGAGATCGTTGGCACCGTGGGAGCCGCTGCGGACGTGGTAGAGATCGGCGAGCTGGAAGATGCGCCGGAGGTGGGTGATCCCACCGGCGTGGACGACGTCGGCGCGGATGAAGTCGATGAGCTGCTCGGTGATGAGCTGCTGGCAGTCCCAGATGGAGTTGAAGACCTCCCCCACGGCCAGTGGCGTCGTGGTGTGCTGCCGGATGATCCGAAAGCCCTCCTGGAGCTCCGCCGGCACCAGGTCCTCGAGCCAGAACAGCTGGTACTCCTCGACCCGCCGCCCCAGCCGGGCGGCCTCGATCGGGGTCAGCCGGTGGTGGGCGTCGTGGAGGAGTGCGAAGTCGAAACCGAAGCGCTCTCGGACCGCCTCGAAGAGCGCGGGTATCTGGTGCAGGTAGCGGGCCGTGGACCAGTCCGAACTCTCAGCTGTGGGCACGTACCCGGACTCGCGGTGGGCGGTGTCAGGGCTCACCCCGTAGATCGAGCCGATCCCCTGGATGCCCACCTGCACGCGGACCGCGCGGTATCCGAGATCCAGGAAACGGGCCACCTCGTCGAGCACCTCGGGCACGGTCTCGCCGTTGGCGTGTCCGTAGACGGTGACGCCGTCGCGGCTCCGGCCGCCCAGCAACTGGTACACGGGCAGGCCGGCCATCTTGCCCTTGATGTCCCAGAGAGCCGTGTCGACGGCCGCGATCGCGGTCATGGTGACCGGGCCACGGCGCCAGTAGCCGCCCTTGTAGAGGAACTGCCAGGTGTCCTCGATGCGCGAGGCGTCGCGGCCGAGGAGCAGCGGGCACACGTGGTCGGTGAGGTAGCTGGCCACGGCAAGCTCGCGCCCGTTGAGGGTGGCATCGCCGACGCCGGTGACGCCCTCGTCAGTGGTCAGCTTCAGGGTCACGAAGTTGCGCCCCGGGCACGTGATGATGACCCTGGCATCGATGATCTTCACACTGTTACCTCTGTCGCCTCATGGCCGGACCTGGCCCATCATAGGGAGGCCTGGGGTGACGCGTGCGCCACGTCCCCGACCTGCTCAGCGATCCCTCCCGCCCGGGCGCGACAATCGCCCATGTGGACCTCTCCGAGCCGGAACTCCCGGAACCGCAGTTCCCCGAGCTCCAGTTCCCCGAACTGAAGCTCCCGACGCCCGCGTTCAGCACCCCGCTCGCCAACCCCGAGGAGATTCCCGACCTCCCGCCGAGGTCCGACGTCCTCGGGGTCGCCGACTTCCACCGCCAGGACGTGGTGTCGTGCGCCCGCGACGCGTTCGCCCATCTGCAGGCCGCTGTCGCAGGGACCGGCCCCGCCGCCCCGCCCATGGATGCCGCCCAGAGAAGTGCACTGGAGGTCCACATCGAGCACCTGGACCGCGAATCCGATGAGCACGAGGCGGGCCTCATGTACGTGGCCTCCTCCGACCTCATCCATCCCGGCAGCGCGTAGTTCTGACGCCGCATTCCCGGAGGCGACTCTGGCGCCGGGCTCAGGCCGGCAACTGGATGTCGCCGGCGAGCACCCCGATTCAGAGCGGCGGGCCTCCCGGGTAACCGGCCATGGGTCCTGGTGAGGCCGCCTCAGCCCGCGCCTCCAGGCGGGTGGACTGCCGGCGCAGCAGGAGCAGACCGGTCACCACGACGGCGGCGGCCGCGAGGCCGAAGCCGGCCGCGAGCCACCCGCTGAGGCTGAGGAGCGCGCTGCCCGCCGCGTAGGCCGCGAGCCCGTAGGCCGTGGCCCAGACCACGCTGCCGGCCGCGTTGAAGAAAAGGAAGGCGAGCGGCGGCATCCGGCCCGCACCGGCGAGCAGCCCGGCGAAGCTGCGCAGCACGAGGATGAACCGGCCCAGAAAGACGACCCTCCCGCCGTCACGCTGGAAGAGGTAGTGGGTCACCTTGACCTGGGGCTGGCCGAGGCCGATGCGCGCGCCGTAGCGGACCAGGAGGCGGTACCCCCCCCACCAGCCGAGGGCATAGCCGAGACTGCCCCCGACGATGGGGCCGGCCGCGGCCGCCGCGATGATCCCGCCGATGGCCAGGTGCAGCTTCCCCGCGAGGGCAGCGGCCGTGAGCAGCGCGGTCTCGCCGGGAAGGAAGGGCACGCAGAAACTCTCGATCCCGGCGAGCAGGAATACGGCCAGGTAGCCCCAATGCTGGACAAAGCCAGACGCGAACCCGGTCAGGGAGGCCAACAGCACAGCCACACAATGATGCGTGGGTCGGGGTCTCCAGGAGTGGTCGACCCGAAACCACTCCTGAGGCTTGACAAGCAGCTATGGGATCGAGTGCCCGGGCACAGCCGCCGGGACACCCACGGCCGCGGGCTCGCTGAGCCGCAGGACGACCAGCGACCGCCCCTCGACCTGGAGACGCTCCGGGGTGCGGACCCCACGGGTGCCGGGATCCTCGTCCGGCTGGGCGGTGTCCAGGATCACCTGCCAGGTCCCGGGAGGCAGATCCCAGTCGCAGGCGTCCTCGGACGAGTGCAGGAGCACCGCCAGGGTGTCATCGACGATCCGCTCCCCGGTCGCCGTCCGGTCGGAGATCAGGCCGCCGTCGAGGATCATCGCGAGCGACTGCCGTTCGTGGCTGCCCCAGTCCTCATCGGTCATCTCCACGCCGTTGCGCCGCAGCCAGCGAACGTCCTTGAGACCTCTGCCCACGATCCGACCGGTGAAGAAGTGCTGACGGCGGAGGGCGGGATGCTGCGCGCGCAGGGCGATCAGCCGGCGGGTGAAGCGGAACAGCACCGGGTCGTCGTGCTCCCAGTCAACCCAGGAAAGCTCGCTGTCCTGGCAGTACGCGTTGTTGTTCCCCTGCTGGGTGCGGCCTATCTCGTCCCCCGCGAGGATCATCGGACAGCCCTGGGAGAGCAGCAGAGTGGCCAGGAAGTTGCGCTGCTGGCGCATCCGCACCTCGTTCACCGCGGCTTCGTCGGTCTCGCCCTCGACACCGCAGTTCCAGGAGCGGTTGTCGTCGGTGCCGTCCCGGTTCTCCTCGCCGTTGGCCTGGTTGCGCTTGTGCTCGTAGGAGACCAGGTCACGCAGAGTGAAACCGTCGTGGGCCGTCACGAAGTTCATGCTGGCGCTCGGTCCGCGACCGTCGTCCGCGTAGAGGTCGCTGCTCCCGGTCAGACGGTACGCGAGGTCGGCGACGCCGATGGGAGCGCCGCGCCAGTAATCGCGAACAGTGTCGCGGTACTTGCCGTTCCACTCCGCCCACCCCACCGGGAAGTTGCCGACCTGGTATCCGCCCGGCCCGATGTCCCAGGGTTCGGCGATCAGCTTCACCTCGGCGAGCACGGGGTCCTGGTGGATGATGTCGAAGAAGGCGGCGAGCTTGTTGACCTCGTAGAACTGCCGCGCGAGCACCGACGCAAGGTCAAAACGGAAGCCGTCGACGTGCATCTCGGTGACCCAGTAGCGCAGCGAGTCCATGATCAGGCGCAGGGTTTGAGGCGCCCCCGCGTTGAGCGTGTTGCCCGTCCCGGTCACGTCCCAGTAGTGGCGGCGATCGTGGGGGTCGAGATAGTAGTACGCCTGGTTGTCGATGCCCCGGAAGGAGAGCGTCGGACCGAGGCGATTGGCCTCGCCGGTGTGGTTGTAAACGACGTCGAGAAAGACCTCGAGCCCGGAGGCGTGGAGGGAGCGCACCATCCGCTTGAACTCGACGACCTGGCCGCCCTGGTCGCCCGCTGCCGCGTAGCGGCCCTCGGGGGCGAAGTAGCCGATGGTGTCGTAGCCCCAGTAGTTGCGGAGACCGAGCTCGTGCAGGCGGCCCGAGTCGATGAACGCATGCACCGGCATCAGCTCGACCGCCGTGACGCCGAGCGCCTTGAGGTGTCCGATGGCGGCGGGGTGGCCGAGACCGGCGTAGGTTCCGCGCAGGTGCTCGGGCACGTTGGGATGGCGCATCGTGAAGCCGCGGACGTGGGTCTCGTAGACGACGGTGTCGGCCCACGAGATCCGGGGAGGCGGAGTCCCCGCCCAGTCGAAGCGGTTGTCCACCACCACCGAGAGCGGGACATGGCCGGCGGAGTCGAGCTCGCTCCGGACGTCGTCGGTCATCCGGCGGTCCCACTCGTAGCCGTAGACCTCGGGCACCCACTCGACCGCCCCGGTGAGAGCCCGCGCGTACGGATCGACGAGCAGCTTCCGGGGGTTGAAGCGGCGGCCGGCGGCCGGCTCGTAGGGGCCGTGGACCCGGTAGCCGTAGCGGGTTCCCGGGCCGACCCCGAGCAGGTAGCCGTGCCAGGTCAGGTCGGTCCGATCCGAGAGCTCGTAGATCTCCCGCGTGCTCCCGTCGGGGTTGACCAGCACCAGATCCACACTCTCGGCGTTGGCGCTGAAGAGCGCAAAGTTGGTGCCGTTGCCATCCCATTGGGCACCGAGCGGGAAGTGCTGGCCCGGCCACGGGTGGCCCGCGGTCGGGGCCGCGGCCGATGGTGGTGGGGTCGCAGCCGTTGCCGGCCCCGGATCTGGGGGGGCCGGCGGCGAGGACTGCCGAGGACGCGGTGCCACGCGGGCGACTCCAGGTGGGGATCGGGTCCCCCGGGACGGCGCCAGTTCGCAACCGCCTCCGGCGGCCAACGATACCGTCTCCTCGTATCGATCCGAGGCGATGATACGGGGCCATGACCGCGCCGAGCCCCAGAGCCTGGGGTCTCCTGCCCCACCACGCCAGCACCGGCAGCACCCGCAGCGGCGCATCCGCGGAGACCGTCGACGCCCTGCTCGCCGCCCTCGGCGCTGATCGACGCCGCCCCGACCGGGACGGTGACCGGCCGCTCGTCGTCGTCCAGGGGGAGTGCGCGTGGGCTGGCCGCGGCGAGGAGGGGTCGTCGCCGGTACCGTCGGAGGTCGAGCTGGAGGACGGCTCCACGCGGGCCTGCGGCGAGCGGCTGCCCGCCGACCTCCCGCTCGGGTACCACCACCTCCACGCGGGGGGCCGGAGCCGCCTCCTGGTCGTGACCCCGCCCCGCTGCCACCTCCCCGCCGCGCGCGGCTTCGGCTTCGCGGTCCAGCTCTATGCCACCCGCTCGGCGGCAAGCTGGGGCATCGGAGACCTCACCGACCTCGCCGGGCTCGCCGGCTGGGCGGCCGGGCTCGGAGCCGCGACGCTGCTCGTCAACCCGCTCCACGCCGGGCTCCCCCTCCTTCCCATCGAGCCCAGCCCGTACTTCCCCACCAGCCGGCTCTTCCTCGATCCCCTCTACCTGCGCCCGGAGCGCGCGGGNNCTGGCGGAGCGCCACGGGAGGGACTGGCGCGATTGGCCGCGCCCGCTGGCGCGGCGCGACCCCGCGGCGATCCGGGCCGCGGCGGCGGAGCTGGCGGGGCGGGTGCGCTTCCACGCGTGGGTGCAGCTGCAATTGGACCGTCAACTGGAAGAGGCCGGCGCTGCCCTCCCGCTGATCCGCGATCTCGCCGTGGGCTTCCATCCGGGGGGCGCCGACGCCTGGCTCTGGCAGGATCTGGTCGTCCCCGGCGTGACGGTGGGAGCTCCTCCGGACAGCTTCAACACGCGGGGTCAGGATTGGGGCATCGCGGCCTTCCACCCCTGGAAGCTGCGCGCGGCCGGGTACGCCCCCTTCATCGAGACGCTTCGGGCCAACCTGCGCGAGGGAGCCGGCCTGCGCATCGACCACGTCATGGGGCTGCAGCGACTCTGGTGCATCCCGTCGGGGGGAGGGCCGGCCGATGGCTGCTACCTCGGGTACCCCGCCGGCGACCTGCTCGGCATCGTCGCCCTCGAGTCGGTCCGCCACCGGGCCACGGTGATCGGCGAGGACCTGGGCACCGTCCCCACCGGATTCCGCTCGCGGCTGCGCCGGCGAGGGCTCCTCAGCTACGTGGTGCTCCTCTTCGAAGACCTTCCCCCCGCGCGCTGGCCGCGCCAGGCGCTGGCGGCGGTGACCACTCACGACCTGCCCACCGTCACCGGGCTCTGGGACGGCAGCGACCTGCGGGCACGGCGCCGGAGCGGGCTGCCCGCCAGCGCCGCTGCCACCCTGGAGCTGGTGGAGCGCCTCCGCCAGGGTGGGGGCCCGGCCCGCGACGCGGAGAGCTCGGCCGCGGTGGTGCACGCCCACCGCCGCCTGGCCGGCTCCCCCTGCACCCTGCTCGCCGCCACCCTCGAGGACGTCGCCGAGGTCCAGGAGCGACCCAATCAGCCGGGCAGCGCGGGCGAGAGCCCGAATTGGTCCTTGGCGCTGCCCCTGCCCCGTGAACGCCTGCAGGAGCTCCCCATGGCCCGGCAGCTGGCCGGCATCTTGGCTCGCAAACCGGTGGGCCGGCGGCGTCCTTCGGGCAGAGAGCAGGGGGTTCGATCTCCCCTGAACTAGCCTGGCCGACGTGATATAGTTGACGGAGCAACCGGGCCGAGGATGCCCGAACGGAGAGTCCCACGTTGACCACAGCGGTAAAGCAGGTTTCGACACGCATCGACATCGAGCTGTTTCAGGGCGCCAAGGCGGAGGCACGCCGTCTGCACCGGCCCGTCTACATCGCGGGCGGTGAGATCCACGCCGAACGGCCCCCGCGGACCACGGCGATGGTGTGGCCCAACGGCAGCGTGACCTGGGGCAACCCCCAGGCCGCCAGCAAGCAGATCGATCGGCGCCACCTCCCCCCCGCCGCCTGAGGCGACGGCTGCGCGAGCGGGCGTGGGAGGGCCCCTGCGGCCAGGGCAGGCTCCGTCCGCGTGACACCTTTGGGTCGGATCGAGGCGCGCGACGGGCATGGCTGTGTCGATGGACGCAAAGAGGAGCCGCGGCGCGGCCGCGGCTCCTCTTGCGCGTTCGGTGTGGTGGTCAGGTTCCCCCGAGGGTGGAACTGACGTTTGAGAAGAAAGTATTGGCCTGCCGGCCGATAGCGAGAAGCATGACGGCCGCGACGACAGCGATGAGAACGAGGATGACTGCGTACTCCACCATGCCCTGCCCTTCCTCATTTCGACGCGTCCCGCGTCGGGGAGGAGTGGGGAGTTTTTCGCTCATGAAGCACCACCTCCTTGGATCGACCCCGGTTGACCTCCTGTGCACACCGATTGACGCGAAGGACTTCACTTTGCGGGTTGACGTTTGAGCATCGGTCGTACGGCCGGGTGACGAGTCGGTGATGGAACGCACAGTTCCCGGCCGGCGGTGGGCCTGATGCTCGCGCACTGCCTGGTCGACGTGGTCGCGCTGCTCGCCATCGCGGCCGCCGGCTGGTCGCTGCGGGTTCGAGGCCGGCGCGGGCGGCCGGCAGCGCCGGCTCAGCTCCTGCCGGGGTCCCCCAGCAGGAGCTGAAGAACCCCCGACGGTCCTGCCGCCCCCATCCTCGGCGATGCGTGNNCTCGCCGGGGGTTCTTCAGCCCCTGCTCAGGGCGAGCACCTCCCTCGCCAGCCGCTCCTCGCCCTCCGCGCCCGTCATCACGGTGTCGAGAATGTGGGGGCTCATCCGCAGCCGGGCGACGGCGTCTGACAGCTCGCGGTCGGCCGCGTCCAGGACAAAGCTGGAGGCCAGCCCTGCGTAGTGGCGCGCCACCCCGAGGGCGGTGGGCTCCTCACCGAGCTGCGCCATCAGGGCAACTGTCGGGCCCTTCAGCGCGCGGCCCCCGATGATCGGGGCGATGGCGATAACGCGCTCCCTCTCCAGGTGAGGGCCAATCAGGGCGGTGATCGGGTCCACGCTGAGGAGAGGGTTGGACGGGCCGATCACCACCAGATCCGCCGCGCGGACCGCCTGCACCGCGGCCGGCGCCGGCACCGCAGCCTCCAGTCCCTCGAAGCGCAGGCCGCGGACCGGCGGCTCGCAGCGCTTGCCGACGAACCACTCCTGGAAGCTCAGCTCACCAGCGTCGGTCGCGACCCGGGTGCGCACCGGGTCGTCGCTCATCGGGATGACGGCCGCGTTCAAGCTCAGCCGCCGGCCGATCTCGGCGACCGCCTCCGTGAGGGTCATGCCCCGCCGCCGCAGGGAGGCCCGCAGGAGGTGGAGGCCAAGGTCGCGATCGCCAAGCCCAAACCAGACCGGCTCACCCAGCCGGCCGAGCATCTCGAGGGCGTGGAAGCTCTCCTCACGAACTCCGAAGCCCGCCTCGGCGTTGAAGAGGCCGGCGAGCCGGTAGAGGACGGCATCGGTGTCGGGGCAGACCAGCAGTCCCCACATCTCCTCGTCGTCGGCGGTGTTGCTGATCACGCTGAGCTCTCCCGGAGCCAGGGCCCGCGCCAGCCCGCAGGCGAGCCGCGCCGCACCGGTCCCCCCGGCCAGGACCGCAACCCTCACCGGTTCACCGGAAGAGGTCCAGGTCGGCGGTGCGCACCAGCTCCTGTCCACTGCCGGCGGGGCCTTCGAGCGCGAGCCCGCGGACGACCACCACGGGGATCCGCCGGGTCTTGCCCATGACCATCTCGGCGGCCGCGGCGATCTCGTCGGCGACGGCCACCAGGGTGGCGTGCAGGGGCATGCCGAAGTCGTCGGGGCTGCCCCGGTAGTCGACGGTGGCCGGCATCCCGGCCACCCCTAGGGCGACGTTGCAGAGGCCGACCCGCCAGGGCCGGCCGAAGGTGTCGCTGATCACGACTCCGACCTCCACCCCCGCCACCTCGGCGATGCGCCGGCGCAGCTCCTCCGCGCTCCGGTCGCAGTCCTCCGGCAGGAGGCAGGCGACGTCCGCCCCGGGCACGTTGGACCGGTCGACGCCGGCGTTGGCACAGACGAATCCGTGTCGGGTCTCGACGATGAGGACGCGATCGGCACGGACCACGCGGACGCTCTCGTCGAGGACGACCTGGACCATGCGCGGGTCGGCGTGCAGCTGCTCGGCCAGCTCCTGTGCCCGGGGGCTCGGCGCCACCGCGGAGAGGCTGCGCAGCCTCCCCTCCGCCTTGGAGACCACCTTCTGGGCCACCACCACGATGTCACCGGAGCGGAGGGGGGCGGCTCGCTCCGCGATCAGCCTGCCCAGGTCGTCGCCACTCACGATCTCGGGCAGACCCTCGATGCCGTGGAGCTCCAGCCCGCCGGCCTGTCCGCGGGTCACCCGGGCTCTCCCGTGGCGGCCCGCCAGCGGTCCAGAGTGGCCAGGTCATCCGGCTCGTCGAGGTCGAGGGCCAGTGCCGGCTCCCGGTGGACGATGAACTCCCGCCCCCGCCGCCTCGCCTCGGCGGCGAAGCGGGGGAGGGACGCCGCTCCGAACTGCAGGTCGAAGTCGCCGATCGGGCGCAGGTAGAGGGCATTGGTGCCCTCGCGGCCGAGGGCCGGAGCCACCATCGCGACCGGCCCCTCGACCGTCCCCGCGTGCTCGAGGAGGCGGCGCAGGCTGCCCGCATCGATGAGGGGGAGATCGGAGCTGAGCACCAGGCAGCCGGAGCCGCCCCGGGTGAGCACCTCGGCCAGGCCTCGTTCCGCGGCACGGTTCTGACCCGCCGGGTGCTCCTCGACGAGAGCCTCCGCGCCGCACCGCCGGGCCAGGGTGGCCGCCCCCGGCCCGCCGCAGACTGCAATGGTTTCAGCCACTTCCTGGGCGGCCCCCAGCGCCCGGACCGCGCACTCCTCGGCGAGGCGCATGCGCTCGGCGGCCGACAGGGCGGCGGCGAGGCGTGTCTTCGCCGTTCCGGGCTCCTTGATCAGCACGACGATCTGCACCGCTGGTCCCATCCACCGGACTCTAGTGGGGGTGGGTGATGCGGCGGCTGCAGCCACTGGATGAGCCCGGTCGCTCCCTTGGGGGGGTGAGCCGCGCCGGATTTGATGGCGGGGTGAGCCGAGCGCGGCTGAGCCGCGCCGGCGAGGGGCGGCGAGCCCCTGTGAGATGAGTGGGGTCCCCGCGCCGCGCCTGTGGCGTGGGGAAGCTTTGCAACAATGGCGCGATGCAGCGCGGCCGGAGCATCTTCCCGTTCACCGCGATCGTCGGCCAGGGGCCCATGAAGCAGGCCCTCGTGCTCAACGCCATCAACCCCGCCATCGGCGGCGTGCTGATCCGCGGGGAGAAGGGGACGGCCAAGTCGACGGCGGTGCGAGCCCTGGCGCGCCTCCTCCCCGTGCTCGAGGTGGTCGCCGACTGCCGCTTCGGCTGCTCTCCCGACGCCGGCGCCAGCCGCTGCGACGAGTGCCTTGAGCGGCTTCAGCGTGGCGAGACGTTGCCTCGGGCCACCCGGCAGATGCGGGTGATCGAGCTGCCCATCAACGCCTCGGAGGATCGGGTCGTCGGGTCGATCGACATCGAGGCCGCCATCAAGAAGGGCGAGAAGGAGTTCGAGCCCGGGGTGCTCGCCGAGGCCAACCGCAACATCCTCTACGTCGACGAGGTGAACCTTCTCGACGACCACATCGTCGACGTCCTCCTCGACGCCGCGGCGATGGGCACCAACACGGTCGAGCGTGAGGGCGTCTCGGTGTCCCACCCCGCCCGGTTCATCCTGGTCGGGACCATGAACCCGGAGGAGGGCGAGCTGCGCCCCCAGCTCCTTGATCGCTTTGGGCTATGCGTGGATGTCGAGGGCATCCGGGATGTCCGGCAGAGGGTCGAGATCGTCGAGCGCCGCGAGGCGTTCGAGGACGATGCGGAGGCGTTCGCCTCCACCTGGGAACCCGAGGAGCACGCTGAGGCCGAGCGGATCCGGAAGGCCATCCTCTCCCTCGGCGACGTGGCCGTGGATCGGGAGATCCTGGTCGCCATCGCCCATCTCGGGATCGAGCTGGAGGTGGACGGCCACCGCGCGGACCTGGTGACCCGCAAGGCGGCCCAGGCGGTCGCCGCCCACGAGGGGCGAGACCGGGTCACCCTCGACGATGTCGAGGGGGTGGCGCCCATGGTGCTGGCCCACCGGGTCAAGCCGACAGCTGGATCCCGGCGCGGCCTGGCCGACATCGGCGAGATCCTGCGCAGCCCCGGCGACGGCTCCAAGGGGCGAGGTCGGTAGGGTGGACGCCGCCACCCGCTCGGGCCAGCTCCCATCGGCGGGCCTCGAGCCTCCGTCGGGGCTCCAGCATCGCCTTGTCCATGGCGACCAGGAGGCGGTGGTCGCCGAGGTCGGCGCCACCCTCCGCGCCTACACGGTGAGCGGGCGGCCGGCGATTCTCGGCTTTGACGTGACCGAACCGGCGACCCACGCCCGCGGGCAGACGCTGTTGCCATGGCCCGGGCGCATCGGCAACGGCCGCTATCGGTGGCAGGGCGTCGACCACCAGATCCCCCTCGATGAGCCCGAGTTGACCAATGCCATTCACGGGCTGGTCCGTTGGGAGAACTGGGCGGCCGATGCCCCCACCGACGATCGCGTGGTGATGCGCCACCGGCTCCATCCCCGTGACGGTTACCCCTTCTGCCTGGATCTGATGGCGACCTACGCGCTCGACGACGGCGGCCTCCGCGTGACCCTCGCGGGGACCAACCTCTCCGGAGTACCCGCTCCTTACGGCGCCGGCTCCCACCCCTATCTGATGGTGGATCGCGATCTGGTCGACGGCTGGCGCCTCACGGTCCCGGCCGCAACCCGGCTGCGCACCGATTCGCGGATGCTGCCGACCGGCAGGGAACCGGTGGCGGGCACGGAGTTCGACTTCCGGAAACCGCGTGTGCTCGGGCACACCCAGCTCGACACCGCCTTCACCGACCTGGCCCGCGATTCCGATGGTCTCGCCCGGGTCTCGTTGGAGGCCCCGGACGGGCGGCGGCTCGTCCTCTGGTCCGACCGTGCCTGCCCGTGGCTGGTGCTCTTCACCGGCGATCCCATGCGGTCCGCCGAGCGGCGGCGCGGGCTCGCGGTGGAGCCGATGACCTGCCCGCCCGACGCCTTCCGGAGCGGCGAGGATGTGATCGCGTTGCAGCCCGGAGAGACCGCCACCGCGTGCTGGGGGATCGACGTCACCGGCTTCCGCCGCTGACCGAGCGCGGCCGGGGGAAACCCTCTACTTGAAGCCGTACAGCCCCTCATGGAAGTCGCCGGTGGTGATCCAGCGCTCGATCACCAGGTCGACCATGGCGTCGTCGACCTCGGTCGCGCCCAGGGTGCGGGCGTTGCCCTCGATCGCCTCCAGCACCTGACCCCGGACGAACTCCGGGATCCGTGAGAAGCGGTCCACCGCCTGGTCGGTCCAGGGCAGCCCCTCCCGCTCCCGCTCCTGGATGGCGTGGGAGACGCGACCCCAGAGCTCGTACTTGACCTCCATCTCGTGGGGGGTGATGGTGGTGCCGAGATCGAGCTTGTGTGCCGTCCACTCCACCCGCCAGCGGGTGAGCTCCCGGCAGAACTCGGGGACGTCGGCGAGACGGGCCTCCGCCTCCGGGGTCCAGGTGAAGCGAAGCTCCTCCCCCTTCTCGCTGAGAGGGTGGCCGTAGCCGAGCTTCTTGCCGAGGGTGCGGAGAAAGAGGGCGGTGATCTCCGCCTGGCGTCCTGCGGCACGCTCCTCCGCGACGCCGCGCGCCAGTTCCTCGCCCCGCGCGGGGTCCCCGTGTGACCAGATCTCCGCCCGCTCCCTGACCACCGCCTCGGCGTCCGGGCTCCATCGGGGGATGGTCGCGGCCGGCCCCCGGGGCGGTGGCTCCGCCGCTGCGGACGCCGGGAGCGACGTGGCAAAGCCGGCGACCGGGCAGGCTCCCGCGCCCTGCTCCGTCAGCGCCGGATGCGCGCCGGAGGGATGGCGCGCGGCGCCCTCGCCATGGGGGAAGGGGCACGCCGCCGTCTCGACGAGCCCGGGAGGCGCGTCGAGCTGAGGCGTCGCAGGGCGAGTGGGACCATGGTCAGATACGGTTGCATGGTTCGACACGTTTAGGTCCTCCGGCCTATCAATAACGCACCCATGTGGCATATGTTCCTACAATTGCCTCACGCACCGTAACGGGGCGCAGAGGGAGGCGCGAGCGGCGCCGGGGACCGGACATCGAGGGGACGATGAGCACGATCGGCAGCTACTCCAACGTCTACGTCCCGCTGGACAATTCGGAGCACTCTGACGCCGCGGTGGGGCTGGCGATCGATCTGGCGTCGGCCTGGGGGGCGCGCTGCGTCGGGATGCACGCCTACGCGGCGCGGATGCACGACTTCCGCTTCAAGCAGATGGAGTACACCCTCCCCGAGGAGTATCAGGACGAGGCCGAGCTGCTCCGTCAGCGCCGCATCCACGACTCCCTGATCACGACCGGTCTCGAGCTGATCAGCGACAGCTACACGGACGTCATGCGCTACCGCTGCCTGGAGCGCGGCGTCCCGTTCGAGGCCCGGCGGCGGGACGGCCGCAACTGGGAGGAGATCGTCACCGACGTCGCCGAGGTCAAGCCGGACCTGGTGGTGATGGGCGCTCTCGGCACCGGCGCGGTGCGCGAGTCCACCCTGGGGTCGGTGGCCGAGCGGGTGCTCCGCCGCATCCGGACCGACGTCCTCCTGGTCCGGGACCTCGACTGGCAGCGGGAGGGGGACATCGTCGTCGCCGTCGACGGCTCACCCCAGAGCTTCGCGGGGCTGCGCGCCGCCCTCGAGCTGGGCAAGCGCTTCCAGCGCCGGGTGGAGGCGGTCGCCGTCTACGACCCCTACCTCCACTACGCCGTCTTCAACGGGATCGTCGACGTCCTGAGCGAAAAGGCGAGCAAGGTCTTCCGCTTCAAGGAGCAGGAGGCGCTCCACGAGGAGATCATCGACACCGGCCTCGCCAAGATCTACGAGTCGCACCTGCGGGTGGCCGAGGCGACGGCCAGGGAGGCGGGGATGGAGCTGCCCATCACCCTCCTCGACGGCAAGGCCTTCGACCGGCTGCTCCGCCATTGCCGCGAGCGGAAGCCGTGGCTGCTCGTGATGGGGCGGATCGGCATTCACTCCGACGCCGGCATGGACCTGGGCGGCGCCACCGAGCAATTGATCCGCTTCGCTCCCTGCAACCTGCTGGTGATGAGCGGCACCTACCTGCCGCCCCTGGACATCCGGGCGGACGCGTCGGTGGTCTGGACCCCCGAGGCGGAGGAGAGGATGGAGCGGGTGCCGGCGGGTGTCCGCGGTCTGGCGCGCACCGCCGTGCTGCGCTGGGCCACCGAGCGTGGCCACAGCGTGGTGGCGAGCGGCGACGTCGACGAGGCCCTCGACGAGCTGATGCCCTTCCAGAAGACGATGCGGGTCATCGCCGAGGCCCGGAGCTCCATCGAGGGCGCCGAGCGGGCGATGCTCGAGGAGCCGGCCGCCGAGGAGACCCGGGCCATCTGCCGGGTGTGCGGCTACGCGGCCCGGGTGGAGCACCCTGCGCAGTGCCCCGTCTGCGGAGCCGGAGCGGCGGAGTTCGAAGCCCTCGACGTGGCCGCGCTGCGTGCTGCCGCCGACCAGGAGGGCGACGCGGCCGAGACCGGCTTCGACGGTCACAAGCTGGGCTGGACCCTGGAGGCGCGGCGGGTGCTCCAGCAGCTCCCCGCCGGCTATCTCCGGCGCCGGGTCAAGGCGATGGTGGAGAAGCAGGCGCGGACCCGGAGGCTGCCGGCGATCACCGCCGAGGTGGTCGAGCCATTCGTCCGTCCCGAGCTGGAGTCGCTCGACCAGGGGGCGGGACCGCATCGGGCCCCGCTCGGACTGGAGGCTCACACCGGCCCGCACGTCTCGCCCCGGCGGCTCCCCTGGAGCGCGGAGGCCGAGGAGCGGCTCGCCCGGATCTCCGCCGGCTTTCTCCGCAACCTCGCCTCCGAGCAGATCGAGCGGCTGGCCATCGCGCTGCGCGCCCCCGAGGTCGAGATCCTCCACGCCGAGGCGGGCATCGCCGAGGCCCGGTCCCTGATGCGGGAGCGCCTCGAGGGGGAGGCCACGGCCGCTCCGGGCTGCCCCGTCGGTGCCGGCGCCCCCGTCGCGGCCGCCGCTCAGGAGGCCTCGGGCTGCCCGGTCCATGCCGGGGCCGCGCCCGCCGGCGGCAGCCACCACCACGGGCACGGCGAGTCCCCCGCCGGAGCGGCGCCGGCAGGCGGCGCCCGGACCGACTACGAGCACGGGCTCAATGAGCTGAGCGCCCCGATGGTGGAGATGCTGGGGCGCCGGATGACCACCGCCGAGGCCGCCAGCCTCGGAGGCGCCGACCTCGCCGAATGACGGAGGGGGGGTGCTTGGGGTGATCGGCGCAGCATCGCCGTCCGCCCATGCCCTGGTGGCGACCGCGGCCGGGCACCTGCTCGGCTTCACCGTCACCATCCCCAACTTCCCCGGTATCAGCGACGCCTGGATCGTCGGAGGGCTCTTTCTCGCCCACATCGCCCTCGCCGAGTTCTCGGTTGGTGCCATCACCCTGGCGGCGGCGATGGAGGGGTACGGGCTGCGCAGTGGAAACCCCTACGCTCGCCGCTACTCCAAGGCAGCCGCCAACAGCTACTACCTCGTCTTCAGCCTGGGGGCGACCTTCGCGATCTTCGCGGTGGTGGCCATGGTCGGGTTCTTCGGCAACGGGATCGGGACCCTCATCAACCTCTTCCTGCCCCTGGTCGCGCTCGCCTTCGGCCTCTTCATCGTCCTGGCCCCGCTGCTCGTCTGGTACCGCAACAGCTTCGGCAGGATGCGGGATCGCAACCACTTCCTCCTCGGCTGCTGCGTTGCCGGGTTGCAGACCCTCTTCGTGGTGCTGATCGTCGGCCTCGATGGCTTCCTCATCACCCCGGGCAGCGACAGCTTCGCGTCGGTGCTCAACCCCGTGTACCTGCCCCTGCTCGTGCACCGGCTGATCGGCAACGTCGGCTGGACCGCACTGCTCCTGGCCGGGCTCGCGACCCTGCTGGCGTGGCGCAGTCACGACGACGCCGAGCACAGGTTCCAGTTCTGGGCGGCGCGGGTCAATCTCCGCATCGGCCTGGTCGCCACCCTGCTCATGCCCATCGACGGATTCATCCTGGTGCTCGTCCTGCACAACGTGCAGCTCGGCTATTTCGACAGCCTGGTGGGCGCGTTCGGCAACTACATGATCGCCCAGGAGGCGCTGGTGGGAGCCATCCTGGTGGGTGGCAACATCGCCCTGGCGGCGGAGAGGGGCGGCTTTCGCAGCTCGCGCTCCGCCCAGGTCGCCACCGTGCTCACCGCGGCCGGGATGCTGGTTGCCTGCCAGCCCGCGTCGGTGATCACGCCCAACATCCTGGCCCTGCGCTACGTCGGCCTGACCCTCGCCGTGGTGGTCACCGCCGCCCACCTCGTCCTGCGCTGGAACCCGCGTGGCCTGGTCATCCAGGCGGTGCGCGGCGTGACGCTGCGTCGAAGCCTGGTCCTGGTCGGCGTGGCGTCCATGGCGACCGCGCTCTTCATGGGCTTCATCAAGGAGCAGGCGCGCGGCGACTACGTTGTCTACGGGGTGCTCACCCAAGCCAGCGCACACGGCCCCTTCCTGCCTCCGGAGAGCAACTACCCGTGACCCCCCTGAGCGCGATTCGCCTGCTCGCCGAGGCTCCGCTGACCCCCGGTCGCGAGGCCGACTTCGAGGCCTTCTGGTATTACACGATCCTGGGCGCGGGCATGGCCATCCTCGTGGTCCTGGGTGCCTGGTGGGTGTTCCGCGGCATCCGACCGATGTGGCGCGACGGCAACTACCTCGCCGCCTTCCTGGTGAGTGGTGCCGCCGGATTCTTCTGCCTCCTCTTCCTTGCCATGGCCGTGACCGCGCTGGTGGGGGCCACCAACAACCCCCTCACGCCACCGTCCTTCCAGCTGGGGCCGTCGGGATGACCAGGGGTTGCACCGCCTCCGCGCAGCTCGCCGCGACGCCTTTCGGGGCTGACGGGGTGCCCTTCCCATGAGCACGGGCCGGATCAGCCGCCGTCAGTTCATGGTCAGGGGCACCGGTGCCATGGCCGGCCTGATCACGGCCATGCTCTCCGTCCCGGCGCTGGGCTTCCTGCTCAGCCCGCTCTGGGCCTCCACCAAGGAGATCTGGGTCACCGTCCAGGGCGGCCCCATCGACGACATCCCGGAGGGCCTCCCCACCGCGCGGATTGCGTCGGTGCCGATCGGCAGCGGCCCGCCGGCACCGGCCGTCAACCGCATCGTCTACGTGACCAAGTACCAGGGGAAGCTCTACGCCTTCTCCAACATCTGCACCCACATGCAGTGCGACGTGCACTGGGAGCCCTCGCTCTCCCTTTTCGAGTGCCCCTGCCACGGCGGGCTGTATGCGATCACCGGGCGCAACGTTGGCGGGCCCCCGCCGCAGCCGCTTCCCCAATGGGTGCACCGGGTCCAGGTCGACGCCCAGGGCAAGCACTACCTCCAGATCGCCAACCGACTCGAGGAGCAGATCTGATGGTCGGGGGGTGGAGTGCCGCGACGTCCAAGGCCGCGGGCCGCCCGGTGAGCCGCACCAGCTGGCGGTTGCGGGAGCGCCCCCGATGAGGGATCGCACCGTGGGCTCCGAGGTGCCCGTGCCTGCGGAGCCCGAGGAGAAGGGCGACTTCATCGGGCTGGTGCCGGCGCCGATCGTCGGGCCCTTCCGCCGCAGCTGGGCCTGGTTCGACGATCGCACCGGCATCACCGGGCTGCTCTACAAGGGGCTGTACGAGGCGGTCCCCAAACAAGGCGGATGGGCCTATACCCTGGGCAGCGCGACCCTGGTCGTGATCATCGTCCAGTTCTTCACCGGCATCTTCCTGCTCCTCGACTACGTCCCCTCCGTCACCAACGCCTACAGCAGCCTGCTCTACCTGCGCACCGACGATCTCTTCGGTGACTGGATCCGTGGCATCCACCTGTGGGGCGCCTACGTTTTGATGCTGCTGATCGGCGTGCACGCGCTGCGCACCTTCATCTCCGCCAGTTACAAGAAGCCGCGCGAGCTCAACTGGATCAGCGGCGTGATGCTCTTCTTTCTGGTGCTGGCGATGGCCATCACCGGGGCGATGCTGCCGTGGGATCAGGCCGCGTACTGGACCGCCACGGTGGTGACCAACATCCCCCACTACCTGCCCGTGATCGGCAACGGGGTGAGGACGCTCTGGCGGGGCGGCAACTTCGTGGGGCCGGTCACCCTGACGCGGACCTTTGCCCTCCACATCTGGGTGCTCCCCGCCCTGCTGCTCGGGCTGATCGGCGGCCACCTCTACCTGCTCCGGCGTCACGGCGAGTTCGGCTCCTGGGTCAACTACAGGACCACCACCGACAACCCCGCCAGGGAGATCGCGGAGCGCATCCGCCACGCCGAGCCGCCCTATCCCACCCGCGGGACGGAGCCCCTCTACTCCGTGCCCAGCGAGACCGTCGACTTCTTCCCCGATCAGCTCTTCAAGGACACCGTCGTGTCGCTGGTCCTGGTCGTCTTCATCTTCGTCATGGGGCTGATCTCGGGGGCGCCGCTCGACGGTCCCGCCAACCCGGCCACGCTCACCTACGTACCCACGCCGGAATGGTTTTACCTTCCGCTCGACCAGTTGCTGGTGTTCTTCCCCACTCAGCTGGTCGGCTTCGGCGTCTTCGTGATCGTCGGCATCGGCGCCACCCTGATGTTGGCGCTGCCCTTCATCGACCGCAACCCGGACCGCCATCCCATCCGGCGGCCGGACGTGCTGGTCCCCGCCTTCTTCTTCATCGGCACGGTCATCTACCTGGCGTTGCTGGGCGTGAACCGCCTCTACAACCTTTGAGCCCGAAGCCATGCAGCACCTGATCCTCTCGCTCAGCCCGACCTCGGTCCCCGGCACGCTGGTGACCAACACCGTGCTGGTGGGCGGCGTCGCGCTGCTCCACGTGCTCTTCGCCACCTTCCTGATCGGCTCCTGCACCCTGGTGGCGCTCAGCGAGGGGATCTCGATGGTGACCAAGGACGAGCGCCACGAGCGGCTCGCCAGGAGCCTGGTCCACGCCTGGGGTTACATCTTCAGCACCGGGGCGGCGATCGCCATCTTCTTCGTGGTCTTTGTCCTGGTTGGGATGTGGGGCCGCTTCTTCGTCAGCTTCCAGCAGTTCACCTTCTGGGTCTGGTTCTTCGAGGCACTGACCTTCGTCGGCGAGATCGTCCTCCTCTACACGCTCTACGCCAACTGGGAGCGGCTGCGCGCCTACCGGCTCGCCCGTCTGGGCATGGTCCTCCTGCTCAACATCGACCAGTGGTTCCAGATGTTCCTCATCGACGTCATCGCCTCCCAGATGCTGACCCCGACCGTCCAGGGGGCCACCGACAACATCAGCTACATGCTCCAGTTCCTCAACCCCACCAACCTTCCGCTCACCATCCACCGGACCATCGGCAACATCGCCTGGGCCGGGGCGCTGGTCGCCCTCGTCTCCGCCTTCCAGTACCTGCGCGTGACCCGTCGCGAGGAGGCGCCGGCGCTGGTGCCGCGCCAGCGCAGCGTGGTGCGCGCTCTGGGTGCCATGCCCGAGGGAGAGCTGGTCCGGGAGCGCAACCGCGAGGCCGCCTATTGGGATTGGGCCGGGCAGTGGGGAATGCTCTTCGCCTTTGGTCTGACCATCATCCAGATCTGGGTCGGCTACAGCTACGCCAAGGAGATCCAGCTCCACTCGCTGGACAGCTGGTACCAGATGATGTACGGCTGGATCTCGAACATCTTCCTGGCTCAGTTCGCCGGGCTGGGGCTGATCTTCATCTTCGGAGTTGCCTACTTCTGGCAGCGGCTCAAGGCGGCCGGCCAGCACACGGTCGCCCGGCGTCACCAGATCGCCCTGATCCTGCTCATCCTCCTCTGGCTTTTCGGGATCCAGCCCGCCTGGTTCGCCGGCTCTTATCCCGACATCGTGGCCGCGCATCTCGCCAAGCCCTTCTGGGATGGCGGGCTGGAAGATCCGTTCGGCTTCTTCTTCCCCTGGAAGGTGATGGTCCTGATCGCGGACCTGCTGATCGCCCTCTACGCTCTCTGGTCCTACATCCGGGCCCGGGTGCGCACCCCGATGACCATGGGCCAGGCGACCCGCTCCAGCCAGCGACTGCTGATCGGGATGGCGGTCGTGGTCGGGCTGATGATGCTGATCATGGGGATCATCCGCGAGAGCTCGCGCAGCCCCTACCTGGTCAACCAGAACATCACCATCAGCCACCAGGTGATCCTTCAGCAGCCGGCGCCCAACATTCCGCTCAGCCAGCGTCCGATCGGGCCATGAGCAGCGTTCCGCCGCAGCTGCCCACGGGCAGCGTCGCCCTCCGGATGCGCCTCTTCGGTCCTGCCGACCAGGAGCTGGCCGAGACCATCGCGCCGCCGTGGCCGGTCTGGATGCGCCATCTCTACGAGCTGCAGGCTCTGCAGAGCTCGCACGTCGACGTGGTCACCGGGGAGGTGCCCGTCTCGGCAGCGCTCGCGGCCCTGCAGGCCCATCTCGCACACCGGCTGGGGATGATCGGATTCGTCTGCTCCCACCTCGAGGAGATGGGCTGGGAGATCTCGCCCACCGGTCCCGATCTGATCGCGCACCGCGTGACCGCCCCGGGGATGGCCCGGGAGGCGCTGGCGGTCCGTCACCTGGAGAGCGCCCTGCTGGCCGTGGGCGACGTGGACGAGCACGGTCGGGTCCGGCTCTATGAGCCCTGGGAGCTCGGCGGCGCCACCGGAGAGGCCAGGGCAGCAGGCAGCAGAGGGGAGGAGAGGGGATGAGCGAGTTGCTGATCCTCGAGGGTGAGCCGATGGTGGGCCGCATCCTCGAGCAGAAGCTCCGCCGCGAGGGGTATGCGGTGACCTGGCTGAGGACCGCCGGCGCGGTCACACCAGAGACCGACGTCGCCCTGGTGGAGGTCGACCTCGGCGGGGACTCCCGGGCCTGGATGACGAACGGCACCGCCCCCCGTGTGGGCTGGTTCGCCATCTGCGAGCACGACGACGAGGCGGGGGCGCAGCGCGCCGTCCGCGCCGGGGCGGCCGGGGTCATCCGCAAGCCCTTCAAGCCGACTGTGGTGGCAGCCCAGGTGCGGACCCTGCTGGAGGTGGCGGGGTGAGGCGGGTGCGGCTCTGCCGCGCCGCCGAGGGGCGGCGAGCCCCTGTGAAGAGCGGGGGGCCCCCACGCGGCCTGCCGCGTGGGGTGGGCAGGTGACCGCGCTGGTCGCCGCTCGGCGCGTGCCGGTCGCGGGTCCGGCCGGTCAACCTCCGAGCGTCATGGTGAGCGGCGCCGTCCGGCGCTACCCGGGCGGGCGGAGCGTCGGGCCCATCGACATCGACGTCCGTGCGGGCGAGGTGCTCGCCCTCATGGGATCCAACGGTGCCGGAAAGAGCACTCTCCTCCGCCTCCTCGCCACCGCCGACCGGACCGACTGCGGTCGGGTCAGCTGGTGGGGCGATCCCTCCCCGAGACGCGCCCGCCGCCAGATGGGCTACGCGGCCGACGAGCCGGTCGAGGAGACGACCCTCTCCCCCCGGCAGGCGACCTACTTCTGGTGCCGTCAGTGGGTCCGCGATCCCGACGTGGCCCGGCGGCTGACCTCGGAGACGCTGGCCAGCCTTGGTCTCGGTGACCGGGCCGACGAGCCGGTGGGCACGCTCTCCTACGGCCTGCGGCGCCGGCTGGCGCTGGCCCAGGCTCTGGCTCACCAGCCGGCATTGGCCCTCTTCGACGAGCCGAGCGCCGGACTGGACCCGGACGGCGTGGCGGTCGTCACCGCCGCGCTGCGGGCGCGCGCCGCGGCCGGGCTCACCACCGTGGTGGCGAGCAACGACCCCGAGTTCGTGGCGGGCGTGGCGGACCGGGTGGCCATGCTCCATCAGGGTCGCTGCCTCCGGGTCGCCCCACTCCCGGAGCTGCTCGCCGAGGTACCCCGGCGGCGGATCGTGGAGCTGCGGGTCGGCGAGGCCGTTCCGGGCCGGAACGGTCCCCACGCCGCGGCGGGGACCGGACCGACCATGGCGGGAGAGGCAGCCGACGACCGTGGGCCCGGGTGGGCGCAGAGGACGCTGACCCTGGCGGTGACGGAGCGGCTTGCCAGCCTCGCCGGCGTCGTGGTGCTCTCGGCCGCCGACGGCCTGGTGGTCGCCGAGCTGGAGGAGGAGGCCGCCCTCGCGCCGCTGGTGGCGGCCGCCGATTCCGTCGGCTCGGGGGTGCGCAGCCTCGAGGTGCGCCGCCCCGACCTCCGTGAGTGCTTCCCCGCCCTGGTCGGGAGGGATGCGGGCGGGGGCCAGGTGGATGCGCCGGCCACGCTCCCGGCCCGAGGTTCCCGATGAACGCGACCATGCCGATCCGGCGCAGGGCCGCGCGTGGCGCGATCCCCGGTGCGGCCCCTCGCCGGGCCGTGCTCGCCCGCCTGATGCCCCGAGGAACCTTGGGCCGCGAGCTGCTGGTGGTCGCCGCCCGGCGCCGGGCCCTCGCCCTCAAGGTGGGCATCCCGCTGATCCTGGCGTTGCCGCTCATCATCGGCGGCGCCCCGACCTTCTGGGCCGGGATGCTCCTCACCGTGCTGGTCGCGATGATGGGTGCCGTCGGCACCGCCGTGAACCTGGCCCGGGCCCGGCAATCCGGTCTCCTCGTCCGGCTCGCCCTGGTGCCCCGTCCCGGGTGGCGGGTGGTCGGGGGAGTGGTCGGAGCGGGAGCCATCGTCGACCTGCTTCAGCTGCTCCCCGTGATCGCGCTGGTCGCCGCCGCCGGGGGTGCCGCCCCCGACCAGTGGGCGGCCCTGCTGCTCGCGGTCATGGCTGGCCTGCTCACCGGCAGCCTGCTCGGATGCCTGGTCGCCTGCCTCGCCGGTGGAGTGGGGGAGGTGCTGCTCGACGTCTGCGTCCTGCTGGCGCCGCTGCTCTTCTTCGGCGGCCTCTTCACGGGTGTCCCGCGCCTGGGGTGGGGCTGGACTGTCGCCACCATCGACCCCTTCGGCCAGCTCGGGAGCGCCTTCATCGGCGCCCTGGGCGGCACCCCCGCCTTCTCCCCGGCGACCGTCCTGCTGGTCAGCACCGTCGCCATCGTCGTCGTCCTGGCCGCGGTCGGGCTGCTCAGCCGGCCGTTGCTGGAGCGGCGCTGAGGAGAGCGACGCCATGACCCGGCACACCCGGTCTCCCGCATCCCCGGCCTGGCGCGCCCGGCGCCGGCCGTTTCCGCGCCTGGCCCTTGGTCTGGTGGGCGCTGTGGCCGTGGTCGCGGGCTGCGGCGGCCAGCCGAGCCTCTCCGCCTCCCAGCTCGGTCTGCCCCAGGTCGGGCACCCGCACACCCTCGCCGCCGCCACCTACGACACCAGCCCCGACGGCGGCATCTACGTCAACCCCGATCCGATCCACGTCACCCTGGTCGGACGCATTTCGATGGAGCTCCTCGCCCAGACGGTCGGAGCGGGCAGCCAGTGGGCGGCGCTCCGCGGCCTGGGCGACCTCACCGTTGTGGGCTTCCAGCTCACCAACTCCGGTCTGGCGGGTAGCAACCCGGAGCTCGACTCGCTCCAGATCGCCTCCTCATCCTGGGCCACCTGCGAGAACGGCTCCGCCGGGGCACTCTGCCCCGCAGGCCTCAGCAAGTCCACCTTCAACAAGTTCTACTACCCCGCCTACCCGCTCGCCGGCCTCAGCTCGGTGGCCATCGACGGCAGCTGCTCGGTCAACCTCGACCCTGGGCAGACCATCACCGTGATCCTCATCTACCCGCCGATCCGGGCCGCCAGCTACGTGACCTGGGGGGAGTACGGGACCTTTGCCGTCGCCCTGCCCCTCGGAGGCGGGCTGCCCACCGGAGCCGGCGCGCTGCGTGCAAACATCTGCGTGCCTCCGGACACCACCCAGGGCTCATGATCCGGCTCCCTGCCTTCGCACAGCTCCCGGCCCGCGATCAGCTCGAGGACCGTGAAGATGGCGTGCGCACCGGGCCTGCCGGGCTTGCCGCCTCGGGGGAGACGGTGCGCGCCGCCGCCCCGGCCTGGCGGGTTCACATCCCGACCGTCGAGGAGAGCTGCATCCGGGTGCGCTGCCGGCAGTCCGCGGGCAGCGGTCCGTGGCCGCTCACCACCGCGCTGGTCGAGCTGGCCCGGCTCGGGGTGCGGCCCACCGAGCGCTTCCGCAGCCTGGGGACCGGAAGGGGGAGGCCGCTCATCCACTCGCAGGAGGCTGAGTGGCGCGGGCTCGCGGTCCACCTCGAGTCGGTGGTCACCTCCGGAGGTGAGGTGGTCGAGGCCGCCCTTGCCCTCCCCGGGATGGACGAGGTCGTCCTCTGCGTGGACGAGGACCCGTGGTGGGAGCTGGTCGACGCCTTTGCGGCCGCGGTCGACGCCACCCACGGCGCGCTGGTCGATGGGGAGCCGGTTGACCTGACGCCGGCCGCCACCGACGCCGGCTGGCGCCGCCGCATCGGTGACCACCTCGGACTCCTTCTCCCCGAGGGGACGGAGGTGGAGTGGGGCTGCACCGCCGTCGCCTACGCGACCCTCCCCTCGAGCGGGCTCGCGGTGATCCTCCGGTGAGCGCCGGGTTGGCGCTCGGAGCGGCCGGCCCGTCGGGGGCGGCCGGCGTGCTGGTCACCGTGCATGAGCGGCTGGGCTACGCCCTCCTGGTCGTCCTCGCGGCCGGGCTCGTCATCGCCCTCCTGGCCGTCCGCGATACGCGGCGGCTGCCCACGGTGCGGGCGTACCTCTGGCTCGCGGTGGCGGCCCTCGTGCTCCAGGGGATCGCCGGGATCAGCCTGCTCCTCGCCGGCGAGCGCCCCGCCGAGGGGCTCCACCTCATGTACGGCCCACTGGCCCTGGTCACCCTCCCCCTCACCGTCCTCTTTGCGCGGGGATGGGCGCCGCGGCGGGAGGCCTGGACCTTCGCCGCCGGCTTCCTGGTGGCGCTGCTCCTCGCCCTCCGTGCCCTCATGACCGGCTGATCGCGCCAGGGCGCGCGGGCGGTGCCCACCGCAGCCCCGCCCCAGCCGCGACCCGAGCGCGCCGGATGTTTGCGAGACCGTCACGGAGGGGCCGCAGACATGTCGTATGGCCGTCCTAGTGTCAGCCTGCCATGTCCGTCTCCGCGCGCCACCGGCGGCCCCAGCCCTGGCAGGTGCTGACCACCTGCCTGGTCGCCCTCGTGCTCGCCCTCGGCCTGGCCGGTGGGGGGGTGCTCGGCGCCTGGCAGAGCCTGAGCGAGAACGCTACCAACACGGTGACCGCGGCCGCCGCCAGCGCTGTCGCCGTCCACTCCGTGCACTGCAGCGGTCTCACGCCCGCCTATCCCCCCACCACCTGCACCGACACCCAGGGGACGGTGACCATCTCCTGGACCGCCGTGACCGGCAGCACCGGGATCACCGTCGAGCGGGCGACCTCGCCCACGGGCACCTACTCGACGATCGCGACCCTCGCCGGTACGGCGACCTCGTACATCGACACCGCGGTGGCCTACAACACCCAGTACTACTACGAGGTCTTCTCGGGGACGCCGACGTGGATGCCCGCGGCCGACGTGGATATGGCGCTGTCATTGCCGCCGACCGGCGGCACCGACGACACGATCGGCACCGGTGGCACCGCTTTCACCGGGCCGTACACCCAGAGCGGCACCAACCTCTACGCCATGGCGACGGCGGGGGCCACCCCCTACACCACCACCACCAACTGGGGTGCCACCGCGACCCTGCTCGGCGGCCAGTCCCCGGACTGGATGGGCTGCGCCAACGCCAGCCAGTGCTGGGCGTACACCTACCAGGGGTACATCTGGATGAGCACCAGCGGCGGCCAAAGCTGGACCGAGGAGACCACCCCCTCCCACCCCGTCTGGTACGGGGGCTGGTTCGTCAACGCCAGCGACGGATGGGCGGTGGGGGCCGCCGGCACCATCGTGGCCACCACCAACGGGGGCACCACCTGGACGCCGCAGACCCCCCCGACCCCCCCCGGCACCACCGATGAGCTCACCGCCGTCGACTGCGTCTCCACCACCCAGTGCTGGATCTCGGGCTTCGGCGGGGTCATCCTGGTGACCTCCAACGGCGGCACCACCTGGACCGCCCAGACCTCCACCACTACCAACACCCTCGATGAGATCAGCTGTGTCTCGGCCAGCGACTGCTGGACCTCAGGCGCCGGCGGCACCATCGTCGCCACCACCAACGGCGGTACCACCTGGACCGCCCAGACCTCGGGGACCACCCAGGAGCTCTACGGCATCAGCTGCGTCTCCATCACCCAGTGCCGGGCAGCGGGGGGCGCCGGCGTGATCCTGGCCACCAGCAACGGCGGGACCACCTGGACCGCTCAGACCTCCGGCACCACCGATGCCCTCTATGCCATCCAGTGCTACTCCGCCACCTACTGCTGGGCTGGAGGCGACGGCGGGGTGATCGTCGCCAGCACTAATGGCACCAGCTGGACCGCCCAGACCTCCGGGACCACCTACGACATCTGGGGCTTCGACTGCCTCTCCGCGCTCAACTGCTACGCGGTGGGCTCGTCGGGGACGGGCGGCGCGGGCTACCTCCGCGAGACCACCAACGGCGGCTCGACCTGGTTTGCGCCGGTCGCCACCCAGTACCTGCAATGGACCTTCACCCCTACCGTGGCCAGCGCGGCTCCGGTGACCTCGGCGGTGGTGACCCTGGGGTCCTACGCCAGCGCCACCCCGGGCACCGGCACCACCACCTACATCGAGGTGTCCGCCAACAGCGGCTCCACCTGGACCGCCTTCTCGATCGCCAACGAGACCACCACC
>PLOF01000077.1:47751-77885 GCA_003142035.1 Candidatus Dormiibacterota bacterium
GGTGACCGCGGCCGCCGCCGGAGGGGTGCCGGTGACCTCCGTGCACTGCAGTGGTCTCTCGCCCGCCTACCCGGCCACATGCAGCGACACCCAGGGGACGGTCACCATCTCCTGGGCACAGGTGGCGGGCAGCACGGGGATCACGGTCGAGCGGGCCACCTCGCCCACCGGCACCTACACGACCGTCGCCAGCCTGGCGGGGACGGCCACCACCTACACCGACACCACGGCCACCTACGACACCCAGTACTACTACCAGGTCTTCTCCGGTGCCGCCGGGTGGGTGTCGTCGGCCGACGTGGACATGGCGCTCTCGCTGCCCCCGACCGGAGGCACCGACGACACCGCTGGCACCGGGGGCACCGCCTTCACCGCCGCCAACCTGACCGCGGTGGCCACCGCCGGCGGCACCAGCTACACCACCACCACCGTTTGGGGGGCGAGCGGTGGCGCGGTGGTCGGCGGCCAGCAGGTCAATGGAGTCAGCTGTGCCTCCGCCAGTCAGTGCTGGGTCGCCACCCAGAGTGGTGACATCTGGATGAGCACAAATGGCGGCTACGGCTGGGCCCAGCAGACCGTTCCGGGCGCGGCGGCGCTCGGGGCGATCGACTTCCCCACCGCCGCCGCGGGTTGGGCGGTGGGGACCGGGGGCACCATCGACGCCACCTCCAACGGCGGCACCACCTGGGTGGCGCAGGCCTCGGGCACCGCCCAAGCGCTCGACGGGGTGAGCTGCGTTTCCGCGAACCAGTGCTGGGTCGTCGGGGCCAACGGCGTCATCCTGGGGACCGCCAACGGGGGCACCACCTGGACGGCGGAGACCTCCGGCACCACCCAGCCGCTCGCCGCCGTGAGTTGCGTCTCGACCACCCACTGCTGGGCGGTCGGCAACCAGGGCGTCATCGTGACGACCGCCAACGGCGGCACCACCTGGGCCGCGGAGACGAGCGGCGTCAACGGGAATCTCACCGGGGTGAGCTTCGTCAATGCCAACGACGGCTGGATGGTGGGTCAGAACGGGGTCCTGCGGGTGACGGTCAACGGTGGGGCCGCCTGGGCGGCACAGTCAACCGGAACCGGCCAGAGCCTCGATGCGGTGAGCATGGTCAGCACCACCAGCGGCTGGGCGGTCGGGGTAGGCGGGACCATCCTCGCCACCACCAATGGCGGCGCCACCTGGACCGAGCAGGGAGCCGGCATCAACCAGCCCATCAATGCCATCAGCGCCGTCAACGCCTCGGACGCGATGGTCGGCCTCGTTCCGGGAGGAGGGACGCCCAGCATCCTGGCCACCACCAACGGGGGCGCCAGCTGGGTCCTGCCCTCCAACCAGTATGTGCAGTGGACCTTCGATCCCACCGTGGCGACGGGGGCGCCCGTCGCCTCGGCGGTGGTGACCCTGGTGGACGAGGTCAGCCAGTCCCCCAGCTCGACCGCCCAGACTTATCTTCTGGTCTCGGCCAACGCGGGAACGACCTGGACCCCGTTCGTGATCGCCAACCCGACCGCCACCCTGGCCACCCAGACCGTGGCCGTCGGCTCCGTCATCGGCAGTGCGGCCGCCGTCGCGGGGATGGAGCTGCGCTACGTCATCAGCGATGGCAGCGGCTTCACCAGCACCTTCGATCTGGTCCACGTCGACATCAACTGACGGTGACGGAGCGCGGCCTCAGGCCGGACGGGAGATGCTCTGGCCGCCGGGCTAGTGGCCCGACCGCCTCCACTCCTGGGCGGCGTTGCCCATGCCGGCACGCTCGAAGGCGATGGCCGCCGCCCCCAGCACGCCGGCGGTTTCGCCCAGGACGCCCACCTCCACGCGCGGCAGCTGGACCAGATTGATCCTCTTGGCAAGCAGCGCTTCCAGGGGCCTCAGGGCTTCCGCGGAGAGCTTCATGGTTCCGGAGAGGACGACGAGCGAACAGTCGATGAGGGCCACCGCGGTGGCGATGACGGTCGCGAGTGCTCCCAGGGCGTCGTTCCAGACGCGGACCGCCGCGGGGTTTCCAGCCTCTGCCTTGGCGACCACCTCTTCGGCGAGGATCGCCTCTTTGGCAGCCATGGTGTAGCGGCGGGCGATCGAGGTCACGGAGGCGAAGGTCTCGACGCAGCCGCGGCCACCACATCCGCAGACAATTCCGGCCGGGTCGATCACAATGTGCCCGATCTCTCCCGCGGTCCCGTGCACCCCGCGGAGGACCCTGCCGTCGCTGACGACGGCGCTGCCCACCCCGTTTCCGATCAGCACGAGCATCATGTCGGCCACTGGCCTGCCGGCGCCCAGTGCGTACTCGGCGATGGCACCGGCGCTGGCGTCCTTGGTCAGGAAGACCGGAATCTTCAGCCGATCCTGGAGGATCTGGCCGAGCGGCACCTCCTGCAACGGGAGGTTCGGGCTGCGCAGGACCACCCCTGAGGCCTCGTTGATGAGGCCCGGGACGGCTATCCCGACAGCCGAGGCCGGCGCGCTGTCCCGCTGGGCCTGGTCCGCGAGCCGGCTGGCCATGGTGACCAGGTTCCCGATCAGGTCCTCTTGACTGATCCTGGGTGTCACGGCGACCTTCCGCGCGATCAGCGATCCGGCGACGTCGACCAGCGCTCCGCGCATGCCGCCCCCGAACGTCCCCGAGATGTCGAGGCCGATCACGCGGCCACCAGGAACCATGGGCATGATCGTGCATTGTGCTGTGGGGATCGAGATACGGCCGAGCGCCCGAAGCACCGTGACCGGATCGTCAGGCAGCCGTTGTCGTGGGGTGCGTGGGCAGTGCCACGGGCGCGTGGAGCACCCCCACCGGGCCACGCCGTTCCGGCTCGCCCGCTGCGGCCGAAGCAACACCGGGAATACGATGCCGCGGTGCCCTCGGTCCTTCGCGACGACATCCGCAACTTCTCGATCATCGCCCACATCGACCACGGGAAGTCAACGCTGGCCGATCGCCTGCTGGAGGTGACCGGGACGGTCGCCCTCCGGGATATGCAGGACCAGCTCCTCGACACCCTCGACCTGGAGCGGGAGCGGGGCATCACCATCAAGGCCCAGGCGGTGCGGATGGAGTACACGGCCCGGGACGGGCGTCCCTACGAGCTCAACCTCATCGACACTCCCGGGCATGTGGACTTCACGTACGAGGTGTCGCGCGCCCTGGCCGCCTGCGAGGGGGCGGTACTGGTCGTCGACGCCACCCAGGGGATCGAGGCCCAGACCCTGGCCAACGTCGACCTGGCTCTCGAGCACGATCTGGAGATCATCCCCGTCATCAACAAGATCGATCTCCCCGCCGCCGACCCCGAGCTGGTGCGCCGCGAGATCGAGGAGGTCATCGGCCTCCCCGGCTCTGGTGCCATCCTCGCCTCGGCCCGCCAGGGGATCGGGATCGAGGAGGTCCTCGAGGCGGTGGTGGCCCGGGTCCCGCCCCCGCACGGTGACCCCGAGGCGCCCCTGACCGCGCTGATCTTCGACGCCAAGTACGACGCCTACCGGGGGGTGGTCGTCTACGTCCGGGTCATGGACGGCTCCGTCAGCCCTGGTGAACGGATCCGGATGATGGCGACGGAGAAGGAGTTCGTTGTCGACGAGGTGGGGGTCTTCCGGCCGATGATGACCCCCACCGAGGGGTTGACCACCGGCGAGGTCGGCTACCTCATCGCCTCCATCAAGAACGTCCGGGACTCCAAGGTCGGCGACACCGTGACCCTGGCCGACCGCCCCGCCGTCGCCGCGCTCCCCGGCTATCGGAGCGTGACCCCGATGGTCTACGCGGGCATCTTCCCGATCGAATCCGACGACGTCCAGGAGCTGAAGGAGGCGCTCGAGAGGCTCAACCTCAACGACGCCTCGCTGGTCTGGGAGCCGGAGTCCTCGGCGGCCCTCGGCTTCGGTTTCCGCTGCGGCTTCCTCGGCCTCCTCCACATGGAGATCGTCCAGGAGCGGCTGGAGCGCGAGTTCAACCTCGCCCTGATCACCACTGCTCCGACCGTCGCCTACCGGGTCCGGCTGCGCACCGGCGAGGTCATCCCCGTGGACAACCCGGAGAGGCTGCCCGACCCCTCGGCCATCGAAGAGATCGAGGAGCCCCGCTGCACCGCGACCATCCTGGTGCCGAGTGCCCATGTCGGCACCGTCATGGAGCTCTGCCAGGAGCGGCGTGGCGAGTTCCGCAACCTGGAGCACCAGGCCGGCGACCGCGTGGCCCTGACCTATGACCTCCCCCTGGGCGAGATCATCCACGACTTCTACGACCAGCTCAAGTCGCGGAGCCGCGGCTACGCGTCGCTCAACTACGAGCTGAACGGATTCCGGGCCGAGCGGCTGGTCAAGCTCGACATCATGGTGGGAGGGCAGCGGGTCGACGCCCTCTCCATGATCGTCCACCGTGACCGGGCAAACCTCCACGGGCGCAAGCTCGCCGAGCGGCTCCGCAAGCTCATCCCCCGGCAGCTCTTCGAGGTTCCGATCCAGGCGGCGGTGGGCGGTAAGATCATCGCCCGCGAGACGGTGTCGGCGATGCGCAAGGACGTCCTGGCCAAATGCTACGGTGGGGACATCACCCGCAAACGCAAGCTGCTCGAGAAACAGAAGGAAGGGAAGCGCCGGATGAAGCGGGTGGGCAGCGTGGAGATCCCCCAGGAGGCCTTCATGGCCGTCCTGCAGATGGACGAGGACTGATGACGACACCATCGGCAGCAACCTTGACGTACCCGCCGGCTGACCCCGGCCGAGCCGCCTGAGCGTGGCTCCGCCCCGCCACCGCCGCAAGCGCCGGCCCTCCCGGGTCGTCAGCAGCCCGTCCCCCGCCGCCGAGCCCGAGCCCGCTCCCTGGCCGCCCCCCCGCCGGGGTCTGATGGCGTCCCTGATGGGTCCCCCGCGCCCGGTCTCTCCGCGTCCGATGCGGTCGGCGACGGGGCCCGGCTCCGCGGCCGGCCTCGGCCCGACGTGGACGCGGGTCGACTACTACGCCCTCTCGGCCTTCACCGCGCTGGTGGTCCTGGTCATCGGCCTGGTCATCGGCCTGACCGACACCACCAGCACCACCGTGCAGGCCAAGCCGGCCCCGACCGCGACCAGCTTCACGGTGGCGAGCGGCGCCGGCAAGACGTTCATCTGCGGTCCGAACGCCGCCATCCAGGTCGGCGGGCAGGCGGCCCACATCGCTGCGATCGATGGCGATCAGGTCACGCTCACGGCACCGCTCAGCTCTGCGCCCGCCTCGGGCGCGACCGTCAGCCAGAGCACGCTGGGCCCCGCGTCGGTCGACACCTGCGCGGCTGTGGCGGCCAGCCCGGCACCGACCACCACCCAGTTCACCCTCTCCGGCGGGGCCGGGGTGGACTTCGTCGCGGCCGGCATCCTCGTCGACGGACAGCAGGCGACGGTCAAGTCCGTCGACACCACCACCTACCGGATCACCCTCTCGAGCCCGCTGGCGTCGCCACCGGCCACCGGTACCCCGGTCACGCAGGAGCTGTACACGACCGGCAGCCTGATCGGGGGTATCGTCGGCCTGGCGATCTCCGAGATCGCCATCGTGCTGCTCGCGGTGGCCGCGCTGGTGGCGCGGCCGATGGCCGCCAGACTTCGCAGGAAGGACCGTCCGCGGGTTGTGGAGGTGCTCGTCTTCGGTGCCCTGGTGGCGGTGATCGACACCCTCGTCTACTACCTGGAGGTGAGCGTGCTCGGCTCCACGACCGGCACCGGGGTGGCGGTGGCCGAGCTCACCGCCGCCGCCTCCGGCTTCGTGCTGGTGCCGCTCATCTTCCCACCCGTCGCGCGCTGGTTCCGCCGGCCTCCGCGGCGACCGCGGGGGACCCCGGGACCGGCCGGCCGGTGACCGCCGGCGAGCCCCGGTGAGATGACGGATGTGCGCGCGGCCGGCCGCGCGCGCATCCGGTCGCTCTACCTTCACGTTCCCTTCTGCGAGCGGCGCTGCGAGTACTGCGACTTCGTCAGCCTTCCCGGTCGCGATCGGGAGGTCGAATACGTCGAGGCGCTCCGGTCCGAGGTCCGCGGGCTGGCCGCGCGGCTCGGCCGTCTCGAGCTGGACACCGTCTTCGTCGGCGGCGGGACGCCGAGCTTCATCGACCCCGGCCGGCTCGGCGGGCTCCTCGACGAGGTGCGGGCGGGTTTTGCTCTTGCACCCGGTTGCGAGGTCACGCTCGAGGCCAATCCCTCCAGCACCTCCGAGGCGCGTGCCGCGACGTGGCTCGAGGCCGGCTTCAACCGGGTCAGCCTCGGCATCCAGAGCCTGGAGCCGGACATCCTCACCTTCCTCGGTCGTGTCCACGATCGCGAGCGAGCCCTCGCCGCCGTCGGCGAGGTCCGCCGTGCCGGCTTCTCCCGGATCAGCTGCGATCTGATCTACGCCGTCCCCGGGCTCGACGACGCCCGCTGGCGTTCGACCCTGGAGCGGGTCGCGGCCCTCGGTCCGGGCCACGTCTCCGCCTACGAGCTGACCGTGGAGGCGGGGACGCCACTCCATGCGAGCGTGCGGCGCGGCGCGAAGCCCGCCGTGGACCCCGAGGCGGCCCTCCGCCAGCACCGGATCGCCGTCGCGGTTCTCGGTGCCGCCGGCCTTCATCAGTACGAGGTCAGCAACTACGCGCAGGCGGGCGAGGAGTGTCGCCACAACCTCGTCTACTGGCGGCGCGGCCACTACCTCGGCGTGGGGCTCGGCGCCCATGGCCACCTCCCGGCCGGAGCCGGCACTCTCGTCGACATCCCGGTGCCACCCGGCGCCATCGGGCTTCGCTACTGGCACGGACGCAGCCTGCCCGCCTACGTGGACCGCTGCGGCGATGGTTCCGGACGGCTCCCCATCGAGGCTTACGAGGCGGTCGGTGCCGCCGATGCGGAGGTGGAGCGCATCCTGCTCGGTCTGCGCCTCGCCGAGGGGATCGAGCTCACCGGCCCCCTGGCAGCGCGCTCCGACGGGCTTGTCGCGGCGGATCTGCTCTGGCGTCGCGACGGCCGTCTCGGCGCCACCGCGCAGGGGCAGGAGGTGCTCGACGAGGTGATCCGTCAGCTCGTGACTTAGCCGTTAGCGCCGTCCGTCGTCAGGTTGGGTGGCGGCGCTGTGGTGATCTGTAACGCCGCCGCTGAGGCGCCATGCCCGGCCAAGACGGAGGGGTCACAGTGTCGCCGCAGGGCTTTCGGAGTGGCATGCGGTTGCGCCACGATTGCGTCAATCATGCGCCGTATTCCTGGCCCTATAGGCCGTCAGCCCGTGCCCGAAACTCTCGTCACGGCGCTTCTCCGTGCCGGGCTCTCCCGCAGCACCGTGCTGGCGATGGAGCGCTGGAAGGCGCAGGAGGTGTTCGACCTGCTCCACTCCGCGCACCTCGGTGACGGCCACCGTCGGGCTCCCGAGTTCCACGCGCGGGGCCGTGGCCTCGGCCCCCTGGGCGGCCCGGCGAGCTCGCCGACCGGGCCGGTGCTAGGATTTAGCACTCAGGACTAGCGAGTGCTAAGGTGGCTCCGGGTGGAGCCGCCGGTTCGGGAGAGCCATGGAGAGCTGGATCCCTCTCGATACGCGCAAGGAGCAGATCCTCAAGGCGGTGGTCGCGGACTTCACCGCCACGGGGGTGCCGGTGGGGTCGCACGCCCTCGCACTGCACCTCGCGACCTGGTCTGCCGCCACCATCCGCAACGAGCTGGCGACCCTGGTCGAGGTGGGCTACCTCCTCCAGCCCCACACCTCCGCCGGCCGGGTGCCCAGCGATCGCGGCTACCGGTACTACGTCGATTTCCTGATGCAGGAGGAGGACCTCCCGGGCGGCGTGCGCCGCCAGCTCGAGCCGCATCTGGCGGTGATGCCCGCCGACATCGAGGGGGTCCTGGAGCTGGCCGCTCAGGTGCTCGCCGTGGCCGTCGACGCCCTGAGCATCGTCACGGGGCCCCTGGCCCGCAGGGTTGCCGTCAAGCATCTCGACCTGGTCTCGCTCGACCCCGGTCACGCCCTCCTCATCCTGGTGCTGGACGGCAACGTCATCCGTCAGCACCCGATGGCCCTCAGCCGTGAGGCCGACCAGGAGGAGTTGAGCCGGCTCGCCAGCGGGCTCAACGCCGAGATCGTCGGTCTGGACGGGGCTCAGATCGAGTCCAGCCCGGGCAGCGATCCGGTGCATCCGCTCCGCTCCGAGGTCGTCGCCGACATCGCCGCCTTCCTCCACTCGGTGGAGTCCAGGGAGGACACCCTCATCGTCCACGACGGGGTCCGCAACCTCCTTCACCAGCCCGAGTTCGGCGACGTCCAGCGGCTTGCCCAGGTGCTGGAGCTGGTCGAGGAGGAGCGGGTCCTCGGTGAGTTGCTCGCCGCCGCGTTCGAGGGGGCCGGCTCCGCCCCGGACCAGGTGGTGGCGGGTGGCGGCGCGCTCACCGGACGTCCGGTCACCGTGGTGATCGGCACGGAGTCCGGGATCTCACAGCTGAACGGCTGCAGCCTGGTGTTGACCACGTACCGGGCCGGAGAGGGGAGGGGAGGCACCGTGGGGGTGCTCGGCCCGACCCGGATGCCCTACTCCCAGGTGGCCCCAAGGGTGCGCTTCGTCGCCGATCGGGTTGGCGAAGCGGTGACGCGGGTACTCAGTTGACCATGTCCGCTGATCGAGGAGACCGAGGATGAGCGACCACCCCAGGCGGAGTGTGGACGGGAGAGCCGTTCGCGCCTCCCATGGCGAGCCGCCGTCCCGTCCCGGCGTCACTGCCTCCGGGGCCGCGAGCCCGGGTGCCCACGGAGCCGGCAGGGACGCCCGGACCGCCCCGCCTGGTGAGGCCCCCGCTGACGCCGTGGTGCCTGCCGCCGGCCCCGAAACCGTCACGGAGGCGGAGGTCGAGGGCCTGCGGACGGAGCTTGCCGAGCGTAATGACCAGCTGCTGCGCCTGGCCGCCGACTTCGAGAACTTTCGCAGGCGCAAGGCCCAGGAGCTCACTGATCGGGGTCGATACGCGTCCGAGGAAGCCGCCCAGGCGCTCCTTCCCGTGCTCGACAACCTCCGTCGCGCCGTGGGCCACTCGGCGGGAGACGGCGGCGGCCAGCAGCTCCTGGACGGGCTTCGGATGGTGATGATCCAGTTCGAGCAGGCGCTGAGCGCCATCGGGGTCGAGCCCGTCGAGACGGTCGGCGCGCGCTTCGACCCGTCGGTGCACCAGGCGATCGGCGGTGAGGAGTCCGACGAGGTCAGCGAGGATACCGTGGTCGCCGAGCTGCAGCCGGGCTACCGACTCCATGACCGTCTCCTCCGCCCGGCTCTGGTACAGGTCGTACACCCGCGTCGCGGCCGGAGCGCCAGCGCGGGGCCCGAGCTCTGATGGCCACGGTCAAGCGCGACTACTACGAGGTACTCGGTGTCAAGCGCGATGCCAAACCCGAGGAGCTGAAACGCGCGTACCGCAAGCTCGCCATGGAGTTTCACCCCGACCGCAATCAGGGTGACAAGGCTGCCGAGGAGAAGTTCAAGGAGGTGGGCGAGGCCTACTCCGTCCTGAGCGACCCTCAGAAACGCCAGCGCTACGATGCCTACGGCCACAGCGGTCAGCAGATGCCCGACTTCGGGCAGTTCTCCTTTGACTCCGCCTTCGACCTCTTCGACATGTTCTTCGGGGGAGGGCGGCGTTCCGCGCGCGGGTCAGGACCGCAGCGCGGCTCCGATCTGAGGATGTCCGTCGACATCACCTTCGAGGAGTCGGTCTTCGGCGCCAAGCGGACCGTGGAGGTGCCGCGTGCCGACACCTGTCCCGATTGCGCGGGGAGCGGTGCGGCGCCGGGCACGACCCCGCACACCTGCCCCGACTGCGGCGGCAGCGGCCAGGTGCGGAGGGCGATGCAGTCCATCTTCGGCCAGGTCATGAACGTGACCGCATGCCCGCACTGCCACGGCATCGGAAAGCTGGTGGACAACCCCTGCCAGCGCTGCCGCGGCCGCGGGCTCGTGGAGGCGCGCAAGACCATCGAGGTATCCATCCCCGCCGGGGTTGATGGCGACGTCCAGGTGCGAGTCTCAGGCGAGGGCGAGGCCGGACCGCAGGGCGGGCCTCACGGTGACCTCTACCTGAGCTTCCGGGTCGCGCCCCATCCCCAGCTGATCCGCCGGGGTCAGGACCTCGTTTACGAGCTGCCGGTCTCGGTCACCCAGGCGGTGCTCGGAGACAGGATCACGGTCCCCACGGTGAGGGGCGAGACGGAGGTCGATCTGCCCGCCGGTACCCAGCCCGGCCGCGTGATCAAGATCGCGGGGCAGGGGGTACCCCATCTCCGCACCGGGCGTCGCGGCGACCAGATCTGCGTCGTTCGAGTGGTGGTGCCCGCTCACATCTCCGCGACGGAGCGGAAGCTCTACGAGGAGCTGGGGGGGCGTGATGGGAAGCCGGTGGAGGTCAGGCGCGGCTTCTTTGACCACCTGCGCGACTTCTTCGCCCCCGCCGAGTAGACGCCGGGGCGGTGGTCATCCGGCCGGATCCGGCAGTCCACCCCAGCCGGAGGTGGCCTTTCTCGCCCGCTTGTCCCGATACATGTTGCTGTCGGCGCGACGGAGCAGCTGTGCCGGCTCGCCGCCGTCCTCGGGGAACGCCGCCTGGCCGATGCTGAGCCCGACCGGGACCAGCCGATCGTCGACGTTCATCGGTTCCTCCATCCGCTGACGGACCTTGGCGCTGATCATCTCGGCCTGAGCCGGATCGGCGTCGACGGCCACGATCACGAACTCGTCGCCTCCGAGCCGGGCGACCGTGTCCGACACGCGAACCGACGCCTGGAGGCGGGACGCCGTCTCCCTGAGCACAACGTCGCCGGCACTGTGCCCCAGGGCGTCGTTGAGAGCCTTGAAACCGTCGACGTCCAGGACCAGGAGGGCCAGCGGCCGGCCCGAGCGGCGGGCGTTGGAGATGCCGTGCTGCAGCCGGTCGTTGAAGAGGAGGCGATTGGGCAGACCGGTGAGGGGGTCGTGCATCGCCGCGTGCTCCATCGCCGCCGACTGGATGATCAATGCGGCCTCGGTCCGATCCCGGCCCCCGAGCGCCCGGTTGACCATGAGGACCGCTGCCAGGAAGAGGAGCGCCAGGACGGCGCAGACGCTGAACACCGCCGCNNCCCTGACCGGGCTATACACAGCGGGCCCACCGCTCCCGTGGTCGTCCAGGCCGACGGCGCCGCTCGTGATGGCCCGGTCGGCTGCCGCGGTGATCGACGCGCCGGGGGTCCACCTGGTCACGACACTCGCGCCACCGGCGCCCGCTGCCTCCTCGCCCAGCACCAGGCCGCCGGCTCGGTCCAGCACTAGGAGCTTCATGCCCTGGGCCGCGGCAAGTGATTGGAGGGAGGCGAGTGTCCCGCCGAGACCGTATCGCTCGATCAGGAAGCCGCCGGCTGTCCCACCCCCCTCGAGGACCGGGACCGCCACGTCGATGGCGGGAGCCGCGAGCGACGATGGTGCCGCCACCACCAGGAAGCCGGCGCGCGTGCTGCTCGCGCCCCACCCTGAGGGCAGGCCGTCCAGCGGATCCTGGTTGCCGTCCCGGAGGACCGCCGACCCGCCGGCATCGGTCAGGACGATGCCCTGGCTCTGCGCCTCGGCCGTGAAGAGGGCGGTGAGGTCGACGGTGGCCGCTGGGATTGCCGTGGTGCTGTGCTCCGCCAGCGCCAGGATCGGCAGCTCATTGGCGGCTCCATCGAGAGCGGTGACGCGGCCTGAGATGACCAGTTCCAGGTAGCCGGCGGCCTGCTTGCCCGCGCTGGAGAGGCGCGCGTTGACCTGGTCGGTGATGGCCGACTCACCCAGCGACGTGCTGAGCAGGGCAACCGTGATCAGCGAGGCCAACCCGGCGGCGGCCACCAGGGCCGCAGTGCGCCGCCGTCCGATCCCGCGTCCTCGACGCGTGCCGGCGTCGGGGGGGGTGGCAGGAGGGGGGTAGGCGGGCAGTTCGCGCGCTGCCGGCGCCGGCGGGTCGATGGGGGGCGGGCGGTCGGCTCTTGAGTCGTGCCCCATCAGGTCTTGGGAGTTCACGGCAATGGCGCCCGGACCCTGCCGAGGCTGCTGCGCTCGGCGCGACCCGCCGCATGGCGCGCGACCCCCGTGGCGGCGAACGGGAGACGCGCCACCACGGCTGCGGGGGCGTGCACACACTCCGTCATCCGATCCCACCGCATCGCGCATGGGACCCCGCCAGCAAGCCACCGCTTGCGCCAACCGATCGCATTGAGGTCGGCCCCTCCCCCGCTGGCCGGCTAGGCCCAGCTGGTTGAAGGGAAGTGTGCCACCGTTGCAAGCCCGTCTGCAGAGTCCTACGCGTCAGACGGGTCGAAAGCCGTCCTCTGCCTTCACCGCGGAAGGGCGTTGACCCCCTCGATCTCCACCTGCTTGTGGGTGCCCCGGTGACCCGCGACCAGACGGACGCGCGAGGGTGCGACGCCCGCCCACGCGGCGACTAGCCGGAGCACGGCCGCGTTGGCGGCGCCGTCGACCGGCGGCTGGGTGATGCGCAGTCGCAGCTCCCGCCCGTCCCAGGTGAGCTCCTCCCTCCCGGCCCGCGGGTGGACCACCACGGCGACGCGCATCAGCGCTCGTCCCCGCCGGATTCCGAGAGGATGATCCCGCGCAGCAGATCGCCCTCGACCCTCGTGGCCAGCACGGTCTGCATCTGCCCCGTCCTGGTCCCCGAGGTGGGGTCCGCCACCACCTCGTGGTACGCGTCGGTGAGGCCGTGGGCCTCCTCCGCCGACACCCGGTCCCAGACCACCCGGTGCTGGCGGCCGACCGCTCGCTGACGGCGCCTGCGGGCACTCGCGGCTGCGGCGCGGCGGATCTCGGCGCTGCGCGATCGCAGGAGAGCGTCGTCGGCCTGCTGGAGGAGACGGGCCGCCTCCGTTTCGGGGCGCGGCGAGTAGCGGAAGACGTGGCAGCCGAGGAACTCGACCTCGTCGATCAGGCGCAGCGTCGCCTCGTGGTCCTCGTTGCTCTCCCCCGGGAAGCCCACCATCAGGTCGGTGGTCAGCTCGGTGCACGGGTCCTGACGGCGCAGGCTCTCCACCACCCGCAGGTAGCGCTGGCGCCGGTAACCGCGGTGCATGGTCTGGAGCACCCGGTCGCTCCCGCTCTGGAGTGGGATGTGCCAGTGGCTGCACAGCCGTGGATCGCCATTCAGCTCGACGAGTCGCTCCGGGATATCGTTGGCGTTGATGCTGCTGAGGCGAATGCGGGCCGTGCCGTCGAGGCCTTCGAGGAGACGGCGGACCAGGGCCGTCAGGTCGGATCCCCGGTCCCGCCCGTAACTGCCCAGGTCGACGCCGGTCAGGACCACCTCGGCGTGGCCGGCCGCCACCGCTTCCCGGGCTCGGGCCATCACCACCTCTTCGGGAACGCTCGCCGACGCTCCCCGGGTCCGCCACACCACGCAGTAGGTGCAGCGGTGGTCGCAACCGTCCTGGACCTTGAGGAAGGCTCGGCTGCGCAGTCCCGCCGGCGGGAGGTGGCGGAGCGGTCCCCCGCGTCCCGCCGCGAGGGCGGCGACGTGGTCCGCGATACGCAGCTTCTGGCTGTTGGCGAAGACCGCATCCAGTCCGGGGACGGCGGGCCCGCCATCGCTCCCCGCCGCCAGGTAGCGGTCCGGGTTGGCGTCCACGGAGCAGCCGGTGAGGATGAGGTGGCATCCCGGATCGCGGCGACGCAGCCGGTGGAGCCGCTGCCGGGTGGTGGCGTCGGCCTGGAGCGTCACCGCGCACGAGTTGAGCACGCGGACGTCGGCGGGCTCGTCCTCGGGTACCACCTCGCAGCCGAGGCCCGCGAGCCTGCCCGCCAGCTCGGCCATCTCCGCGTAATTCACCTTGCAGCCGAGGGTGGTGAGGGCAACCCGCAGCGGGCCGGCGACGGTCTCGTCGCGCGCCGTCCGCAGCTCAGCGCCCGTGATCGAGGTCTCCGGCACGGGCGAGGAGAAGCCCGGCAGCGACGATGGCGGCTCGGCGCGCCGGCAGCACGCGGGGCCCCAGGTGGACCATCTCGGCGCCGGCCTCCCGCAGTCGGTCGACCTCGCCGGGGTCCAATCCGCCCTCCGGACCGATCACCAGCGCCGCCGGACGGGCCGCGTCGACCTCCAGCCGGGCCAGGGGGACGGCCGCGTCCACCATGCAGACGAGGATACGCACGCCCTCCGGCAGCTCGGCCAGCGCTCCCGCGAGGTCGGTGAGCGCCATCACCCGGGGCACGGCGCCACGATGGGCCAGCTCGGCAGCCTCGCGGGCGATCTCGCCCCACCGGCGGAGCCGGGCCGCGGCCCGGGTGGGGTCGGGCCGCGTGACGCTGCGTGTGGCGATGACCGGGCGGATCGCTGCGGCCCCGACCTCGACCAGGCCGGCCACAACCTCGTCGATCTCCCGGACCAGGCCCTGGACGACGTCGAGGCGGAGACGGGGCTCCCCCGAGGCGGGGCGGGACCAGACGATGGATCCGGTCACCCGACCCCGCGCCACCGAGGTGACCCGGACCCCGTGCTCCTCGCCGGCGTCATCGACGACCTGGATCAACTCCCCGGGTTCGGTGCGCAGGGGCCCGGCGAGATGGTGGGCGGCCTCACCCTCGACCACCAGCGTGCCGTCGCCGATCTGGTCTCGGGTGATGAAGAGTCGTGGCACGGGTCAATGGTGGCGCGTCTCTCGCCGGATGCGATCCCACCGCCCGGCTCCGGCCGCCCTGCGCCGTGCCCTACGATCGGGAGCCGTGGCACCGTCTGCTCCCGACCGGCACGTGGTCACGAGCGACGGTGTCCGGCTCGCCGTGAGCGTCCACGGGGACGGCCAGCCCCTGCTCATGATCCCGGGGCTCGGGGCGACCCGGCGGGTCTATGCACCGATCATCCCCGCGCTGGCGCGGCACCACCGGGTCATCGTCTACGACCCCCGGGGTGTCGGCGACTCCGATGCACCCCCTGGGCCCTATCCGATGCCCCGGCTGGCGGCGGACTGCGTCGAGGTGGCGGGTGGCTGCGGGGCGGAGACCTTCCAGCTCTTCGGCGCCTCCATGGGGGGGCTCACCGCCGAGCAGGTGGCCGTCCTGCATCCCGATCGCCTGATCCGGCTGATCCTCGCAGCCACCGGTCCCGGGAGCCACACGGCCATCCCCGCGCAACCCGAGGCGACCGCCTCACTTCTCGGGCGGGGCGCCAGGACGCCGGCCGACGCCTATCGAACGGCCTGCACGGTCCTCTACGCGGAGCGCTTTCAGCGCGAGCATCCCGAGTTCATCGACGAGGAGGTGGCCTACCGGGCCGCCCACCCGATCCCGGGACGCGTCTTCACCGCCCAGTTCCGCTCCTCCCGGGAGGCGGACATCGGTGACCGTCTCGGCGAGATCGCCGTGCCCACCCTCGTCCTTCACGGAACCGAGGACGTCCTGGTCCCGCTCGCCAACGCCGAGGCGCTCACCAAGCTGATCCCTGGAGCGCGCCGCTACTGGTTCGACGGTCGCGGCCACCTCTTCTTCCACGAGGACCCCGACCTGACCGCGGAGGTCATGGTCTCCTTTCTCCATGGCAGCTGAGCAGCCCTCCGCAGCGGCGGCTGAAGCAGACCTACCCTGCTGGGGCTACTCGGCGTCCGCCGGCCCGGTCTCGCCGGGGGTTCCGGCCCCGTTGCTCTCCCCGGCGCCCTTGCGCTTCTTGCGCCGCCGCCGCCGCTTGGTCGTCGCCCCGGCCAGGACCGGCTCCAGCGGCTCCGTGCTGCGCCCGATCTGAACCGGGGCGGTCGCGATCGCCTGGGTCTCGCGGATCAGGGTCACCTTGATGACCCCCGGGTACTGCATCTCGCTCTCGATCTCGCGGGCGATCTCGCCGCTCAGGGCGGGCATCTCCGGGTCCGCCACCTTGCCGGCCTTGACGAAGATCCGGACCTCGCGCCCTGCCTGGAGGGGAAAGGCCCGTTCCACCTGGGGATGCCGCGTGGCGATGCCCTGAAGCTGTTCGAGACGGGCCAAATAGGCGGCCAGGGTGTCCCGCCGCGCGCCGGGCCGGGAGGCGGAGATGGCGTCTGCGCAGATGGTGAGCATGGCCAGGTCGGTCGACGGCTCCACGTCGAAATGGTGGGCCTTGACCGCGTGAGCAATGGTGGGGTCGACGCCGAGGATGAGCAGCAGCTCGCCGCCGATGATGGCGTGGGATCCCTCGACATCGTGGTCCACCGCCTTGCCGATGTCGTGGAGCGTGCCCGCCTCCCGGGCCGCGCTCTGGTCCAGGCCGAGCTCGGCCGCCAGGACGCCGCAGAGGTAGCCGGTCTCCTTGCAGTGGAGCAGGGCGTTCTGGCCGTACGAGAAGCGGTAGTTGAGGACACCCAGCAGCTCAGCGAGCTCCGGGCGGCCCTCCATGGCCATCTCCCACATCGCACGCTCGCCGAGGTCCTCGATGGCTGCCGAGAGGCGGTGGCGGGTGCGGAGCAGGAGGGGCGGAACGTCCGCCGCCTGCACGCCGCGGTCGAGCACCTCGATCGAAGCCTGCCGGGCGATCTCCCGCCCTACCGGGTCCAGACCGCGGAGGGTCGCCTGTTCCCGCTCGGTGTCGACTCCAAGGTCGGTCCCGGTGGACTCTGCGACCACCTGCAGGGCGGTGAGGAGCCGCTCGCGGCGGACCTCATCGAGTCCCTCGAGGTTGACGGGGGAGGGGCGGGGTGCGGTGTCGACATGGCTCTCGGACTGCCTCTCGAGCGCACCCACGAGGAGGGTCCGGACCGCCGCCTCGGGCTCGCCCGTCTCCTCGGCGACGAGCTCGGCCACCCGCTCCGCCCGCTCCGCCTCCAGCTCGGCCTCCAGATTCTCCAGCACCAGACGCTCGGCCGTCTCACGGTCCGCCGCGGCGCGCTCGGCGATGGTTCGGCGCACCTCCTCCCGAACCCCCACGACCTCGGCCACCCGCGCGTCGATCTCCTCCCTGCGCTTGCGGTGGGCGAAGCGGCGCTCGTCGAAGATGGCCCGGCGGTCCCGCCAGGTGCGCTCGCGCTCAGCCAGGGCGGCCTCGCGGGCCTCCAGGGCGGCGCTGCGGACGGCGACCTCCTCAGTGGTCGCCTCGCGGATGGCGAGGGACTCCGTCCTCGCGGCGGCGACGATGGCCGCGGCCTCGGTGCGGACCTGGGTGGGGCTGGGCGGCAGAGCGGCCAGAGGCGATGGCGCCACCCGGCCTCGGGCGACCAGGACGGTCGCGACCGTGGCGAGGACCAGGAGGGCGGCGGCGGCGAAGAGGATTGCGGCCATGACTGGTGGATCAGTCTACGGTGGTGACGCCTGCTCGGCCCGCCTCGCTCCGGCGGGTCCGGCACTTGCCCCCGGTACAATCGGCCGGGTCATTCGTGCAAGAAGCCGCCAGCAGGAGTCGGAGTCCCACCTCGTGATCTCTCATCTCACCGCCCGCGTCTGGACCGACGATCTGAGCGACCGCGTCGGTGAGAGGGTGCAGCTCAAGGGCTGGCTCCACCGGCTCCGCCGGCTTGCGGGGGTCAGCTTCCTCATCATCCGCGATGCCCGTGGCACCGCCCAGGTGGTCGTCCAGGATCCCGAACTGGTCGAGAGGCTCGCCCGGCTGCAGAACGAGTCCGTGCTCGGTATCGCCGGGGTGGTGGTGGCCGAGCCGCAGGCTCCTGGCGGGGTCGAGATCCACGACCCGGCGGTGACGGTGATCTCGGAGGCCGACGAGGCCCCGCCCTTTGACCTCTACCGTCCCGTGATCAAGGCGCAGCTGCCGACCATCCTCGACAACGCGCCGGTGGCTCTCCGCCATCCCCGCCGCCGCGCCTATTTCGCCATCTCGGCCGCCTCCATGGCCGGTTTCCGCTCCGGCCTGCACGATCTCGGATTCACGGAGATCCAGACGCCGAAGATCGTCGGCTCGGCCACCGAGTCGGGGGCCACCACCTTCGCTCTCGACTACTTCGGCAAGACCGCCTACCTGGCCCAGAGCCCGCAGTTCTACAAGCAGGTGATGGTCGGCGTCTTTGAGCGCGTTTACGAAGTGGGCCCCGTCTTCCGGGCCGAGCCGCACGACACCGCCCGTCACATCAACGAGTACGTCTCGCTGGACGCCGAGGTCGGATTCATCGAGAACGAGTACACCGTCATGGCCGTGCTCACCGACACCATCGCCAGCATGCTGGCCGCCGTCGAGCGGGATGCGGCGGGGGCGCTCGCCGTGCTCCGTTTGGAGCTGCCGAAGGTCCCGCAGCCCATCCCCGACGTCCACTTCCTGGACGCCCAGGCGATGATCACCGCCGCCACCGGCGAGGACCTGAGCAACGAGCCGGACCTCTCGCCGGCCAACGAGCGCTGGCTCGGGGAGTGGGCAAAGCGCGAGCACGGCTCGGATTTCCTCTTCGTCCGCGGCTTCCCGATGAGCAAGCGGCCCTTCTACACCCACCCGGACCCGGAGCGGCCGGGCTTCGCGGCGGGTTTCGACCTCCTCTTCCGGGGAATGGAGCTGGTCACCGGCGGCCAGCGGCTCCACCGCTACCAGGACTATGTCGATGCGCTGGTCAGCAGGGGCGAGGATCCCGAGAACTACGCGGCATACCTGATGGCCTTCAAGCACGGGATGCCCCCCCACGGCGGTTTCGCCATAGGGCTCGAGCGCTGGGTCGCCCAGCTCGTGGACGCCTCGAACGTGCGCGAGACCACCCTTTTTCCCCGGGACCTCAACCGCCTCTCTCCCTAGGCCCGGCTATCCGGTGGCGGTGCGACCGGCGGGGCCGCTGACCCCCTCGACGATCCGGCGGCAGAAGAGCTGGGCTGCCGGTGGCAGGGTGCGGCGGCGGTCCCAGGCGATTGCCATGGTGCGGGCGATCGGGGGGTCGCGGAGCGGGATCACCACCACCCGGCTGGAGGGGGTGGGCAGAGGCATCGGCAGGAGGGTGATCCCCAGCCCGGCCTCGGCCAGCCCCTGCACGATCGCGAAGTCATCTCCCTCGTAGGCGACGCGCTCGCTCAAGCCCTGGCGGGCAAAGGCGTCGTCGATGACCCGCCGAAGGCCGGTGCGCGACCGGGGGAGGATCAGTGGTTCGGTGGCGATGTCCCGGAGGGTGACCGACGACCGGCCGACCAGGTGGTGCTCGAGCGGGACCACGACGGCGATGCGCTCACGGAAGAGCGGGACCAGCTCCAACTCCGGGGTGTTGGCCGGCGGGGGGCCCAGGATGCCCAGGTCGAAGCTACCGTCCAGCACGCCGGCGACGATCTCGCCGGTGGTCCCCTCCTCGAGGATGAAGCGCACCCCCGGGTATTGGTCGAGGAAGCGGGCCAGCCGCTCGGGCAGCCAGCGGGCGCCGACCGTGTGGAGAAATCCGAGGTGGACCTCCCCGGTCTCGGCCGACACGGTGCCGGCCGCCTCCGCGACGGCGTCACGCATCTCCCCGAGGATGCGTTCGGCCCGGCCGACGAAGCGCCGTCCAGCCTTGGTGAGCCGGATCGAACGGCCGATCCGCTCGAAGAGGGGCACGCCCACCTCGTGCTCCAGACGCACGATCTTCCGGCTGACGGTGGACTGGTCGTTCTGGAGCGCTTCGGCCGCTCGCCCCAGATGCTCCAGGCGCGCCACTTCGATAAAAGTCCGTAACAGGTCGGCATTGATGCGATCCATGCATCAATCTGACACCAGCGTGGCTGTTGATGTCAACGACCGATCGGGCTAGCCTATGGACGGAACCGCGGCGCGGCGGGTGCCGCGGGTCACAGGGGAGACAAGTATTGCTCATCGAGAACGCTACCCAGGAGGTTCACCGCGCCCGTCGGCGCCATCACCTCGAGGTGGTGGAGCGGACGAGGCTCCGCCGGCTCGTAGAGCGCGTTGACTCCGCCATCGAGCTGTGCGAGGAGACGCACCTCCAGGGGATGAAGGAGGTTCCGCCGGACGTCGCCGTGCGCGCCCAGCGGGTCTTCACTTTCGCGCGCAAGGCGGTTCGCCTCACCGGCGACGAGACCGCCTGCCGTCAGGTCGAGGAGACCTTGGCCCGCCGTCACGTCAAGGTCACCGAGATCATGGACATGCTCTGGACGATCCAGGAGATCGTCTTTGACCTCATGCTCCCCTGGCGCACCGAGCTCCCCGAGGACGTCGAGATGGACGACGACGAGCCGGGGGCGGGGGAGTGGCGCCACTTCAACCCCGCCGCCTGACGCCGCCGCTCATTTCCACCCAGCTCCGCGTCAGTTCCGCTGCTCAGTCGGTCACGCACGTCAAGTGCGCTCCCTCCTTCCGCTGCTCACTTCCTTGATCTGGGCGGCCTGAGCGGCGTCGTTTGGGACGTGACCATCTCTTGGTCGGCTCGTCCGCGCGCTCGGTCACGCACTCCAGTGCGCTCCCTCGCCCTGCTCCTCGCCTCCTTGCTCTGAGCGACCCGGACGCCACTCCCCGCTGGCGTGACGCTCCTTGCTGCTCGCATCCTTGATCTGAGCGGCCTGGATGCCGCTCCGGGTTGCCGTGAGGCGCACTCCCTCGCCCATCTGCTCGCTTCCTTGATCTGAGCGGTCCGGGAGCCGCGGTGGGGAAGGCTGCCACCTCGCCGTCCCTCTGGCCCCGGACATGGGAACGGCCCGCCGGTCGGAACCGGCGGGCCGTTAGAGAGGGGGAACTTGGGTCAGCTGTCGTGCTTGGTCATCTGGGCGATACCGACCGCCGGCACCGACCCCGCCGCGCCGAACGCGGGAGCGGAAGCTTGGGCCGTCACGGGCACCGTGGCCGGAGACTGCCGCCGCCAGGCCACCAGTTCGAAGACGAAGGTGCCGACGACGGCGAGGGCGGCGATCAGCAGGCCGATGCCGGCGAGCGCGGTGTAGCTGCCGAGGGTCCACCAGCCGTACGCGTTGAGCAGCATGCTGCGGTCCGTGGTGCCCATGAAGACGGTCTCCCAGGTCGCCTGGTCAGCGGTGCTGGTCGGGTTGGCCCTGGCAAGGGTGGCCGCCGCGTCGTAGGTCGGCATCGCGCTGAGGTGGACCTTCATGAAGTTGTTGGCCCAGACCTCGGCCTGCGGGCCCGTGGTCAGCAGCTGCCCCGCGTACTGCCGCATGGCGGCGGCGTCGACAGCGGGAAGGACCGTGATCTCGGGGCTGTTGGCGGCCGGGAAGATGATGTCCTGGGCGGCGAGCTGGGTGGTCACCGAGCTCTGCACGTAGGAGGACGCCCAGAGCGTGAATCCGGCGAGAGCGCCGAAGACGACGATGAGCCCTGCCTGGAGGGTGAAGACGCGCCAGCGAAGAGCCTTGGTCATGGTGTGGTCTCCCTAGTGGTGTCAGGCCGATATGCCCCATGCTGGGGCATTCGCCCGGGACCAACAAGAGCCAGCCGTCCTTTATCAATGTGACTAGCGGCCCTAGTGCGTGAAGGCTTATTGCCGGGTCGATGGGTGACCTTGTCCTCCAGTGCCGGTCACGGAGGCGTGGGCATGATGCTGGGGTCAGGTCAAGCGAGGGGCCCGGCCCGCTTCACCGCATCGGCTGGGGAAGCGCCGGGGGCAACCGCCACCGGAGCGCCGGGGCCCCTCCACCTGGCACCTCTCGAGCACGCTCCCTGCTGATCCTTCCCGCCTCTCAGGGCGAGGCGGGAACCCGCCAGCTGACGACCGTCCCTCCACCGCGGCGCACGCTGAGCTCGCAGACGCCCCCCAGTGACTCCGCCCGGGTCTGCATGTTGTCGAGGCCGTGCCCGCGCCGAGCGTCTTTCGGGATCCCCACGCCGTTGTCCGCCACGCGGAGGGTGACCGTTCCCGAGCCGGCGCGGAGGAGGACCTCGACGCTGCTCGCGCTGGCGTGCCGGACAACATTGGAGAGGGCCTCCCGGAGCGTCTTGAGGAGTTCCTCCTGGGTGGTCGCGTCCGTAGCCGCGTCGAGCGGGCCGTCCATGTGCACCCTCGGCGCAAAACCGAGCGTCGCCGTCGCCTCGCCGGCCAGGGCGAGCACTCGGGCTCGCAGGCCCTCCTTCTCGGCATCGCGGGCCTCGAGGTCGAAGATGGTGATGCGGATCTCCCGGATGGTCTCGTCCAGCTCATCGACGGCCTGCTGCAGCCGCTCGCGAAGGTCGCTCTCCTCCATGCGGCCGACCAGGCTCTGGAGGCCCATCCCGGTGGCGAAGAGCCGCTGGATCACGGTGTCGTGGAGGTCGCGCGCGATGCGCTCTCGCTCTCCCAGCACCGCCAGCTGCTCGAGCCGCTGGTGCAGCCGCGCATTCTCGATGGCGACTCCGGCGGCGCCGGCGAGCGCCACCACCAGGTCCTCGTCGGACTTCGAGAACTCGGCCGCGCCCTGCTTCTCGGTCAGGTAGAGGTTGCCGAAGACCTGATCACGCACCATGACGGGGACCCCGAGAAACGACGTCATCGGCGGGTGGTGCGCGGGGAAGCCGGCGGAGGCAGGGTGGGCCCCGATGTCGGCGATCCGCCGGGGCTTCGGATCGGTGATCAGCAGGCCGAGGACCCCCACTCCCTGGGGGAGGTGGCCGATGGCGCGTATGCCCTTGCCGTCGATGCCGTGGGTGACGAACTCGACCAGGCCGCGCTTCAGGTCGGGCTGCCCCTGGCCGAGCACGCCCAGGGCCGCATAGCGGGCCCCGCTGACCTCCGCCGCCGCCTCGACGATTCGCTTCAGGACGTTGGGGAGACTGAGATCGGCGGAGAGCGCGACCACCGCATCGAGGAGTCGAGAGGTCTGGGTCACCTCGGGCATGAGGCAAAGTCTAGGGTGACAGACGACGGCAGGGGCCATCGGCCGGGGGTGCTGGCCCGAATGTCGCCGGTCTGGACACGTCCGACAGCCCTGCGGAGGCCCGCGGCCCGGTTTGTGGTCCAGAGGCGACCCCGTTCTCGGTATGGTGTTCGGAGTCGAGGGCCACAATGAGGAGGAGCCGATGCCCACCAGCCAGAGACCGCTCCACGACCTCAGCAAGAAGGAGTGCCTCGAGCTGCTCCAGTACCACTCCTTCGTGGGCAGGCTCGGTTTCGTCCTGGACGGTCGGCCGATGGTGCTCCCGGTCAACTACCTGGCCGACGAGGACGCCGTGGTCTTCTGCACCGCCGAGGGCACGGCGCTCGGCGCTGTGGGCGAGGGTTACCAGGTGGTCTTCGAGGTTGACGAGAGCCATCCCCTGGAGCGCGCCGGCTGGAGCGTGGTGGTTCGCGGGACGTCGAGTGTGGTCACCGACCCCGGTGAGGTCGAGGCGCTCCGGCGCGGTCCCCTGCACTCCTGGGTGACCCGGGCGCCCGAGCGCTGGGTCCGGATCACCATCGAGGAGGTCACCGGCCGGCGCCTCGGTCAGCGCTGAATATCCCTTTAGGGCCGAAGGTCCCGAAACGGGTGAGGCGACTGCCCCTAGCCTGAGCGGGTTCCTGGCGGGGATGCTGGGGGTCCATGGAGCGACGCCTCTTCAGCCTGCGTGAGCTGTCCCGTGCCCGCTGCTTCGATTTGCTCGCGACCCTGGCGGTCGGCAGGGTAGGGGTGAGCGTGCGCGCGCTGCCGGCCATCCTGCCGGTCGCCTATGTCGTGGTGGGGGAGAGGGTGGTCTTGCGGTCCGTGCCCGGAGCCAAGCTGGACGCGGCGGTGCATCGCTCGGTCGTCGCCTTCGAGACCGACCGGTACGACCCGGCCGGCACCTGGGGTTGGAGCGTCCTGGTTCAGGGGGTGGCCTCGGAGATCGTCAGCGCGGCGGAGCTGGCCGAGGCCCGGAGGATGCTGCCCGACGACTGGCCGTTCCTCACCGATGCCGTGGTGCGCTTCATCTCGATCGAGGCCACCTTCGTGAGCGGCAGAGCCTTCGGGGCGGTCCCCGCGCTCTGACCAGCGGTCGGCCTCAGGAGGCGCTCCGCCGGAGCGTCGCCGTCGCCGCGGCGATGAGTGCCACCGCGAAGGCCACCACCACGGCGACGTCGAGCAGGAGGGGGCCGGAGGTGAGCCCATTGCCCTTCAGCATCACGTCGCGCAGCCCGTCGACGCCGTAGGTGAGCGGCAGCAGCCGCGATACCACCTGGAGCCAGCTCGGTTCGGTGGCGATCGGAAAGACGATCCCGCTCAACAGCACCTGGGGAACGATCGCGAGCGGGATGAACTGCACCGCCTGAAACTCGGTGGTCGCGAACATGCTGAGGAAGATGCCGAGGTTCACCGCCACCAGGGTCATCAGCAGGGTGAGCAGGACGATCAATGCCACGTTGCCCTGGTTGTGGACGTGGAGCGCGTAGAGGGTAAAGACCACGACCTCCACCGCCTGCACGGTCGCCACCACCATGAAGCCGCCGATGTAGCCGACCACGATGTCGGCGCGCCGGAGCGGGCTCGCCATCAGCCGTTCCAGGGTTCCCTGGCTGCGCTCCCGGAGGAAGGCGATGATGGTGACGACGAACACCAGGAGGAATACGACCAGCCCGATGAACGCTCCCCCGAAGTAGTCGAGGGTGTCGAGACCGGGCCCGCCGTGAAGGTAGTCGAGGCTCGGTTCGAGCACCGGCACGTGCACTCCCTCCGCGGCCACCAGGTTGCGGGAGGCACGTGTCACCGATTGGTCGAGGGCCAGCAGCACCGGCTGGGTGAGCGCGGGCTGGGTGCCCTCCAGATGGACCGTCGGAGCGATGACGTCGCCGCTTTGCGCGCGCGCCGAGAGATCGGCTGGCAGGACGACGTAGGCGGCCACCGCGTCGGCGCTCAGGTCGCTTGCCGCCCGGGCCTCCGTGGTTCGGGCGACGTTGATCTCGGTGGATTGACCGAGGTCGGCGGCGAGGACAGCGCCCAGCGGGCCCCGGTCGAGGTTGACCACGTCGACGGCGGGGAGGCTGGAGCCGCCGCCGGTCAGGAAGTAGAAGAGGCCGAGCAGGATGATCGGCGCGCCGAAGAGAAGCATCAGGGTGCGCCGATCGTGGCGGAACTGCTGGAGGATCCGGAGGCTGATCGCGCCGGCGCGCCGCCCGCTCACGGCCTGCTCTCCGAGAGCACCAGGAAGGCGTCTTCGAGCCGCTCCACCCCGGCCAGCCGTCGCAGCTCGGCGGATGTGCCCTCCGCGAGCATCCGGCCAAAGCGCACGAGCCCCAGGCGGCCGCAGCGCTCTGCCTCGTCCATGACGTGGCTGGAGACGATGATGGTCGTGCCCTCGCCGGACATCGTGGTGAACCGCCGCCAGAGCTCGGCGCGCAGCTGCGGATCGACCCCGACCGTCGGCTCGTCGAGGAGGAGCAGCCGCGGCCGGTGGACCAGCGCGCATGCCAGCGAGACGCGTTGGCGCATCCCGCCGCTCAGCGTGGCCACTACCGAGCGGCGCCGCGGGCTGAGGTCGACGAACTCCAACGCGTCCGCGGTGCTCCGTGCGGCCGCAGGCCGGTCGAGGCCGTGAACGGCGGCGAAGAAGCGGACGTTCTCCTCCACCGTGAGATCGGCGTAGAGGGCGGGCGACTGGGGCATGTATCCGATCTCGGCGAGCACGGCGCGGTCGGGCAGACGGCGACCCAGCACCGTCACGGTTCCGGTGTCGACGGTGATCAGCCCGACCAGGGAGCGGATCAGGGTGGTCTTGCCCGCGCCGTTGGGACCGAGCAGGCCGTAGATCTCCCCGGCACCGACGGTGAGGGAGACGCCGTCCAAGGCCCGGATCGATCCGAACGCCTTGGTCAGTCCCTCGACGGAGACGGCCACCGACGGAGCACTCATCGGGACGCCGCCCCGCCCGGCTTCATCGCTCGCAGCCATGCGGACGACAGCTCATCGGCTGCTGCCTCGAGCGGGGTGTCGAAGCCGAGGGCCCGCTCGGCGAGGTCCCGCGTGATCAGGTGCATCATCAGCGGGCCGACGAAGGCCATGAGCGCGATCACCGGATCCATCTGCCGCAGCCGGCCCTCCGCCATCTGCCGGAGCAGATACGCGGCGACCGGGCCGATGGTCTCGGAGAGCGCGAGCTGGCGCGCGAGCTCGGCGTCGACATCCGGCCCCGATAGCTCGACGAGCAGGGTGCGGACCAGGCCCACGTGGCCCTGCGCGCTCTGGACCAGGGCCCGCGCGATCACCGGCATCAGCTGCTCCGGAGGGTCGCCGGCGTGCTCGGCGAAGGCCAACGCGACGGGGATGAACGGCGCGTTGGCGCGCACCACCTCGCGGAAGAGGGCAGCCTTGCCGGGGAAGAGCCGGTACAGGCTGGCGCGGGAGACGCCGGCGCGGTCGGCGAGCTCATCCATCGAGAGACCCGCCAGGCCGTGCGCTCCGAAGAGCGTGGCGGCCTCGGCCAGCACGCGCTCGCGAGCGCTCGGGTCGGGCTCGACCTCGAGGAACCGGAGCAGCTCGCCCCGCGACGCGACCAGACGGTAAACGGTGGTTCGCGACACGCCCGCCTGGTCGGCCAGGGTGGCGAGGGGCGGCAGTCCTCCGGCGCTCAGAGAGCGTCGGGCGGCGCCAAGGATCCGCTCGCGAGCCCCTGCCGTCCGGGCTTCGCGACGCCTCGGTGGGGCGGCTTCGGCGGCAGGCATTGAGACGATACTAGACGAGACGTCTCGTCTTGTCTAGTATCGTTAGTCGGCCTCCAGGCCGTGCCACTGGCGACGTGCTTCGGTGCAGCCCATGAACGGTGTGATGCAGCCCCCCCGATTCGGCAGGCGGCGCCTGCGCCGCCTGCGCGGGAGAGGTCCGCCCCCGGCAGGGTGGTGAAGAACTCCCGGCGAGGGATGTCGTTCGCAGACCGGTGAGGCGACGCACGCATCGCCGAGGATGGGGGCGTCAGGACCGTCGGGGGCTCTTCACCACTCTGCTAACGCCTCAGCCAACCCGCATCGGGTGGTGGTGCTCCGCACGGCGGAAGACCTGCACCGCCCAGCTGCTGGCCCGCTCCTGCTCTCCTTCCATCAGCTCGGACATCTGACCGGGCTTGACCAGGAAGCTCGCCGGGCGCGTGACCAGGTGGCAGCCCCTGCGGCGCAGGGCACGGTAGAGAGCGAGGGCGGCGGTCCCGTTGAGCACACGTAGACCCGGCTCCCGGGTGTCGAAGGTGGCGGCGGAGAAGCTCGGTCGCGGCGGCAGGTGGTCCAGCCAGCCTCGAACCCCGTCGGTCGGTGGGTGGAAGTCGCGGAGCACGTGGGCCGCGCTCTGGGTCCGGGCCACGTCGGCCCAATCCTCCCAGTGGTGGGTCGGGCCGCCCACGACCAAGAACTCGACACCGTCGAGCTCCGCGAGCGGGATCTCGTGCACCTCTCCGACGATGACCGGGCCGTGCACGGCGGCTTCGGCGGCGATGATCCGGGCCACGGCCGCGCTGCTGCCCTGCGTCCCCTCGTACACGATCGCGGTGCGCATCAAGCCGATCCTCCTAAGGCATCCCAGGGTGGCCCCTGCGTTTCCCGCGCACCAGAGCCCAACGGCCCTTTTCCACTGGTGTCTCGGGCCTCCTTCGACGCTGTGGTCTCCGGCCCGCCCGGGCGTGATGTTCGGGCTACGCGACCTCGACCCAGATCATCCGCGCCGTCTCGGGCGCGAGGGCAATGGCGTGCTCCCGGCCGCCCACGGCGAGGGTGATCCCATCTCCGCTCCCGCCGGGCTCGATGGTGACCTCGACCCCGGTGCGCACTCCGGCGGCCGCCAGCGCGCGGAGGAGTTCGAAGGATTCGTGCTCGATGATCTCGGAGATGCGCCGCACTGCTCCCACCGCGCCCGGACCGAGCTCGGCGAGGGCGACCAGTTCTCCGTAGGGGGCCGTCCGGCCGGGGATGGCGTGACCGTGCGGGCAGGTCCTCGGCTCGCCGAGGGAGATGTCGAGCCGGGCGAGGACGGTGTCGGAGAGCGAGGCCGAGAGGCGCGTCGCCTCCAGGTGAGCACTCGCCCAGTCCAGTCCGAGCCCGTCGGTGAGCCAGCACTCGGCCAGCCGGTGGCGGCGGACGATGGTCTCGGCGGCATCGCGGCCCGCGGCGGTGAGGGTGACGCGCCGGTCCAGCTCGGTCTGGATCCAACCTCCGGCTCGGAGCCGGCGGAGCCCGATGCTCACGGTGGGGGCCTTCACGCCGAGCCATTGGGCGATCCGGCTTGGCCGCACCGGCTCGTCCTCGGCGGCGATGCAGAAGATCGTCTCCAGGTAGCGGTCGATCGCGACCGTCCGCAGGGGCAGCGGGCTGACCCCGTGAGATCTCCCGTGGGTCCGGCCCCGAGGGGCGTCTCCAGCGGCGCGCTCGAGTGCAGGGGGGCGCAGCGCGTGGAGAGCCGGCACCGCGTCCGCCTCTGGGATCACCCGGCGCCCACTCGCACGGCGGCGGTCCCGGTGACGCGCAGCCGCGGCTGTCCGTCGCCGCCGGCGAACCGCTCGACGACGTGGGAGAGGAGAGCGCGCACGCTCGCCTGGGCGAGCCGGTGCAGGAGCATACGGTCCACCTCCCGGCCGAGCGGCCCCAGTGGCGGCACGTAGCGGCCCATGAAGCTGATCGAGGTCATCGAGGTCCCCATCGGGGTGAACTCGAGCTCGGCGACCATGGCGGGGAAGAGGCCGGTGGCGCCCGCAGCCCGCCAGCGCAGCGGCTGCGTGACCCGATCGGACTTGAGCACCAGCTCGCCGAGCTCCGCCGAGACCCGCTTGCTGAGCCGGATCGGCCCGATCGCGGAGCTGACCCGGAGGCTCAGCTGCTCGCCCTCCTCATAGGCGGCGACCAGCGAGGCCCCGAGCCAGTCGGGCCCGGCGGCGACCAGCTCGTCGCGCACCTCCTCGAACGGCTGGTCGATCTGGACGAAGTCGGAGACGAGCATCTGCGCCAGCATCCCCGGCGGTACCGGTGCGGGCTAGGGGAGAGGGTCACCGTCCCCTCGGGCCTAAATCCCTTGGACGATCCGGTTCGCCGGCGCCGGCCCCGGGGGTGCCGTCGCCCGGCGGACCGGCTGCGGACGCCCTGTCAGGTGTGAGCCTCCGGTGGCCCCACCTCGTCGTCGTGGTGGGCGTGGAGCTCGTGCTCGGCGGCCCGGCGCGCGGCGCGGCGCTTGGCGCCGGCCTGCAGGAGCTTCTCCTTCTCGCCCTCGAGCGGGACGCGGTGGGAGGGGCGGACAGGCTGGATGACCGCATTGCGCCCCTTGCGCCGCTCACCGGACCAGAGCGCAGGCGGCGCGTCGAGTCGGAGGGCGAGCCCGTAGGCGGCGGCCTCGTAATTGACCCGCCAGCCGTGGAAGTGCTTCCAGGCCTCGGCCTGGCTCCTCTCGAGCTTCCATCCCACCGACGCGAGCCTGCGGACCGCGTCGTCGAACTCGGCTTGGGAGAGCTGGATCGGGTCGGCCGGGTCGGGGTCGGGGTCGACGGCGATGCCCAGGGTGCCGGCCAGGTCGTCGAGGGCCACGTAGCCCATGCGCAGGAGCGGGCGCGCCGACGCCGGTGCGGTGAGTGGGGAGAGGCTGAGGTGGAGCGCCGCCGCGTCCATGACCGCGAGCAGCCCGATCACCCAGGAGCGCAGGGCCTTGGGTGAGCGGAAGTAGAGCAGCTGCTGGTAGGTGGTGTGGGTCTCGGAGACGTCGGCGGCCCACTCCGTCCAGCGCTCGTAGAGCCACCCGAGCCGCTCCTTGTTGTCGATCAGCTCGTGCCGGATGAGCACCTCCGGGCCCCAGGCCGGGACGCCGGCCAGGAAGGCGAGCATGGTCACGAGCGTCTCCCGGCGGTTGAAGGCGGCATAGATGGTGGGGAGGTAGGCGATCTGGAGGGCCACGAGCACCAGGCCGCTGGCGGCGCAGAGGAAGGCGAGCGCGACCGGGGCGGCACCCCGGGGGGTGGCGAAGCCGAGGGTGAACATCGACGACCCGGTGATCTGGAGGGCTGCGCCGAAGCTCGCCACGAAGGGCCAGAAGAGGAGCGCGAAGCTGAGGAAGACGAGGGCGACCCATGCCACCAGCAGGCCGATGAGGAGGACGGGGCCGATGAGGGCCTCGATGCGATCCCGGGCCAGGTAGTCATCCACCCGGTCGGTCACGAGAAGGAAGGCTCGCCGGACCGCCCCCGTGATGAGCACCGTCAACCGGGGCGCGGTGGCACGCGGGACGACCAGCGTCCCGAAGACGCTCCCCGCGGTGAGCAGCAGGATGGCGATGCCGGCGGCGAAGCCGGCCCAGGTGACGGCGGCCACGCTCCCGAGGATAGCGGGGAGGCTCTGTGTTCGCCGCGTTGGGGCGCGGGCCAGGGTGTCGCGACGGCGCCGGTCAGAGCGTCGAGG
>PLOF01000139.1 GCA_003142035.1 Candidatus Dormiibacterota bacterium
ACCGTCATTCAGGTACGCCGCCGCTGCGGCGCTCGGGTCGGTCGTTGACGGTGCCGGGTAGCTGGTCGCGCAGGCCTGGTATGCCACGTCGGCATCCGATTGCATGTAGCCGGCGAGGTAGTGGGCCGCCCCGTCGAGGGTCGCCTGCTCCTGCGTGTCGCCGGAGCTGCGCACGACCGCCGTGAAGCCGTAGGCGATACCGACCACGCCGATGCCGATGATCGCGATGGTCACCAGCATCTCGATGAGGGTCATGCCCTCCTCGCCTCGCCGCCCGGGGCGACGGGAGGAGGCCGGCGTCCCGCACCGGGGACCGGGGAGGCCGCCCCTCATCCCTTGAACGCCGATGCGAAGCCGTAGATGGACTGGATCAGCGAGATGGCGACCAGACCGACGATCGACCCGACACTCACGATGAGCAGCGGCTCCACGACCGCGGTCAGCCGCTTGAGCCGGTTGTCCAGCTCGCTGTCATACAGCTTGGCCGTCTCTGCGAGATGCTCATCGAGGGTGCCCGTCTCCTCGCCGACCCTGACCATCTGGACCACCAGCGGCGGGAAAAGCGAAGTCTGGCGCAGCGAGCGTGAAAAGCTCTCGCCGATGGCGACCTGGGCTCCGACCTCGCGGAGAGCCCTCCGGTAGACGGGGTTGCGGGTGCTCTCCACCACCACCGAGAAGCTGGTGCTCACGGGCACGCCGGCGGCCAGCGTGTCGCTGAGCGCCCGGCAGAAGCGCTCGATGCTGGCGGCCCGCATCATCTCCCCGACGGCGGGGAGGCGGAGCAGGACGCGGTTGGACTGCATCCTGCCCCTCTCCGTGCGCAGGTAGTAGCCGCCGCCCAGAATGACGGCGAGCAGCCCCAGCAGGATCCAGGCGATGTTGGTTCCGACGAAGGTGCTGAAGCCGAGCAGCGCCGCCGGCAGCGCGGGCAGCTTGGCGCCGTATTCGGCGAAGAGCTCTCGGAATTGGGGTAGGACAAAGATCACCAGCCCGGCTCCCACCGCCAGCGCCATGCAGAGCACGATCGCCGGGTACATCAAGGCACCCCGGATCTTGGTCCGGGTCTCCAGCTCACGTTCGAAGTGGTCGGCGGAGCGGATCAGCACCTCGTCGATGTGGCCGGTCATCTCGGAGGCCCGGAGCAGGTCGGCGAGCACCGGGGGGAATACCTGCGGGTGGCGCGCGATGGCGGCGCTCAGCAGGCCACCCCGCTCCAGGTCGGCGACCATGGAGGCGCACGCCTGGCGCATCCGCTTGCTGGCGGCCCCCTCCGCGATCGTCTCCAGCGCGGAGGTGAGCGGTACCCCCACCCGGACAAAGGTGGAGAGCTGCCGGCAGAAGACGACGATCTCCTGGAGCTTGACCTTGGTCAGCCCGTCCAGGAAGCCGCCCAGCGGGGCCCGCGAGCGCGCTTTGACCGTGGTCGGCCGCAGTCCGCGCACCGCGATGGCGTGCCAGACGGCCTCCTGGTCGGCGGCCTCCATCACCCCCTTGACCTCCGTGCCATCGGGGTTGATGGCGGTGTACTCGAAGAGCTGTATCCGTCGGGGCTGCGCGGAAGCTGCGTCGATCACCCGGCGCGCCTCAGATCGTGTACACGGTGCGCATCACCTCGGCGAGGGTGGTGCGGCCACTGGCGGCCATGTCACAGCCGGCCTCCTGGAGGGTGTGCATCCCGTTGACGACGGCCGATTCCAGGAGCTCGGCGTGACGCGATCTCGCCACGATCTTCTCCCGGACCGGATCGTCGACCTGGAGGCACTCGAAGACGCCCACGCGGCTGTGGAAGCCGGTCCCGGTGCAGCGCGCGCAGCCGGCCGCCTGAGGCATGCGGGCGGGGGGCTCGGTGCCGGTGGTGGCCCGGAAGAAGGCGGCCTCCGCCGCGGTCGGCGGCGCCGAACCTGCGCATCGCTCGCAGACGAGTCGCACCAGTCGCTGGGCGACCACGCCGATCAGCGCTGAGGCCACCAGATAGGGCTCGATCCCCATGTCGATGAAGCGGTAGATCGCCCCCACCGAGTCGGCGGAGTGCATCGAGCAGAGCACGAGGTGGCCGGTCAGCGCCGACTGGATCGCGATCTGGGCGGTCTCCACATCCCGGACCTCGCCGACCAGGATGATGTCCGGGTCCTGGCGCAGGATCGCCTTGAGGCCGTTGGCGAAAGTGGTCCCCGCCAGCCGGTTGATCTGGACCTGGTTGATGTTCTCGAAGCGGTACTCGACCGGGTCCTCGATGGTCGTGATGTTGCGGGCCGCGCTGTCCAGCTCGCTGAGCGCCGCGTAGAGCGTGGTGGTCTTGCCGGCGCCCGTGGGTCCGGCCACCACCAGCATCCCGTACGGGGAGTCGATGAGCCGTCGCACCCGTTCGCGGGCTGCCGGCTGCAATCCGAGCTCGGCGAGAGGGACGAGCGACCTCGTGCGATCCAGGAGCCGGAGCACCACCTTCTCCCCCCAGATCGTCTCCATGGTTGAAACCCGGATGTCCACCGGCCGTCCGTCGATGGTCATCTCCAGCTGGCCGTCCTGGCTGCGATGGCGGTCGACGATGTCCATGTTGGCGAGGATCTTGAGTCGTGAGGCGATCGGCCCCACCAGGGTGGTGGGGAGGTCGTTGACGTCGTGCAGCGCCCCGTCGATCCGGAAGCGAATCCGGAGCCGGTCTGCCTGGGGCTCGACGTGGACGTCGGAGGCGCGGTCGCGCAATGCCTGGGTGAGCAGCAGATCGACGATCTGCACCACGGGGGCGTCGGCGCGCAGCGGTATGGCGAGGCTGGCAGCGGGTGCCTCCTGCCGATCGACGACGGCGCGCGCCACCGCGTGGTCGACCTTGTGGAGCACGGTGTAGTGGCGATCCAGGGCCCGTTCCAGGGCCAGCCGCCCCGCCAGACGTGGAAAGACGGGGTGTCCCACCGTCTCCTGGAGGCTCGCCATGCGGGCCGTGTCCGCCGGGTCGGCCACGGCGCAATGGACCATCCCGAGATCGTCGAGGAGCAGCGGGAGGGCGCCCAGCGCGTGCGCCGTCGCCGGGTCGATGAGGTAGAGGGCCTCCTGCTCGGGAGTGACCTTCTCCAGGTCGACCGGGTCGTAGCCGAGCTGCTCCGCGAGGGCGGCGACGACCTCCCCCTCACGGACACCGGCGTCAACCAGCAGCTCGCCGATCCTGCGCTTGTCGCGGCGTTGACGACGGATGGCGGCGCGTACGGACGCCGGAGTCGCCGCACCCCTGCCCACCAGCATCTCCCCGAGGGGGATGGACGTCTTGACAGCGGACGCGTCGAGTGGGTTGGGGCTCTCCGGGCGGCGGCCAAATCGGGACATCACGGCGGGCACGCCCCTATCTCGACCACGGTTCCTCCTCTTCGCGCTGACCGTCAGGACCGCGGCTTTCCGGGCTTCCCCAACCCCCCGGAGCGCCCTGGCGCCGTGGTCCTGGATCGCGCCCCCCCGGTCGCGGAGCCAGCCACCCCCCCATGACCACGGCGCCTCCTGGGCTCTCCTCGCTGGGCCTCGATCTGAGAGTCCGGCGAGCCCCCCCGCCGACACCAGGCTACGGGTTGCGGGGAGCACGTACCAGCCCCCACATGGGGCGGTCGGACCACCGAATTTGGGTGGTAGCCGCCCTGCGCGGGCCGGCCGCAGAATGTCGGGGTGGCTGTCTCGCCGCGCCCGCCGGCGGGGCGCCGCCGGGGTGGGGGATCGGCTCCGCTCCGCGGCGCCTGACTCTCTCCGGGGGCTGGACCGCGCCGATGGCGGAGGTTGGTGCTCGGGTGGAGCTGGAGGAGCGACTGGCCGAGCTGGAACGCCAGCGCCGTGACGGCGAGCTGACCGAGATTGGCTACAACCTGCAACGCAATCTCCTCATCACCCGGTCTGACGAGCTGGCCCGCCGCCGCAGCGCGGCCGCCGTCCTCCCTCTTCATCCCGATCCGCCGCCCGCTTCGCGCCGCGTGGTCTCGCCGCCGCGACGCGCGGCCCCGCCCGAGGGCCGGGACACGGGACCGCGGGCGGCGCAGCCGGCACCCGGTCGGCGCTCGCGGACCGGGCTCACCTCCCGTCCAGCCCTCCTGGTGGCCGCCGTGATCGTGGTCGCGGGCGTGGCGTTCGGCGTGTACCACGCCACCAGCGGGCCGGCGGAGGCGGTGTCGACGGCCGCGGCTCATTCCGGGGGTGCGGGGGGCGCCACCAGGCCCACCACCGAGCTGAGCCCGACCGCTCCCGGCAACTCCGCCCCGGCCTCGCCGCCGATCGTGATCGACGTCACCCAGGCCACGCTCACCGGGGGCAGCGTCACCCTGCTCGGCTATGCCGACCATTTCGGCTCGGGGAGCTCGATCAACAACCCGCTGCCTTCCGGCGCCTTCTACGCCGCCGTCCAGCTGCGGATCTGCGCTGGGCCGGTCGAGTCGATCGTGTCGCCCTTCCAGTTCGTTCTGACCGAGCCGGACAAGACCCAGGTCGGGGTCGCCACGGGTCCGACCGTGGGCCGCCAGCCGGAGCTGTCGCTGCAGCAGCTGTCGGCGGAGAGCTGCACCACCGGCTGGCTCAGCTACGGGGTCCCCAGCCGCCCCACCGCTCTCGATGACACCGGGGACAGCCTGACCTGGGCCATCCCCGCCTAGGTGGGGCTAGTCGTGAGGACGCGCCGGTGAGCCGGCCTGGCGTTCCTCCACGGCGCCTGCGATCAGCGCGAGCAGATCCCGGGCCGCGATCGGCTTGAGCCCAAACCGGTCGCAACCCGCCGCCATTGCCCGCTCGGCGGTGTCCCCGATCCGGTCGGCGGAGAGGACGACCACCGCGAGCGGCCGGTCGACCCCGCTGCGGAGCGTCCCGATGATCTCCAGACCGTTGCCGTCGGGGAGCTGGACGTCGAGGACGACGGCGTCCACGGCTCCGCCGGCGATCGACTCCAGGGCACCGCGCCGGGTGGCCACCGAGCGCACCCGATAGCCGGCCGCGCTCAGGACGTCGCTGATCGACTGGCGGCTGGCGTCGTCGTCCTCGACCACGAGGATCGAGGCGGGCCGCCCGTCCTGACCGGGTACCGCGCTCTGACCGCCGGACGGGCGGAGGAGGCGAGGGGGGAGGGGTTCACGCGATCGGCGGAGGCGAAACCAGAAGCGGCTGCCCACCTCGGGCTGGCTGCTCAGCTCCAGCCGGCTGCCATGGAGCTCCACGATCGTCCGGCAGATCGCCAGGCCGAGGCCGACACCCTGGACCTGCACGCCGTCCCCCCGCTCAAACGGCTCGAAGATCCTCTGCGTCTCGGAGGGCGGGATGCCTTTGCCGGTGTCGCAGACGGCCAGGCAGACGCCCTCCGGGTCGGCCTCGATCTCCAGCCAGGCGCGCCCGCCCGAAGGGGTGAACTTGACGGCGTTGGTGAGCAGGTTGACCAGCACCTGGCGGAGGCGGATGGGGTCGGCGAGCACACGGGGGACGCCGGCTGTCGCCGGCCACTCGATGCTGACCCCGGCGGGGCCGGCCAGCGGTGCGATCACGGCGGCGACGTCGTCGAGGACCGGGGGCAGGTCCACCGGTTGCAGGCGGACGTCGAGGCGTCCGGCCTCCAGCCGGCCCAGGTCGAGGAGGTTGTCGACCAGCGCCAGCAGATTGCCGGCGACGCTGTGGATGCGCCGTCCAACGGCGCGGACCTGCTGCTCGTCGAGGTTCTCGTAGGCCGGATCCGAGATGAGCTCCGCCGACACCAGGATCCCGGCTACGGAGCCCCGCAGCTCGTGGGAGAGGCTGCTGAGGAACGAGCGGGTCGCCTCCATCTCCTTGCGCAGTGCCTGGGACGTGACCGCGATCCGGTCCACCAGCTCGGGAGTGGCGTCGGTCATCAGGAGTGGCGTCCGCCCCAGCTCGGCCGCCATGCGGGCGACGAAGCGCTCGTCCTCGAGGCTGAACTCGGCGGCGCCCCGCTTGTTGGCCGCGTAGACGAGCCCGATGACCTCCCGATGCCGGATGAGCGGCGCCGAGACGAAGGAGGCGACGGACGGGTGGCCGGCGGGCAGGGCGGCACTCCCGTTGGGCGGGCGGAGACCGGCGATCCGCATCGACCGGCCGGCCGTCATGGCCTCCCGGAGCAGCCCATGGGCCTCTGGCCTATCGGCGGGTATCGCTCCCGCGACGTTTCGTGCCAGGCCGGAGTGGACAAAGGTGCCGGGGGAACCATCTGGCCCGTCGAGGAGGAGGACGGCGGCGTGTCCGGCGCCAACTACGGTTCGGATGTCGTGCGCCATCCACTGGAGGACGCTGCCGGGGCGGACCTGGCGCAGCAGCGCCAGATTGGCCCGCACCAGGCGTTGTGCCTGGGTCCGGAGGATGGCCACTTGGTCGTCGGCCTCCGGTCGCCGGGGAACCTCCTCGGGGGCGGAGCCGCCCGCCTCGACCTCGGACACCGTTGTCAGCGTCCGGCTTCCGGGTCGGGCACCAGGCCCCAGCGCATCGCTTTGACCACCGCCTCCAGCTGACTGTGCGCCTCGAGCTTCCCGAGGATGCTCTTCACGTGCCCCCTGCACGTGTGGACGCTGATCCCGAGGCGCCGGGCGATGGTCTGGGGGTCGAGACCCTGGCTGAGGCAGCCGAGCACCTCGGTCTCGCGCTCGGTGAGGGTGACCGCGGGGGTGGAGACCGCCGGGCGAGCGCCCCGCGCATCCTCCAGCAGGACGCTGAGCACTCCTCCGTCCACCGACATCGCACCCTCCCCCGCCTTCCGGAGCGCGCTCAGGACACTGCTGATGCTGCTCTCCTTGGGGAGGAGGCCGCAGCCTCCGATGGAGGCGACTCTGGCCACCAGCTCCACGTCGGTGAACGCGGTGAGGACGACGACCCGGAGATCCGGGTCCAGCTCGAGGAGGCTTCGGGACGCATCGACCCCGTCGCCATCCGGTAGCCGGACGTCGGTGAGCAGGACGTCCGGATGGCTGGTGAGGAACACCGCCCGCGTCTCGGCGATGGTGGCGGCGATGCCGACGCAGCGCATGTCGGGCTGCAGGTCGATGGCCATGGCGATCGACTCCGCAACCGCCCGGTGGTCGTCGACGACCAGGATGCGCAGGCTCTGACGGGCACCCTCAATCATCGGCGGCCGGCGGCGGGCTCGATCTCCCCAACACGGCCACCTACGGTAGCGCAGGCCGCCGGCCGGCGCAGGAAGCCCGGTGCGCGGGGCTCCGGCCCGCGCTACGGCGGGCCACCTCCGGGGGGCGCGCCCCTCCGCGACCGCGGCTCGTGATTCTCCCGGGCCCACGGGCGAGCCCACCCCGGAAGTTCAGTGGGTTGGTGGCGCCGCGTCTCGAATAGGTGACGTTCATGTCGCGTGAAATAGCTCCAACTGTGGTGAACCCGTCACGCGCGCGCAACAAGCCTCGCGATGGGTCGGACCGGCAGGTCGGCCAGGCGCCACGGTGACCCAGCGCCTCGACGCGAGGGGGGGAAAGCGAGTAGCTGACCGACCCCGACACGAGGAGACATTCCATGGCAGCGCTTAGAGGATCGATACGGCGGAGTGTGTGGAAGCGTCTCCTCGGTTTCGCGGTCGTCGCCGCCGTTGCGGTACCCGCATCGATGGTGGCCGGTTTCCACCTGGCATCCGCGGCGACGCTCCAGATCCACGTCTCCGGCAATCAGTTGGTGGACGGCGCCGGGAGCCCGGTGACCCTGCACGGGGCCGACCTCTCCGGAACCGAGTTCGCCTGTGACCAGGGAGGTGGGCCGACCGATCGCGGCTGGAGCATCTACGGGGGGCAGCCCCTCGACCAGCTGAGCACCTACCAGGCGATGGCGGCCTGGAACATCAACGTGGTCCGGGTTCCGCTCAACGAGGACTGCTGGCTCAACATCAACGGGGTCAACCCCGCCTACGCCGGCGCCGCCTACCAGCAGGCGATCGAGACCGAGGTCAGCCTGATCAACCAGGCCGGCATGGTCGCCATCCTCGATCTCCACTGGACCTCCCCGGGCGCATACGCCGCGGTGGCCCAGCAGCCCCTGCCCGATGCCGACCACTCGGTGGCCTTCTGGCAGTCGGTCGCTACCACCTTCCAGGCCAACCCGGCCGTCATCTACGACCTCTTCAACGAGCCGTTCCTGTACGGCAACTACTTCACCAACCCCAACCAGGATGCCTGGCAGTGCTGGCTGGACGGCTGCTCTCTGAATCAATTCATCTCGGCCGGCCAGATCGGACCTGACGGTTCCACCACCGGCTACACGACCACGTACACCTGGAATACCGCCGGTGTACAGACACTGATCGACACCATCCGTGCGGCCGGCGCCTCGCAGCCGATCCTGGTCAACGGCCTGGACTGGGCCAACGACGACTCCGGGTGGCTCGCCAACGCGCCCGTCGACCCCGACGGGCAGCTGATCGCCGGGGCGCACGACTACCCGGGGGAGAGCTGTGACACGACGTCGTGCTGGGACAGCCAGCAGGCTCCCATCTCCGCCATCTACCCGTTCCTCGTCGGTGAGATCGGGGATAGCACCTCGGCGCCGGTCACCTTCCTTCCCACCTTCCTGCCCTACGCCACCAGCCACGGCTGGAGCTACCTGGCCTGGACCTGGAACCCCTGGGGCTACACCGACGACGTCCTCGTCACAGACTGGAGCGGCACGCCCAACGCGGGCGAGGGCGCGTATTACCAGCAGTACCTGCTGAGCCTGCCGTCGAGCCCGCTGACGGGCGAGAGCCCGCCGCCCGCCGCAGCCGCGGCACCGACGGCGACCCCTACCCCGACGGCGACGCCCACGCCGACGGCGACGCCCACGCCCAAGCCGACCGCGCCCCCCACGCCCAAGCCGACCGCGACCCCCACCCCCCAGCC
>PLOF01000140.1 GCA_003142035.1 Candidatus Dormiibacterota bacterium
TCGTCGCCCGCCGTGGTCGTCCAGACCTCCACGTCCCATCTCCGAGTTTGCAGGGCGTGGGCCAGCCTGCGGACCAGCTGCTCGCTCCCCCCGCTGACGTCCGGGCCGTAACGGGGCACCACCAGGCGGAGACGGCGCCGGCGCCGTGGGGCCTGGTCGGGCGGCGTGAGCGCCGCCTCGCCGGCGTCGCTTGGGGGGTCGGTCACACCCCGGCCGCGGACCGCCCTTCCGCGAGGTACCAGTCGGCCCGGGTGAGCGGGAGCCCGGACTCTCCGCGGCCACCCTGCCGCACCGCGAGCAGCTGGTGGACGGCGATGCTGCCCTGCTCGAAGCCGACNNGCGTAGTGCTCGCGGAGGCTCTCGACGTCGCGCACCTCGAGCCCGCTCGCCTGCAGGGCGGTGACCATCGACCCCACCTCCTGCAGCTCACCGTCGGGGAAGACGAAGCTGTTGAGGAAAGCCCCGATCCCGCTCTTTCCGGGCCGGTTGGTGATGCCATGGATGAGGGCCCGGCCCTCCGGCCGGAGCAGGCCGTGGACGGCCTCACAGTAGCCCGCCATGGCCCGGCGGCCGACGTGCTCGACCATCCCCACGCTGGCGATGGCGTCGAACTCGCCGTCCAGCCCGTCCCGGTAGTCGGCAAGCCGAACCTCGGCCTTCCCCTCCAGCCCGAGCGTCCGCACCTGCTCGGCTGCCCACTCCGCCTGGCGCGGGCTGGCAGTGATCCCGAGCGCCCGCACCCCCCAGTGCTGGGCGGCGTGGATGACCAGGCTTCCCCAGCCGCAGCCGATGTCGAGGAACCGTTCCTCGGGGCGCAGCCGCAGCTTGCGGCAGACCATCTCCAGCTTTGCCTCCTGGGCGCTGTCGAGGTCGGTGTCCGGGGTCTCGAAGTAGGCGCAGGAGTAGGTCAGGGTCCGGCCCAGGAAGAGCCGGTAGAACTCGGGGGGCTGGTCGTAGTGGTGGCGGATCGCCTCGCTGTCGCGGGCGCGGCTGTGCAGCCGTCCGCGGAGATGGGCCTCAACGGGGATGCGGCGGGGGTCGGGCCGAGCTCCCAGGGCCAGCGCGGTGGTGAGGATGCGCGGGAGCAGTCGAGCCATCCTGCTCATCGAGAGATCGTTGACCCGGCTCAGGAAGGCATAGAGTCCCTCGACCTCGAGGCTGCCCTCGGCGTAGGCCCGGCCAAAACCCCGGTCCGGCAGGTCGCCGACGAGACGGTCGAGCCCCCTGCGGCTGCGAAAACGGAGGACGAACTCCGGTGTCTCCGCCTCCCCCGCGCTGCTCCCGTCCCACAGCTCCAGGCGCCAGCGGTCGGTGTCCCAAACTGCGCTGAGGACGGAGAAGAGACGGCGGGCTGCACCGGGGTCGACGCTCGCACTGGGCTTCATGGTCACTGCTCCCCACGTGTTCGGATCCCGGGATGGTGGCACAGGAAGGGCTGGGGGGTTACCCGCGAGGTGCCACCCCGGGCTCGCCCCGGCCGGTGAGGCCCAGGCGGTCCAGCAGCTCCGACATCCGCACCTTCAGAGCCCCATCCGAGAAGTCGCTGAGCCGGCGGCGTCCCCGCTCTATCAGGAGGTGACGGAGCGGCGCGTCACGGATGACCCGGTCGACCACCGCCCCCCAGACCAGGGGGTCGTCGGTGTCCAGCAGGACGCCCGCGTCTCCCACCGTCTCCGGCACCGCGGCGGTGGCACGGGCGACCAGGGGGAGGTCAAACGCCCAGGCCTCCAGCAGGTGCATCCCGAAGCCCTCGTGCTCGCTGGCGCAGACGGCCGCCGTCGCGCCGGCGTAGAGATCGCCGAGTTCCCGGTCGCTGCGCCCACCCGGCAGCTCGACCGCGCCGGCCACCCCGAGGTCCCTCGCCAACCGGCGGAGGCCGGCCGCGTAGGTCTCGGTGTCGTTCCAGCCACCCGGCAGCACCAGCGTCGCCTCCGGCTGCCAGCAGGCACGGAGCGCGGCCAGCATCCGGATCAGCTCCTCCTGCCGCTTGTTGGGGGCGAGCCGCGAGACGAAGATGAGCCGTGGGGGGCCGGAGGGGTGGGCGGGGCGCGGCGCGAGACGCGCCAGGTCGACGGGGGGAGGGATGACCATGGTTGCCGGGCAGCCGGCGGCCTGAAGTTCGGCGGCGTTGTAGGCGGAGTCGCCGATCCCCAGCTCGACCAGGGGGGCCAGCCGGGCGAGGTCGCGCCTTCCCTGGTCGAGCCAGTACGCGACCCGCGGGCTGGTCGTCCGGTAGTAGGGGGAGGGGGTGATGTTGTGGTAGACGATCGCCCGCCTGCACCCGAGCCCGGCAAAGAGGCGCGCCGATGCGGCTCCGATGCTCAGGTGGTAGAGGACCAGATCGCCGGCTCCGACGCTCGCCTCCAGCGCGGCCGCGGGCCGCGCCTCTCCCACCAGGTGCTGGTGGATCTCCTCGGCGAAGATCTCCGAGGAGAAGCCGGCCTCCCGGAAGGAGGAGCGCATCCGCCGCACCGCCTGGCCGATGGCGTCCCCGGGCGAGAGGACGGGAAGGAGCTGGTGGATCGCCGTCATGGCTTCAGCCGAACGGCGCCCCGTCGCCGGGCGCGCCGCAGGAGCGGCGGCAGGCCCCCATCACGCGTCTCCTGGCCGCGGTGTCTCCGTGCCCGCCGCATCCGGTGTCGTTGCCGTCGGCTCCTCCAGTCGTGCCAGCCGCTGCTCGACGGCGCGCAGTTCCCGCAGGATGGCCAGATTGAAGCTGGTCTGGTCCTGGGCAATCGGAGCGATGTACCAGGAGAGCAGCCGCCGTTGCACGCGCTTGCAGAAGACGGCCACGCCCCCGACGATCGGACGCGTGGAGCGAAGCGGACGCGCGCTTTCCACCACCACGTGTGCCTCGGGCGGCTCCAGCCCTTCGTCCGGGTGGAAGGGGGTGTCGAGCTTCTCGAGAAGGGATGTGGGGTAGTCGCCGGCGGCCCGGCGGCGCTCGACCTCGGCCTCCAGCTCGGCGACGATCGCCTCGACGTCCGGCGCTGCAGCGCTGGGCGCCCCGACGGTGGGCGCGTGCGATCCCGCACCCGCGACGGGCTTCTCTCCCTCAGTGCCGGGTGCGGTCTGGTCGCTCATCCTGCCCGGTCCCTGGGGTGGCGGCGAACTGGTCCGGCCAGCTCACCGGCTGTTCGGCGGGCACGACCGACCACGCTCCGCCCGGCTCGATCACCCCCTGCCGGGCCCGTCGGTCGATGACCCGGAAATGGACGGCGTTCTTCAGGTGATCGTAGGGGGCTTGATCCCGCCGTCCCTGGAGCTCGACGTCGACGCTGTACGTGCCCTCGAGCAGGGAGAGCTGGGGGATGTCGAAGCGGATCGTCCCACCGGCTCCCCGCTGACTCTCACCCACCTGGGCATACTGGCTGACCGGGAGAGTGGCCTCCGACACCATGAGCCCGTCGCCGCGCATCAGCCAGAGCACGCAGGTGAAGTCGGCGATCGTGTCGTTCTGGATCCGGTACCCGAGCTCGATGCGGACGAAGCCTCCGGTCGCGGGGTTGACGTCCTCGACTCCGCGCTCGTCCAGCATCCGGATCCCGGTCACCACCACGTCCCGCGCCCCCCACCGCTCGATCTCGGCGTTGGGGCGGGAGCCGTCAGCGGCCATGCCGATGGCGCGCCGGTACTGACTCGTCACGTCCGCTGCATCGCCGTCCGCCACCAGACGGCCGTGGTCGAGCAGCAGCGCACGATCACAGTAGGTGGTGACCGCCCCCAGCCCGTGGGTGACCAGCACCACGGTGCGGCCCTCCCGCTTGTAGCGGTTGAAGATGTCGAAGCACTTCTCCTGGAACGCGGCGTCACCGACGGCGAGCACCTCGTCCATCAGCAGGATCTCGGCGTGGGCCTGGATGGCGAGCGAGAAGGCGAGCCGAACCTCCATTCCCGACGAGAAGTTCTTGAGCTTGTGGTCGACGAACTGTTCCAGGCCGGCGAAGTCGATGATCTCGTCGAACAGACGGTGCAGCTCGGGCCGGTTCAAGCCCAGGATGGAGCCGCTCAGGTAGATGTTCTCCCTCGCCGTCAGCTCGGGGTTGAATCCGACTCCCAACTCGAGGAAGGGGGAGACCTTGCCCTCGATGGCGACCACTCCCGCGTTCGGTCGGTAGATGCGCGAGAGGATCTTGAGCAGGGTGCTCTTGCCCGAGCCGTTGTGGCCGATGATCCCGATGAACTCACCGGCCCGCACCTCGAAACTGACGTCCAGCAGCGCCTCCAGGGTGCGGTACCGCGAGGCGCTCCGCCAGTGGGCGAGCCGGTGCTTGAGGGTGGCGCTCCGGTCCAGCGGGATCCGGAAGCGCTTGGAGAGGTGCTCCACCCTGATGGCGAGATCGCGATCAGCCACGGTCAGAGGTTCTCCGCGAAACTGCGGGCGCGAAACCGGAAGGTGAGCGCGCCGAAGGTCACCACCAAGAGCACGGCGAGGAACGGCAGCGGCACCTCCCAGGGGACGTCCAGGGCGGCGTACTGGTGGACGGCGGCCAGGTGGCCGGTGACGACCAGCTCGGTCCAGGGGGCCTGGGGGGTGAGCAGGGCGTGGCGGAGGTCCTCGATGTTCTGCATGATGGGATTGGCGGCCATGACCTGCACGATCCAGAGCAGGTGCGGAGGCTGCGGCTTCGTCGAACCGACCTCCAGGGCCAGATGCAGCCGCTGCAGCACGTAGGTGAGGCTGAACATCACCCCCGACGCGTAGAAGAGGAGCTGCATCAGCACCTCCCAGAGATGGCTGACGTCGTGGTACTGCACGAAGAGGGCGGCGAGGAAGAGCGAGATGCCGAGCGCCAGCAGATAGAGTTCGAGGAGCAGTGGAAGGACGACGATGATGCGCAGGCTGATGTCGATCTGGTGCAGCGCCACCGCGATGACAAAGACGATC
>PLOF01000073.1:0-14899 GCA_003142035.1 Candidatus Dormiibacterota bacterium
CATAGAGGCTCTGGGGCCGTTTGGTCGGGGCGCCCAGACTCGAACTGGGGACCTCTTGCTCCCAAAGCAAGCGCCTTAGGCTTTCGCTCGCATAGGCCTTCTTGAATTCGCTTGGACCACTTGCTTCGCCATCCCTGCTCCAGACCAGCACTTGCTTCAAAGGTCAGGAGCAGTTCCGGAAGCAATACGGAGCTGCCCCCGCCAACCCGCTCCCATTCAGCCCTACCACAGCTCGTGACCACGACATCCACGGTGGACCAATTCTCGGGACGCCGGACAGTCTGCATCTCAGATCTGGTACCGGTCATCGGGTCGACCATTCAAGAACGCCTCGGTCAATGCCGGTCAGGCCCACATGCGCGGTGCGCCTTTCCGGCTACCGAGAGGCTTGTGGACTTTCGCTCATCTGACCACCACCGGCGACGGTGTGGCGTCTAGGACGGGGCGGTTCCAGCCACCGCCGGCCACGACGAGCTTGTCCGCCGCTTTCGGGCCCCAGCTACCCAACCTGTATGGCAGGACACGGTGATGGTGTCTGACCACACGATCGACCACGGCCCAGGCGGCCTCGACAGTATCTTCGCGTGTGAAGAGCGTGTTGTCGCCGGCCAAGGCGTCGCCCAGCAGCCGGTCGTACGGCGCTTCCTGCCCAGGCTGCGCGTCGAGCAGTGAGAACTCTCTCTGCTCGCCGACGAACTCCTCCCCCTCCCGCTTCACGCGTGCGGCAACGGCGATGGCCGGGTTGGGCTCCAGCCGGAAGCGGAGATAGTTCGCCCCACCCACCGACCGCGGCGAGTCGCCGAAGAGCCGCTGGGGCGGCGGCTTCAGCTGGACCAGCACCTCGGTGACCGTGCCGGCCAGGCCCTTACCGGCGCGCAGGTACCAGGGGACGCCCGCCCAGCGCCACGAGTCGATGAACAGCTTAAGTGCGCAGTAGGTCTCGACGTCGGAGTCCGCGGCCACCCCCGGCTCCCTGCGGTAACCGGTGTACTGGCCACGCACCACGTCGTCGGCGGCCAGGGCGCGCATGGCCTTGAAGACCTTGGCCTTCTCGTCGCGTAGCGCGTCGGCATTCATGACCGCCGGCGGCTCCATAGCCAGCAGCGCGACGACCTGGAAAAGGTGGTTCTCGACCACGTCGCGCAGGCAGCCGACGGTCTCATAGAATGCCCCCCGTCCGTCCACGCCGAACTTCTCAGCCATCGTGATCTGCACACTGGCGACAGAGCTACGGTTCCAGATCGGCTCCAGGAAGGAGTTGGAGAAACGAAAGTAGAGCAGGTTCTCGACCGCGTCCTTGCCGAGAAAGTGGTCGATGCGGAAGATCGAGGTCTCCGGAAAGACGGCCTGAGCAGCGCGGTTGAGCCTCCGCGCCGACGCGAGGTCGCGCCCGAAGGGCTTCTCGATGATGACCCGCGCGTTGTCGGCCAGGCCGGCAGCGCCGAGCTCCTTGATGACCGTGGCGAAGAGAAGCGGTGGGATGGCCAGGTAGTGCGCGGGACGGGAGGCTTTGCCAAGGGCCTCCTTCAGCGCCGCGAACGTGTCGGAATCCTTGTAGTCCCCGTCCACGTACCCAAGCCTGGACAGCAGGTCACCGACCGCGCGCCGGTCGTCGATGCCACCAGCACTGTGGGCGATGCTGTCCTTTGCGAGGTTGCGCAGCTCCTCGAGATTCCAGCCCGAATGGGCCACACCGACGACGGGAACATTGAGCACCCCTCGTTTGGTCATCGCGTACAGCGCGGAGAAGATCTGCTTGCGCGCCAGATTCCCGGTTGCGCCGAAGAAGACCAGCGCATCGCAGCCCCCCTTCGCGGCCGGAGCAGCCCTCATGTCAGCCGCTCTCCTCGTCCGGTCCACAAGGCGTAGCCTTCCGGGGCCCCGCCCTTCGGCCCTGAGTCATGACAACCCCTTCTCTTGGACGTCCGGTTGAGGGCGCGACGCGGATCTCACAACCGCAAGTCGCAGAACTGTACCAAGGGTCACACATCCGCTGGGCACGGTCAACGCTCACGTATGGGCCGGTGCGATGCCCTCTCGTCTGCACTCCCCCATCTCCCAAGGACCTCTCGAGCAGCGCCCACTCCACGGGACCCACCCGACGGTGTTCAGTCAAACTGACCGCGCCGGCCCCCAGCGTCCGGCCGAAAGGACGCCCGCGCAGTGGGCCGGCGACGCCATGACGCGTCCGGGCGGACGGCCGGACCAAGCTCTGCCGTCCCGGGCAGAAGCGCCGCAATCTAGCTAAGACGTGTATCGCGGCGCTCTTCGCTGTCGTCACAGAAACCGGTCATCGGCCTCCCGGCGAAGCTGGAGCGCCAGGCTGGGGACGACGAAAGACGCGAGGAAGATCGGCAGAAAGCTCTTTCCGGTGCACCGGAAGGCGACGGTCTGGCTCTCGGCGGCCTCGAAGGTCTGAGTTCGGCTGGACTTTCGGCCACTGCGCACTTGCAGTGTGTGACGTCCTCGCTCGACTGGTATCTCGATGCTGTCGTTCATCTCGAGCGATCCGGCAGGCTGTCCGTCCACCACGATGTCGTAAGTGCCACGTCGGACCTCGACGCCGATTGCTTTATGCGTCACCTTCAGGGTGGCTGCCATCTTCGATCTCCACTGTCTGTCGGCCGTGTTCTTGATCTCCAACCAACGTGGCAACATGAGCCCGTCGTCGGCGCGGACATTATCGACTGGCAAGCCAACCTCGTGAACATCGAGGCCTTCCAACCTTGAAACAGAGGTGCGGGCTGGCGTGGTTGATGGTTGGATTCGCCTGCCTCGCGGTGCTGGCCATCACGCTCACCGCCCGGTTCTTGCCGGAGACCAGACGCCTGCCGCTCGAAGAAAGCATCGCCATCTTCGAACGGAAGGCCGGACCCAACCGAATCGACTCACTCAGCCAGAGTGCGGTCCACGACGCACGCGAGCAAGGCCACCACCGCCGTCACACCTGGGCACCCCGTGCGTCAGGGTCGTCAGGCGCCGAGCCATCGCTCATCCTCGCCTCGGCCCGCGCCAGTTCGGCAAGCACCTCCTCCTCCACCCCGCTCCTGCCCACCAGGCTGCTCTCGTCAGGGATGCGCTTATCCTGCGCTTCACCTGACCGTTCGTCGGAGGTGGTTTCGAGATTGGAAGCGTTGTCACGCGATGCCTCATTGGTCATGGTTCCGAAGTCTCCTCTAACATACAACGCAGATCTGCATTCTCCCATTCCGACGTCAAACTGGCAATCGGCATGTGCACGGCGGACGTCGGCCCTGGACCACGGTTGATACTTCCCCGGTGAGCGGCGGGTTCGTGAGCGACGGGAGGGCGACGGACACTTGAAGGACTTTCGCGTCGCGCCGCCGCCAATGTCGTGGTCGAGACGCGCGGCAGCTGGCGCGGCTTGGCCGCGGCGGCGACTGACGTCACGGGCCCGGCGGTCGACGCCCGTCTTGGCGCGGTATTGACCACCCGCAGGAGAGCGGCTAGCGGCCTGTACCGGAGACAACTGATAGAGCATAGGCGCCTTCTCCCACTACGCTGACTGCTCACGCATGCATGCCACGCGACATCGCCCGAAGGATCCGCTCGCGGTTACGCCGGAGGACCGCCAGCCCTTCGAGCGCTCGACCCGGCGGGGCACCACGGCGCAGGGATTGGCGCGCCTCCTCGCCTTGACGGCCAGCAGGGTGACACAGCTTGCCATGGCTCGCCCGCGCAAAGGAGGGTCAGCGCTCAGCTGGCGTTCCCTGGGTGGTGGCCATGGCGGATCTCGCGACCGGTCTCCGTCTGCCTTAGGACCTCCCTGAGAGTTCGCCCAGTAGCACGGCGATATCCCACCTCGAACAGGAAACTCACCGCCAGCGTGATCCCGAGGGCAATCGCTGATGGTAGGGCTGTGGTGACCATGTGGTAGAAGAGGACGACGAAGAGAGCGACACAGGTCACCGCAGACGCCACAAGCACCCAGGCCTTGGCGCCCGTCTGTTTGCGAATCCTCAGGTGCGCGACGTTGACTGCCGAGTAGACCAAGAGGAAAGCTGCGCTTCCCATGGAGGCAACGGCACTCAGAGGAAAGATCAGGACGAACACGAGCACGAGCCCAGCGGTGATGAAGAGTCCTTCGACGTCACGGCCCCAGAGAGTGCGGTCAAACGCCGGTGGCAGCCCACCGTTTTTGGCAATCTGGTAGGCGACGTTTGCAGACCCGAACAAGGTGGCGTTCACTGCCGAAGCCGTCGAAAGCAGCGCCGCGATGGCTACCAGCTTGAAACCCAATTGACCCAGGGATGGCCTGGCGGCGACGGCCAAGGCAGAATCGCCAAGCTTCCTGAGGACATCGAGCGGCACATTGGTGACCACGCCAGTAGCGACAAGCACGTAGATCACCATCGCGATGGCCACACTGCCATAGATCGCGCGCGGCAACTCGCGCTTCGGCTTCTCCATGTTGGCAGCGGCATTCGTGATCAGACCAAAGCCCTCGTACCCGACGAAAACCACACCCGCCCCGGTAAGGATCGCTAGCGGACTTGGCCACGCGACTGGCGACAGCCGGGCAACCCCCTTCCCGGTGAGCGCAACGAGGGCCGCCACTATGAACACGATGAGAATGGCCACCTTGATGATCACAATGACGGACTCTGCGCGCCCCATCGTCCGGCTTCCGAGGAAGTTGATCGCCGTAAAGGCGAGCACGACGCCAACTGCCCACACCCTGGACGTGAGGGGGATGAACGTGGACGCATACGCCGCAAAGCCTGTCGCGTACAGCGCGATGGTAATGATGTAGCTAAAGTACTGGAAGAGGTTCAGGGATCCCGACGTGACTCCTTCGCCGTAACCACGAACGAGAAAGGTGACGGCGCCCCCAACACTGGGGAAGGTCTTGCCGAGGGCGACGTAACTGTAGGCGGCGAGACCGGCAACGAGCCCTCCGATCGCGAAGGAAAGAGGCATAGCAGGGCCTGAGATACTCGCCACGACCCCAAGAATAGAGAAGATTCCGGCACCGATCATTCCGCCGACCCCAATGCTGAGGGCGGCGACCAGTCCGATGCTCGACTTCTTTGCGAGTGTTCTCTTGGTGTCCTGAGGCATCATGCAATCGCCCGCAACAACTGATGGGTTACGCCGACTGCGATTTTCAGGGCCCTTATCCGGCGCTTCAATTGAGGCACCCCCAGCATGCATCCGACGCGCGTCGCGGGCGCTGCGCCACTGGTTGCGGCGGCACCTGTCGCGGATCCCTCGGGGTCTTCACTGTGGCCAATCGCCCGAGCCTGGTCGATGCCATGGAAGAGGTCGGATGCGCTTCTCCCGACTTCGCAAGCGGCTCTCCCAGTACACACGCATCCTCGGTAATCGTGAGCCATCACTCGGCCACGATCTCGTCCCTGGCCCGGGCCAGGGCGACTTCCACCCTCGTCGACTCAGGCCACGGGCTGACTGTCACCCCCAACGATATGGGCACTCTCGTGGCCAGCCGCGTCTCCCTTTGAAGAGCGCACCACGACGACGGGGCACTGAGCGTGGTGGACACACTGCTGGCTGACGGAGCCGAGCAGCAGGCCAGCGAACCCGCCATGTCCACGCGACCCGACCACCAGGAGGTCACCCCGTGCGGCGGCGCCTATCAGGACCGCGGCTGCTTGACCCTCGACGACCTGCCGCTCGATCTCGACGTCCGTCGCTTCCCCTACGGCATCGCCGAGCGCCGTCTCGAGCGTCTCTCTACCCGCTCGTGCAAGATCACCGGCATCGGCGTCGGGCGCGTCGAACGCACCGACGGAGCCGATGTTGCCATAACCCGCTGGCATCACGCCCGCATAGCTATACGCCCAGGCATGCACAGCACGCAGTGGAACCTTGCGGAGACGCGCCTCCGCCAGCGCCCAGCGCAGAGCTTCCCCAGCGCCTGGAGAGCCGTCGATTCCGACGACCACAGCCCCGTCCTTGGTCGCGTCTTCTTTCTCGCTCATATCCCTGCTCCTTCTCGCCGCCGCCGCATCACGTCTCGCGCTTCTTGTCACCGGGCCCGCGGCGCCACCGCCCCGCACGCCCCCAGCGCTGAACGCCAGGAGATCCGGGTTCCCCGGCCTCCTCTTTTCCTGCGGCTGGGATCTCAAGCGCCGACATCGGGGCCGAGACGCCATTACGCATGGGCATGGACACACCAATCACACCGCCGGCGGCCAGCCCTGCCCGGCTTGTCGTTGCCATCGTCCTTGATCTCCTGCCCATAGGGACAGTCGTTCCGGTCGTGATACACCCGGTCCTCGGGATCCGTGTCGGTGTGGAAAGCGGCCACCTTCGCCTTCGTCGCGACCGCCGCCTGCCGATCAGGGCCTGCACCGCCACCGGGGACCGCCTTCGCTGCCACCAGCACGGGCTTCCCCATCACGGCCACCTGCTTCACCGGATCGAGAATCCGATAGGCGAGCAACTTGACTCGGTCGGTCACCAGGAACCACACGAGCGCATAGCCCCACACGAGGGCTGCCCAACCCCACCCGAGCGGGGTCATGAAGATTCCGAAAACCGCGATGAGGGTTGCCAACGTCTGTGTGCCAAACACAGCCATCCAGAGAATTCGAGCAGGGCGGATTGACCAGAACGGGCCGCGAGTGCGGGCCAAGAAGATCGTCAGGTGTCCGGCAACGGACAGCATCAGGTACATCAGTGTCTGGAGTTGCGGATGGCCAAGGTGAAATACGCGATCGCCGAGGTAGAAAAGGCCGAACGCCGCCACAGGCCCGACGACGCCGAGCACCGAGGCCATCCCCAGCACGAGGCGCATGTTCCACGCCTCGGGCTGATCCTTGTAGTGGACATTGTCATAGGCGATCGACAGGATGGCTCCGTCGTTGAGCAACGCCAGCAACACGATCATCACCGCCGTCACCGGGAAGAAGTTGAAGATCAAAATCGTTAGGGTGACGAAGAGCAGCACCCTGAGCGTCTCGGCGATGCGGTAGATCGCATAGCTGTTCATCCGCTGGACGATCCGTCTGCTTTCCTTGATCGCCTCGATGATCACCGACAGGCCGGGGGTGGTCAGCACGATCGACGCCGCCGCGCGAGCCGCGTCGGTCGCGCTCGAGACCGCGATACCGCAGTCCGCCTGCTTCAGTGCCGGGGCGTCATTCACTCCGTCCCCGGTCATGCCCACGATGTGGCCCCGCTTCTGCAGCACGTCCACGATGTGGAACTTGTGCTCGGGGAAGACCTGGGCGAAACCGTCGGCGTTCTCGATGGCCGCGCCCGCCGACGCCGTCTCCTTGCGCTTCACGTCGCCCAAGCCGGCGGCGTCGAGGATGGCGGTGCCCATACCCAGCGTCTTGGCGGTCTCTTGGGCGATCGCCAGCGCATCGCCCGTGACCATCTTCACCTTCACCCCCATCTGCAGCGCGGTGGCAATGGTGGCCTTGGCATCGCGGCGTGGCGGATCGAAGAGGGGCAGCACACCCACGAACTGCCATCGGCCCGTCCCCTCGGCGCGGGCCACGCCCAGGGACCGAAAGCCGCGCGCCGCGAAGTCATCGACCGCCTTGTCGACGTCGGCCTTGACCTGGCGAGAGTTGGCAGCCAGCTTCAGGATCACCTGGGGTGCGCCCTTCGACACCCGGAACGTCTTGCCTCCGGTCGCCTTCACCGTGGCCTCGGTGCGCTTGTGCACGGGGTCGAAGGGCTGGAAGTGGACGACGTGGTATCCGCGCAATGCCTTGGCGTCCGTGACACCCGCCAGCACGGCCAGGTCAATGGTGTCGTCATCGTCGGCGCGTGACGCCAGGGCGGCATCGAGGATCACCTGCTCCGGAGCGACGTTGTTCACCGCGAACGGGTCCCCCAGGGTCAGCTTGTTCTGGGTGAGGGTGCCGGTCTTGTCCGAGCACAGGATGTCCACACCCGCCAGCTCCTCGATGGCGACCAACCGACTGACAATGGCCTTCCTCTTGGCGAGCAGACGTGCACCCACCGCCATCGTCACCGAAAGGACGGTCGGCATGGCCACGGGGATCGCGGCCACGGTCAGCACCAGGGCGAACTGCAGCGTGGTCAGAAAGGCATCACCGCGGATGAGCGAGACGACGATGATCAGCGCCACCATTGCCGCCGCCAGGATGATCAGGAAGGTGCCGATCTTGAGCACCGCCTTCTGGAAGTGGCTGATGGTCTGGGCGTCCTGAACCAGCTCCGCGGTCTTGCCGAAGTAGGTGTTTGTCCCCGTGGCGTAGACCAGGGCGCCGCTCTCCCCCTGCCGGATGATCGAGGCGGAGAAGAGCGCCTCCCCCGTCTTGCGCGTGGCGGGCAGGGACTCCCCGGTCAGGGCCGACTGATCCACCTCGACGGGGTCGCCCTCCAGCAGGCGGGCGTCGGCGGGCACGATGTCGCCCATCCGCAGGCGAATGACGTCGCCCGGCACCAGCTCGCGCGCCGGCGGCGTGATCCACTTGCCGTCGCGCTTCACCCGGGCCTTGATGGCCAGCTGGGCCTTGAGGGCCTCGATGGCCTTGCCCGCCTGGCGCTCCTCCCAGAATCCGACGCCGGCGTTGGCGAGCAGCAGCACGAGGATGATGAAGAAGTCCGGCCAATGCTCAAGCACGGCGGAGAGGATCACCGCGGCCTCGATCATCCAGGGTATGGGACCCCAGAAGTAGGTGAGCAGCTTCAGGAACTGATTGGCCTTCTTCTCCTCGAGCTCGTTGGGCCCGTACTGGATCAGCCGTTTCTTGGCCTCTTCTTGACTGAGGCCGTCCGCTGAGAACCCCAGCCGCTTCTCCACCTCGCCGAGGGGAAGCGATCTCAAGTCGTCCTTCGCGCTGCCCTTAGCACCCGGCTTCGCTCCGGCCGACTTGCCACCCTTCGCCTTGCTGGGCTCGTCGCCACCCTCAGCATGTCCCTTTGCCGGTGCCTCATCAACCGCCTGTGTCTTGGTCACTTCCTCTCCATCGGAGCACAGGGCGTCACTGCGGGTTGCTCCACTTCCAATCCCGGACCTCGGGCAGATCCTGGCCGTCCCGGTCGACGTAGCGCTTGTGCTCGACAAGCTTGTCCTGGACCATCTGCTTCAGGTAGCTCCCCTTGGCGCCGAGTTGGGGAAGCCGATCGATCACATCCTGGACGAGGTGGAACCGGTCGATGCCGTTCTGAACCCTGAGGTCGAAGGGCGTCGTGATCGTGCCCTCCTCCTTGTATCCACGGACATGCAGGTTGTGGTTGGTCCGGCGATAGGTGAGCCGGTGGATCAGCCACGGATAGCCGTGGAAGCCGAAGATGATGTGCTTGTCCCTGGTGAATATCGAGTCGTAGTCGGCGTCGCTCAGCCCGTGCGGGTGCTCCGTGCTGGGCTGGAGCTTCATCAGGTCGACCACGTTGACAACCCTCACCCGCACCTCCGGCAGATGGTTGCGGAGTATCGAGACTGCCGCCAAGATCTCGAGCGTGGGGGTGTCGCCACAGCAGGCCATCACGACGTCCGGCTCGGCGTCCTGATCGTTGCTGGCCCACTGCCAGATGCCGATCCCCTCGGTGCAGTGCACGACCGCCTCATCCATGGTCAGCCACTGCGGCAGAGCGTGCTTCCCCGCCACCACCACGTTGACGTAGTTGCGACTGCGCAGGCAGTGGTCGACGACCGAGAGGAGACAATTGGCGTCCGGAGGAAGGTACACGCGAACGATGTCGGCCTTCTTGTTGACCACGTGGTCGAGGAAGCCCGGATCCTGATGGGTGAAGCCGTTGTGATCCTGCTGCCAGACATGCGAGGCGAGCAGGTAGTTCAGCGAGGCGATTTCCCGGCGCCAGGGCAGCTCCCTGGTCACCTTCAGCCACTTGGCATGCTGGTTGAACATCGAGTCGACGATGTGGATGAACGCCTCGTAGCAGTTGAACAGCCCGTGACGCCCGGTGAGCAGATAGCCCTCCAGCCATCCCTCGCACTGGTGCTCGCTGAGCATGGAGTCCAGGACGCGCCCTTCGGGCGCGAGGAACTCGTCGTTGTCCGCCATCCGGGCGTCCCATTGGCGGCTGGTCGCCTCGAAGACTGCGCCGAGGAGGTTGGAGAGCGTCTCGTCGGGGCCGAAGAGCCGGAAGTGCCGTTGCTCCTGGTTCAGCTTGGCCACATCCCGGAGGAACTGGCCGAGCACCAGGGTGTCCTGGGCGGCGACCGCCCCCGGCGACGGCACCTTCACCGCGTGGACGGCGAAGTCCGGCATCCGCAGGTCGCGCAGCAGGATGCCGCCGTTGGTGTGGGGGTTGGCACCCATGCGCCGGTCGCCGGCGGGGGCCAGCTCCGCCAGCTCCGGCCGCAGCCGGCCCCCCTCGTCGAACAGCTCGGCCGGCCGGTAGCTTTTCATCCAGGCCTCGAGGAGCGCGACGTGATCGGGGTGGTCCGAGTCGACGAGGAGCGGCACCTGGTGGGACCGGAACGTGCCCTCGATGGGCACGCCGTCGACCACCTTGGGCCCGGTCCAGCCCTTGGGTGATCGGAGAACGATCATCGGCCAGCGCGGCCGGGTGGGATCGCCGGTTCGCCGGGCATCGCCCTTCAGCCTCTTGATGTCCTCTATCACCTCGTCCAGGGTCCTGGCCATCAGCTGGTGCATCTGCTCGGGGTCATCACCCTCCACGAAATGGGGGTTCCAGCCGCAGCCGCGGAGGAACTGATCCAGCTCCTCGGGCTCGATGCGCGCGAGCACCGTGGGGTTGCTGATCTTGTAGCCGTTCAAGTGCAGGATCGGGAGCACGGCTCCGTCGGTGATCGGGTCAAGGAACTTGTTGGACTGCCACGCGGTCGCCAGCGGGCCAGTCTCCGCCTCGCCGTCGCCGATCACGCAGGCGACGACGAGATCCGGGTTGTCGAACGCCGCCCCGAAGGCATGGCTGAGCGAGTACCCGAGCTCACCACCCTCGTGGATCGACCCCGGGGTCGTCGGGGCCACGTGGCTGGAGATCCCCCCAGGAAACGAGAACTGCCCAAAGAGCCGTTTCAGACCGGCCTCATCCTGACTGACGTCAGGATAGATCTCGCTGTACGTGCCCTCCAGATAGGTGTTGCCAACCAGCGCCGGGCCGCCGTGGCCGGGCCCGGCGATATAGAACATGTCGAGGTCGTACTTCTTGATCACCCGGTTCAGGTGCACATAGATGAAGTTCTGGCCCGGCACCGTGCCCCAGTGCCCGACCACGAGCGGTTTGACGTGCGCCAGTTCCAGCGGCCGCTTGAGTAGCGGATTGTCGTAGAGGTAGATCTGCCCGACCGACACGTAGTTGGCGGCTCGCCAGTACGCGTCCAGCCGCTGCAGCAGTTCCGGTGAAAGCGTTGGAGTCGTCATGGCTGGAGCTCCGGTTGGCAGGCTGGGTGAATTCTCGATCGAGCGGGGGGGGATGAAGAGGCACGTACCGAGTCTCCTCGCGACCGGCGCCGCGAACATCGCGACGGTTTCCGAGGATGGGTACAGGGATCGCGCCATGAAACGCCACCCCATGGGGTGAAGAAGCGGGCGGCGACGATCGCCGAATACGCCGCAGCACCTGTGTCCTGCGCGTGCGTCGGTTCGCACCCGATGCTGGCATCGACAATCGCTACGCGTCGGTACCCTGGCGCACCAAGTGACGAATCAGCCGCGGCCAAGCGGAGTCGTTGAATCACAACGGCGCTCGGCGCACGGCATCGCTCGACGCCATCAGAGGTTCACCGGCACACCACGCAGTCGGGGCGGCCAGGCTGTCAGGCAGCGCGGATGTGGCGCCGACCAAGCGGGGCAGCAGTGGGTGTGGAGGCGACCTGAACTCTGGTTCACGCTGCCGCCGCGTCAACCATCTCGCACTCCGATCACGCGTCTACCTCGCGCCGCCGCCGTCTCGGAATGACTCACGCTCAACAGCACGACCCCCGAGCAGTTCCGCAACCCCCACGAGCAGGCGGGCGCATCGCCCCACCATGCGAGCCCTCGCCTCCAGAGCCGCTCGCTGCGGATCAGCGACACCGCTCAGCCCTGCAGCCTCGAGGCTCAGGGCATCGGCAGCCAGCTCCCGCACCAGGACCTCGCGGATCTCGTAGGCGATGCCCTGACAGCGCAATTCCGAGCGCCCCAGAGCATCTGGTGGAGGAACGGTGCCCGACCCGGGGGATTGTCCGGCGGCCGTGCCGGTGCCCCGCCGCGCGGAGCGCCCCTGCGAGCCGAATCGTGCCCTGGGCGTCCCGGGGGATCCCTTGAGGACTCGGGCGTTCATGACCCACCTACCAAGCGTACCCCTCAGTATGTTTGAGTGTATGATACACCCGAATGCCACGGTTGCGGGATGCCACCCGGTTGGAGAGACGCCGGACCTTCGTGGAGGCCGCCTGGCGGCGGGCCGCCTCTCAGGGATGGCGAGACATGACCGTCGATGACGTCTGCGCCGAAGCCGGCCTCAGTAAGGGGGCCTTCTACTCGCACTTCGCCTCGAAGCGGGAGTTGCTCGACGCGCTCGTCGACGACGACGCCAGCGCCGTCAGCGAGGTCATGGAAGATCTGGAGGCACAATCTCTCGGTGGCCCTGAGCGCCTGCGCCGGCTGACGCGGATGATGCTCGACCGTGCCGGAGACGCCTCCCGAATCCAGGTGCGAGCCGATCTCTGGGCTGCCGCCCTGACGGAGCCGGCGATTCGCGAGCGGCTCAACACCGAGGTCGACGCACGGCGCCGCGTCATCCGCCGCTGGGTGCAGGAGGCGATCGCGGGGGGCGAGATGGTCGATCTTCCCGCCAATGCCCTCGCCTCGATCCTTCTGGCCCTGAATGACGGCCTGATGCTCCATAGAACGCTCGGCGAGAGCGGCTTCCGCTGGGCCAACATCAGCCGGGCGCTCGACGCGCTACTGGCGGGGATCACGACGGCGTGAGCGAGGGTATCCCGCTCGCGGTTGACCGGGTCGCCCGGCTGCGCGAACGCCTGAGCCGGAGCCCGGGGGGCTCCGTCGTCCGAGGCGGAGCGGCGTGGCTGCGCGGCTCACGACTCGGATTGGTGGTCATGGCCCTGGTGGTCGGCGCGGGCTCGGGCCTCGGGGCCGTCGGATTTCGCTGGCTGATCGTCGCCGTCACCTGGTTGGCGACCGGATACCAGCAGTTCGGCCAGCAGGGCCGGGTGGCCAGCCTCCATCTGCCCGGGCTCGGGTTCTGGTTCCTGCTGCTGATCCCGGTGGTCGGCGGACTGCTCTACGGCCCGCTGGTCCAGCGCTTCGCCCGTGAGGCGCGCGGCCACGGCGTTCCGGAGGTGATGCTCGCCGTCGCCGAGAACGGGGGGCGGATCCGGCCCCAGGTCTCGATCGTCAAGGCCCTCGCCTCGGCGATCTGCATCGGTACAGGTGGCTCGGTCGGACGGGAGGGGCCGATCGTCCAGATCGGGTCGGCCCTGGCCTCCAGCCTCGGCCAGGCGGTCCGGATGTCCGAGTCCCGCCTCCGGATCATCGTCGCCTGCGGAGCCGCCGGGGGGATAGCGGCTACGTTCAACGCGCCCCTCACCGGCCTCTTCTTCGGGTTCGAGATCGTCCTGCGCGAATTCTCGCTCGACGCCATCTTGGCGACCATCCTCTCGGCGGTGACCGCTGACCTGGTGAGCCGGGCGTTCTTCGGTTCTGCCCCCTTCTTTGCCCAGATCCCGCACGACCTCGCCGTCACGCACCCCTCCACCTACCTTCTGATCACGGTGCTGGGCGTCGCCGCCGGCCTCATCGGATTCAGCTTCAAGACGGTGCTGTACAAGTCAGAGGACCTGGTCGACCGGCTCTGGAGGGGGCGTCCGGAGTGGGCTCGGCCGGCCGTCGGCGGCCTGGGGCTCGGGGCCCTCCTGATCGCCCTCCCTCAGATGTATGGGGTCGGCTACCCCGTGATGAATCAGATGGTGGCCGGCCAGGTGGTCCTGTGGCTCCTGGTGGTGCTCATGGTCGGCAAGGTGGTCGCGACCAGCCTGACCCTCTCGATCGGAGGCTCGGGTGGGGTATTCGCCCCCTCGCTCTTCACCGGGGCAGCGGCGGGCATGGCCTTTGGGGTCATCGTCGAGCACCTCTTCGGGCCCGGCGTCGGCGCCCCCGCCGTCTTCGCGGTGGTGGGCATGGGCGCGGTCTTCAGCGCGGCCGCGCAGGCACCGCTGACGGCGACCGCCAGCGTGGTCGAGATGACTGGCAACTTCGGCCTCACGCTGCCGGTGATGCTCGCGACGGGCATCGCCGCTGCGGTGTCCAAGAGCCTCAGCTACGGCAGCATCTACACCACCAAGCTGCTCCGCCGTGGTGTCGACATCGAGCGCCCGAAACCGGCCAGCATGTGGCAAAGCCTCACCGTCGCGGACGTGATGCAGCCCGTGGCCAAGGCCGGCGGCGAGCCCCTGGTGGGCGATCGACCGGCGGACGCACCCCGAGCCTCGCCGGTGGCGCCGGAACGGTGGTCGGAGCTCGTCGGCACCGTGACTGACACCCGCCAACCACAAGCGCTGCTCGCCAACGAGACGCTGGAGCAAGCGCTCCGGCAGCTGACCCTCTATGGGCGGGTCGGTCTGCCCGTGCTCTCCACCGATCGCCAGCAGCTGAGGGGCTGGATCACCCGCCGCCAGGTGATGCACGCGCTGTCCAGAAGTGTGAGCGCCTCGGCTCGCGACGTCGAGCGGGGGGCCGCGGCCGCGGACTTCGGGTTCGACGACCCGGGCTCGCGCATCCACGTGCCGACCAGCCCGCTGACCGGGTACGAGACCATCGAGGTCAGCATCAGCCCGGGGTCGCCCGCCCTGGGAAAGCGCCTCGATGACGTCCTCTGGCCGCCGGGGTGCCTGGTGGTGGCCGTCACCGAGGGCCGTGAGCTCGCCGCCCCACGGGGCGACGCCGTGCTTCGGACCGGCGAGCGGGTGATCGTCCTCGCCCCGGCCGCCCACTCCCAGGTC
>PLOF01000073.1:14956-15112 GCA_003142035.1 Candidatus Dormiibacterota bacterium
TGGTGATAGAGAACTTGCTTCTGAAAATGTGGTCCACAGCAGCACTTGCTTCTGCACCCCGGGTCCCCGGCCGGGCCCGGCCAACACCAAGGCAAGTGCTCCCGGTGAATTCAAAACTGACCGTCAGCTGACACGCTGGTCGGGGCGCCCAGACTC
>PLOF01000016.1 GCA_003142035.1 Candidatus Dormiibacterota bacterium
AACGAGGTGGCGGGAACGAACATTCCCGCCTGCATCATGAGCTGAGCCAGTCCCACGCTGCGCAGGAAGGTCGACTTGCCCCCCCGGTTGGCACCGGTGATCAGCAGCAGCCCCTTCCCATCGGCCGTCAGGTCGTTGGCTACGACCCTGGTTGGCATGGTCAGCGCCAGGACCACGTCGTACAGCCCCGAGACGGCGAGGATCCGGGCGGAGGCTTGACGTGGGGCGGGAAACGAGGTCGGATACCCGCGCCGGTCGAGCTCGGAGTACAGGTTGAGGCAGCCGACGTAGAAGGCAACCTCGGCTCGTAGCTGGGTGAAGAAACTCAGAACATGGTCGCTCGACTGGGAGAGAGCGTCGGCCACCAGGTTGATGCCGCGGGCGCGAAGCTCGGCGAGGGCCGCTTGCCCACCGTCGTCCTGGGAAGGGATTTCGAACTTGAGACGCGGATCGCCACGCTCCCGGACATGCCAGAGCCAGCCCCGCCGCGCGCCGAGCGGGCGGCGCAGGACGACCCCGACCCCCGAGGTCCCCCTGCCCAGACCCTCGCTCACCAGCACGCCCCGGCGGAAGCGCAGCCGCTCGAGCTGCTCCTCGATCTCCCCGAAATACCGGTCATCGAGTTCCTCGAGGAGCGTGGCGAACAGGCGCCCGAAGGCCGGCGAGCTGAAGCGTTGGGCATTCTCCGACGCCCTCTGACGAAGGATCCGGAGCTTGCGGACGAGGAGCTGCAGGACGTTGACGGCGTGGTGGAGATGCGTCTCCGGGGTGTACCCATGCCAGCTCCAGATCTTCTTCTCCTCTTGCAGTGTCTCGACCGCCAGGTCGTACAGGGCACGCACAGCATCGGGATGCTTGATGGCGTCGTCGAGCGCCTGTTGCCGGTAGAGGATGGCGTCGCAATCCTGGAGGCTTGCCAGCAGCGCCTGCTCGGCGACAGTACGGATGACAGCGTCACCAGCCCCCATCGTCCCCAAGAGGACAGCGAGGCCAAGGTCCTGGGCCAGGTCGGGAGCCTGGGCCGGAGGCGCCGAGCTCCGGTCGAAATCCCGATCCGGGTGCAGGAGGCGAACCCTCATGGCGACACAGCTCTGATGTGAAGGATCATCCCCGGAGCCGTGCCGTCACCGCTGCATAGCTGAGACCGTGGGCCTCAGCCAGCACCATGGCGTAGGCGCGGCCGTCCGCGGGCCTGCGGAGCACCTTGAAGGTGCGCTGTGCCGGGTTGTCGGGCGCAACCATGCTCAGCATGCTGACAACACTCGGGCCGAGCCGGGACAGCTCGTCGATGAACGTGACATACACTGCAAGCACGTCCATCCCGATGAGCCGTTCCAGGATCCTGCGACCCAGAAGGAGCTGGTCCTCGGAGGTGGTGGAGGCGAAGCTCTCGTTCATCACCACGATGCTCCGCCCGGTCGCCTGGTCGATCATGGCCCGGATCCGCAGGAGCTCGTCCTCCAGTCCGCTGTGGAGGTCCTCGATCTGCTCCTGCTTGGCGAAGTGAGTCAGGACGCGGTCGCAGAGGAGGAGGCAGGCGCTCGTCCCCGGCACCGGGAAGCCGAGAGCGGCCAGATGGTGAAGCTGCCCGAAGGCGCGGGCGATGGTGGTCTTGCCTCCCTGGTTGGGCCCCGACACGACCAGGATGCGCTCGACGCCCCGTAGCTCGAGGTCGTTGACCACCACCGGGCGTCTCTCGGCAACCAGCTTGCCAGCGAGAGCAAGGTCGAAGGTGTCGGAAGCCCGGTGCTCCTTGACGCTCAGGCTGACTTCAGGTAGGCAGAAGCTCAGGCCGGCTTCTTTGAGCGGCTGGATGAAGCCGAGATAGCCCAGGTAGACCTGAGCCTCGCGCTCGAAGCGGGCGATCACCGGATCGACCAGGTCCGCGTAGCGCTCGTGGTATGCGAGCAGGGAGTGGAACAGGTCGGGATAAAGGATGGCAACGCGGTCGACGATCATCTCCTGGACGTGGTTGGCGAAGTCGTGGCGGAACTCCACGAGGCGGCTCTTCGCGTCGCCGGTCCGGAACTTCTCGAAGGTCGCCAGCACCTCAGTGCTGTAGTCGGGCTCACCGTGGAAGTCGCTCACGGTCACCTGCCCGTGGTGGACCCGCACGCAGAAGCGAAGCGCCCCGAGGTCATCCTGGAGCCGCCGGGTCTCGGCTTCGAGAACCCCGAACCCTTCCGACCGCACATAGCCGTCCAAGAGCTGGCTGAAGTGGCGCAGGCCTTCGGACGCGGGAGCGGCGCGAACCAGCTCGTCGCGCAGCGCGGCGAGGGCATCGCAGTAGGTCCGGGCGGCATCCAGGAACCACGAGGCCTTCCCGTAGCGGTGACGACGCTGGGACGACGCTGTGAGATAGCTCCGCACGTGGCGCATCTGAGCCGCGAACGCCTCGACTGCTCCGGAGAGCCCGGTCTCGAGGTCCACGAAGACTGCCTGGCGATAGGCCACAGCCCGCTCGTCGCGCAGGAGGGTCGTGAAGAACGGGCTCAGCTCGTAATCGCGCCGGTTGGCGGCGATGGCCGCGAACACTTGGTCGAGATTCAGGTCCGGGAGGGGGTCCGGCACCGCTTGGCCGCGCGGCTCCACAGCCGTCTCGGCGTCGGGGAAGAGGATGCTGAACGAGGCCAGCTCTGGGAGGGGAGGCGACGCCGCCGCTTGGGTGGGTGGGGGGTTCAGTGCTCGGGTCATGGCTCGCTACGCGTTCGTAGAAGCCATCAGCCGGGGCGCGGCGGTCAGGCGGGCCTCATCACCAGGGGTTCACAGTCTAACGCCCGGGCCGTCGCCGTCGGCCGGTCGACACCGGCAGGAGTGACCTGTCGCCGCCCGTCACCGCGGCGGGTCGGCGAGGAGGGAGGGCCATGGTAGAGTCCACCCCCGGCGATGGGGCTCGCCACGTCGCCTCGGCGCCGACAGCGCTCCGCGGAGCTGATGGCCCCTGACCACCATCTTCCATGGAGGTTAGGGTGCTGCCGACCACCTCGCGCCGGGGCCTTGCGCTGTGCTAGCCGCGGCGATCGGCCAGTGCGTCGCCGTCCTTGTCGTTCTCACTCTCGCGCCCTTGCTCAAGGGCGTCATCGCGAGGCTCGAGGCCGTGGTCCAGTCGCGCCGGGGCCCGTCGCCGTTCCAGCCCTACTTCGATCTCGCCAAGCTCTTTGGCAAGCAGCGATCGGCGACCCCCGAGGCCTCCTGGGTATTCCGGTTCACTCCCTACATCGTCTTTGCCGCCCCGATCGCCTTCGCCATGCTGATCCCCGTGCTCACGGCGTTCCCGCTGAGCTGGGCCTTTATGGCGGACATGGTCGGAAGCGGCTTTGTCATCGGCATCGGCGGCTTCTTCACCAACCTCGCCGCCATGGACAGCGCCAGTCCCTACGGGGGCCTGGGGGCGAGCCGCTCCCGCCTCGTCTCCTCGCTTGCCGAGCCCACCCTCATCCTCATCTTCTTCGCGGTGGGCTACATCTCGGGCGGGACGGTCCCCTTCGTCGTCAACGACGTCCTGCACAACGCCTCACCGCTGATCACGCCCAGCCACGCCCTCATCGCCGCCGCCTTCCTGATGGTGCTCCTGGCCGAGACCGGCCGCCTTCCCATCGACAACCCCGGCACGGCACAGGAGCTGTCCATGATCGAAGCCTCGCGCCTCTTCGAGTTCTCCGGGCCCGATCAGGCGCTGATGGAGTGGGGCGGATGGATGAAGCTCTTCGTGCTCCTGGTGGTGTGGCTCAACGTCCTCATCTGGCCTGACGGCCTCGCCACCCAGATAACGCTGCCCGCGTTCGCCATCGCCATCGGGACCCTCGCCGCGAAGATGCTCGGGGCAGCGGTGCTCATCGCGGGCATCGAATCCGCTCTGTCCAAGATCCGCATCCTCCGGGTGCCCGAGTACCTCGGGGGCACCTTCGTGCTGTCGTTCCTCTCCATCGTTCTCTTCAGCCTGGGCCGGTGATGGATCTCGCTGCAGCAGTCTTCTCGACCCTGATCCTCCTGGTCGGCTTCTGGCTCCTGATCGCCCGGCAGATCAGAGCGGCCGTTGACGGCTACGCGATCCAGTCGATCCTGCTCGGCTGCCTTGCCCTCGCACTGTTCGCCGCGACGCGCGACCCCGACCTGCTCGCCCTCGGGATCCTCACCATCGCCATCAAGGGGCTCGCCATCCCCGCGGTGATCGAGCGTCAGGCGAAGACCACGTACGGGAAGAGGGAGCTTCAGTACCACGTTGGTTTCCCCACGGCGCTGCTGATCGGCGCGGGTCTGACGCTCATCGGCTTCGTCGCGGCGGCGCGGCTGCCGTACCATCCCGCCCTGCTCGCCGAGCCCGTGCTCGGAGTGGCCATCGCGGTCACCCTCCTCGGTTTCTTCACGGCCATGGCCCGGCGTGACGCGGTGCTCCAGCTGGCCGGCCTGCTCGTGGCCGAGAACGGCGTGATCCTGGTCGGTCTGGTGGTGGCCTCCGGACTGGGCCTGCTCATCGAGTTCGCCGTCTTCCTCGACGTTCTCGTCGGTGTCGCGGTGATGGGCTTCCTCATCGCCCGGATGCACGAGACCGTCTCCTCCACCGACACCTCAGAGCTGTCGAGGCTGCGCGGATGACGGACGCCACTCTCCTCGTGGCCGTGCTGGCGGTGCCCCTGCTGGCAGCTCTTCTGAGTCTCGTTCTGAGGCCGAGATGGCTGTACGCCGTCGCCGCCATCTTCGAGGCGGCAACACTCGGCATCGCCCTGACCCTGATCACCCTCGCCGTGCAGGGGCCGGCGCTCGACTGCTTCGGGCACTGGCTGTACCTGGACGGGCTCTCCGGGGTCGTCCTGCTGGTCGTGGCGGTGGTGTCCAGCCTGGCATCGATCTACTCGATCGGGTATCTGCGCCACGAACTGCGCGAGGGGGCGGTCAGGGCAGACGAGCTGCGCAAGTACTTCGTGGTGCTCCACCTCTTCTTCTTCACCATGATCGCCGTCACCGTCTCCGGCAACCTCGGCATGCTCTGGACGGCGATCAGCGCCACCACCCTGGCGTCCGCGCCCCTGGTCGATTTCTACGGGTCGCACCCGTCACTCGAAGCCGCCTGGAAGTTCATCGTCCTCACCGTCACCGGCAGCCTGGTGGCGCTCTTCGGGTTCCTCCTCCTGTATCAGTCCGGGGTGGGGGCGCTGGGCAACTCGTACGACTTCTCGATACCGGTCCTGGCCCGTGCCGCCGGGCATCTCTCGCCGGTGCTGGCGGGCGCGGCGTTCCTGCTGGTGCTGGTCGGCTTCGGCACCAAGGCGGGCCTGGCTCCGATGCACACCTGGCTGCCGGACGCCCACAGCCAGGCGCCGTCGCCGGTGTGCGCCATGCTGTCCGGCGCCGAGCTCAACTGCGCCCTGCTCGGCATCTTCCGCGTCTATACGCTGGCCGCGCCCGCGGCGGGCGCCGCGCCACTGCGCAGCGGCCTGCTCGTTTTCGGACTTCTCTCGATGGCGGTGGGCGTCATCTTCCTCATCTCGCAGCGCGACTTCAAGCGGCTTCTCGCCTACTCGTCGGTTGAGCAGATCGGGCTGATATCGGTGGGCGTCGGCATCGGCACGCCGCTGGCGCTGCTCGGAGCCCTGTTCCTGATCGTCGCCCACGGGTTGACCAAGTGCCTGATGTTCTTCGCCACCGGCAACCTCCTGCTCCGCTTTCGAACCACCGCCATCTCGGAGGTGCGCGGGGTGGTGCAGGCGATGCCGTGGACCGCGACCCTGCTCGTCGGCGGCGCCCTGGCCATCGCCGGCGCGCCCCCATTCGGCGTGTTCATCGCGGAGTTCTCGATCATCGCCGGTGCCGTCGCCGGGCACCTGTGGGTGCTGGCGGCGCTGATCGCGGGGCTGCTCCTGGTCGGGTTCATCGCCATGGTGGCGCCCTTTCACACCATGACCTTCAGCCGGCGAGCGGATGCGGACGCGGTGGTCATGGGAGAGCTGAACCCGTTGATCCTGGCCCCCGCGCTGGCCCTCCTCGCCGCCATCTTGGTGATCGGGGTCTGGATTCCCGGCCCACTGGATCAGCTGCTCCACAGCGGGGCGTCGGTGATGGGGCGATGACCACCCTCCGCGAGCTGGCTCAAAGGTTCGGGATCGAGGTCTCGACGCGAGCGCCGGGCGAGCTGTGGTCGGAGATCCCGGAGGAGAAGTTCCCCGGTTGGGTGGCGGCGATCGCCGCGGCGGCGGTGCTCGCCGACCTCTTCGCCACGACCGGCGATGGCGAGCCGTCGCTCACCGCCGTCTTCCAGGTCCGCGGGGACCCCGAGTGGCTGACGGTGCGCTGCCGGCTGAGCGGGGACTCGTTCGCGTCCATCACGCCCTTCATCCACGCCGCCAGCTGGTACGAGCGCGAGATCCGGGAGATGCACGGGCTGGAGCCGGTCGGGCACCCGCTGCCGGCGCGCCTGCGGCTCCATGACTGGCCGGAGGGGCAGCCACCGATGCGCGCGCCGGTCGACGAACGGCTGGGCGCCGGTCCCGGGATCCCCGAGCGGGTGCCCATGGTGAGCGGACGGGGTGTCTTCCAGATCCCCTTGGGGCCGGTGCGGAGCGGTCCCCAGGAGTCCGGTGAGTTCCTCTTCGAGAGCGGAGGCGAGGACCTGGTGGCGGTGAGCCCTCTCCTCGGTTACAAGTTCCGCGCCATCGAGCGCCTTGCCGAAGGGCGGACCGTGGAGCAGGGCCTCCTCCTCGCCGAGCGCCTCGCTGGCGTCTCGGCCTTCGCCAACGGACTCGCCTTTGTCCAGGCCGCCGAGCGCGCCCTGGGGATTTCGGTCGATGACGGGGCGCGCAGGGCACGCACCCTGATGAACGAGCTGGAGCGGCTGCACAACCATTTCGGAGACATCGGTCGCCTGGCGGACGCTACCGGCCTGCTGGTGGCGGGAGCACAGTACGCAGCGCTCAAGGAGGAGGTCCTCCGCCGCTGCGCTGATCTGACCTCGCATCGCTACCTGCGCGGCGCGCTCGCCCTGGGCGGGCTGGCCGCGCCGCTGTCCCCGGCGGAGCTCCGGACGCTGGGCCGGGATGTGCCACGGTGGCGCCGTCGAAGCCGGCGGCTGCAGGCGGTGCTCGAGGACACCGGCACGTTCACCGATCGCCTGGAGACCACCGCGTTCCTCCGACCGCGCCACGCGGCACAGCACAATCTCGTCGGGCCGATCGGCCGCTCCACGGGGGCGGACCGGGACTGCCGCCGTGATCACCCCTACGCCGCCTACGACCGCGTGGCCTTTGAGGTGCCGGTCCGATCGGAGGGAGATGCGCTCGCCCGTCTCGGCATCCGCCTGGCCGAGGTCCAGCAGTCGCTCGCCATCGTCGAGCAGGTGCTGGACAGCTGGCCGCTCGCCACGACGGGAGGGGGAGGGGCTCCCGGGGAGGCTCCCGGTTCCGCCCTCGGCTGGAGTGAGGGCGCGGGGGGCGAGACGCTGCACTGGGTCGAGCTCACCCCCGAGGGGCGGGTGGCGAGATGGCGCGCCCGGCCGTCCGCCTTCGTCAACTGGCACGTCTACGCCGACGCGTGCGCCAGTGGCAACAACCTCACCGACTACCCCGTCATCGAGGCCAGCTTCGCCCTCTCCCACGCGGAGTTCGACCGATGAGCCGCTGGATCGGGATCGGCCTCCACCGCGGGGTTCTGACCACGCGCTACCCGTCGCGCCCCGACGCGGCCGCCGGCACTGCGCCCTCGGTGGTGGCCCTCGAGGTCTCCGAGCTGTCGGGAGCCCAGGCGGTGGAG
>PLOF01000063.1:0-3589 GCA_003142035.1 Candidatus Dormiibacterota bacterium
GAACTCCAGTACGGGCTGTTCCTCGGTCCGCTCGCGGTCGGCAGCACCGCGCTCATTCCCCGCATCGGTCCCGGCGGGCTGGAGATCGGGTACTGGGTGCATGCGGCGCACACCCGGCGGGGCTATGCGACGTCGGCGGCGGCGGCGCTCACCTCGGTGGCCTTCACGCTTCCCGGGATCGAGATGGTGGAGATCCACCACGACCGGGCCAACCTGGCCAGTGAGGGCGTCCCGCGCAAGCTCGGCTTCGTGCTGGTTGGAGAGCATCCGAGGCCGTCGTCGTCGCCGCCGGCGCCGGCGGATTCCGGCATCTCCCGGATCTGGCGGATGACCCGTGACCGCTGGCGGCCGCCGGCCGCCGACCAGGAGGGCGGCTGAGCATCTCAGAGAGGGGAGATGATCAGCCCGGTTGGGACCTTGGGGTAGAAGTAGGTCGACTTCTGCGGCATGCTCTCGTGGGCATCGGCCACCGCCATCACCTCGCGGCTGGTGCACGGGGAGACGAGGAACGCCAGTCCCGCCCGCCCGTCCCGCACCGCCAGGACGGCGTCGGCGGCATCGCGGGTGTAGTCGAGCGCGCTCTCGCGCAGCTCAGCCTCCCCGATCCCGCACCCGCTGATGACCTCCGACTGGAGCACGGAGACATCGAGGGCGTCGCGACCGGAGCCCGTGTCGCGCCGGGGCCGGCGCAGCACCGCGGCGCCATCGGGCGCCACCAGCACGTAGGCATGCTCCGCCGCGCTGCGCTCCCCCAGGCGGGCGAGGGACGCGACCGGGTCGGCCACCGGTTCCAGCTCCCAGGTCCCGCCCAGCCGGGCCAGGAGCTCCTCCCGGCTGATCGGCAGCCCGGGGCGCGGGCGCACCAGGCGGTGGATGGGGAGGACCACCAGGGCGGTGTCCTCGGCGGCGCTCGCGTAGACGAGCGCGAACTGGCTGCCGGCGTCCGCGCCGTCCCCGGCTGCACGCCGCTCGGTCGCGTACGCCGCCATGGTCTCGAAGCGGTGGTGGCCGTCGGCGATGTAGAGGGTGGAGGGGTCGAGCAGGGCCTGGATCTCGGCGAGGCCGGCCCGGTCGCTCACCTGCCAGACCAGCACCTTCTCCGGGCCCATCTCGCCGTCAAACCGCCCTCCGAGGAGAGCCCGACCCTGGGCGATCTCCGCAAGCCTCGCGTCGAGCCCCGGAGCGCGGTCCCAGAGCAGCCAGACCGGGGACGTCTGGGCGCGTGTGGCGCGCATCAGCGCGAGCCGGTCCTCCTTGGGCCCGCGCAGGGTCAGCTCATGGGGGCGCACCTCGGAATGCTCCCAGGGAAGCGCCGGGACCCTTCCGACCAGACCGAGGCGGCGCTGCGAGGTGCCGTCGGGGGCCACGAACTCGTGAACCACCAGGTAGAGGCCGGGCTGCTCATCGCGGACCAGGATGCCCAGCTTCAGCCAGCTCCGGAGATGCGCCGCCGCCCGCGTGTACACGTCGTTCTGCTCGGCCACGTCGTCCGAGTAGGGGAGGCCGAAGTCGACGCGCACGACGTTGCGCAGGTCGCGGCCGTACAGCTCCGCCCGCTGCGCCGGGCTGATCACGTCATAGGGCGGCGCCAGCACACCACCGAGCCGGATGTGCTCGGGGTTGTACCGGATCCCCCGGAGGGGCCGCAGACGGGCCAACTAGCGGCCTGTCCCTGCAGTGGTCCAGCCCATCACCGGGACGGCCTGCTAGAGGGTGACGACCCGGAGCGACTCCAGATCGGCCACCCCTTGGAGGGCGAGCTGCAGCTCCGGGCCCACCGGGTCGTCGACCTGGATCAGCATCACGGCACGTCCACGGGGGCGGTCGCGGCCCAGCTCGATGCCCGCGATGTTGATGTCATTGCTGGCCAGAAGTCCGGAAACCTTGGCCACGACGCCGGGGCGGTCGTTGTGCTGGACCACCAGGAAGAGGCCGGTGGGATCCATGTCGACCCGGAAGTCGTCGATCCGGGTGATCCGAGGCTGGCCCTCGAACTGGGTGCCCACCAGCGTCAGCCGGGTCCCGCCGATGACCTCCACCAGCAGGGCATCGGAGTGGTCGAGGTCGCGCGTGGTGGTGCGCTCCTCCACCGCCACGCCATGGTCTTTGGCGACCAGCTTGGCGTTGATGGCGTTGACCCGGGTCTCGGTGAAATGGCTGAAGAGTCCGCGCAGCACCTCGGCCGTGAGCGGGCTCGGATCGACCTTGCTCAGCTCCCCGGCGTAGCTGCAGACCACCCGGCTCACCTTCTCGCCGGCGAGCTGGGCAGCCAGCGACCCCATCTTCTCGGCGAGGACGAGGTAGGGCTGGAGACGTGCCATCTCCTCGGGCTTGATGGACGGCAGGTTCACCGCGTAACGCGGGCCGACCCCCGCCAGGTACTGAACGATCTGGTCGGCGACGTCGGTCGCCACATTGACCTGGGCTTCGGTGGTGCTGGCGCCGAGGTGGGGGGTGAGCACCAGTTCGGGCACCGACAGGAGCGGATTCTCGGGGAGGGCGGGCTCCTTGGTGAAGACGTCGATGGCGGCGCCACCGATGTGGCCCTCGCGGACGGCGTCGGCAAGGGCCTGCTCGTCGATGATGCCGCCGCGGGCGACGTTGATCAGCCGGGCACCCTTCTTCATCCGGGCGAGCTCGGCCGCCCCGATGACACCACGGGTCTTGTCGTTGAGGGGGACGTGGACGGTCAGGAAATCGGACTGAGCCAGGAGGGTCTCGAAGTCGACCAGCTCGGCGCCCGCCTGCTCGGCCCGCTCCGCGGTGACCAGCGGATCGTCCGCGATGACCCGCATCTTGAGTCCCTGGGAGGCGATCCGCGCCACCTCGAACCCGATCTTGCCGAGCCCGAGCAACCCCAGGGTCTTCTCCCGGAGCTCCGTGCCCATGAAGGCCTTGCGGTCCCACCGTCCTGCGTGCATCGACGCGTCAGCCCGCGAGATGTTGCGCGCCATGGCCAGCATCATCCCGACGGTGTGCTCCGCCGCCGCGATGGTGTTACCGGTCGGAGCGTTCAGGACCAGCACGCCGTGCCGCGTCGCGGCCGCGAGATCGATGTTGTCCACCCCGACCCCGGCTCGTCCGACGACCCGGAGCCGCGGAGCCGCCTCGAACACCTCGGCGGTCACCTTGGTCTCGCTGCGGACCACCAGCGCGTCAACGTCGGCGATCCGGGCCTTCAATTCGTCGGGGGACAGCCCGGTCGCGACCACGACCTCACCGGCAGCCCGGAGTCGCTCCACCCCATCGGGGGCGATGGGGTCGGCGACCAGGATGCGGACGGTGGCGGCCCCCGTGGGTGCCGCGACTGACATCAGCGGACCCCCGCCGGCTCTGCGCTCACGACTCCCTCGCGGGCGATCGCCTGGGCGGCGGGCACCATCAGACCCACCCGGCTGAGCAGCCCCAGCTCGCTGAGGGCCAGCTCCAGGTAGGCGAGGATCACGAAGACGTCGCCGACGTCGATGGCTCCGAGGTGGCCGATCCGGAAGATCTTGCCCTTGAGATCGCCCTGCCCGCCGGCGAGCACCAGGCCGTGCTTGGTGCGCAGCAGGGTGAGCAGCTTCGAGAGCTCCTCCGGGGTCCCCGC
>PLOF01000063.1:3605-6459 GCA_003142035.1 Candidatus Dormiibacterota bacterium
TCCTGGAACTTCTTCTCGCGGGCGAAGTCGAAGTACCACCGGGGCAGCTTGGCCCGCTCGGCGGCGGCGTAGGCGTCCTTGGACACGGCGATCATGGCGAGGCCGGGAGGTGCCATCCAGCCCTTCTGCGAGCCGGTGACGACCACGTCCAGCCCGAGGCCGTCGGTGTCGAGCGGCAGGCAGCTGGCGCCGCTCACCGAGTCCACCGCGATCAGCTTGCCCCGGCCCTTGACCACCGCCGCGATCGGCGGCATGTCGTTGGTGACTCCGGTGGAGGTCTCGTTGTGGGTGACAAAGACCTTCTCGATGGTCGGGTTCTCAGCCAGGAGGCGCTCGACATCCTCCGGGTCGATCGCCTCCCCCTCGGGCATCTTGAGCCGGACCACGTCGACCCCATAGGCGGTGGCGATGTCGGCCCAGCGATCCCCGAACGAGCCGATGGAGCAGAAGAGCGCCTTCTCGCCGGGGCTCAGCAGGTTGGCGACGGCGGCCTCAAGGCCACCCGTCCCGCTGGAGGGGAAGAGAAGGACGTCGTTGCGGGTGCGCAGGACCTCCTGGATGCCGCCACAGACATCCGCCATCAGCGCCGCGAACTCAGGGCCCCGATGATTGATCATGGGCCGCGACTGGGAGCGCACCACGCGCTCGGGGAGGGGGGTCGGACCGGGTACGCGAAGCTGCTGCTCGAGGGCCATGGCACTCCTCGTGGGGCACGGGCGGGCGCTGGCCCTGAGTGTACCAATCGTCCTTTGACAAGCCGAAGGGCCGGAGGCCCTCAGAGCGACTGGGCCGGACTGGAGGCCCTCAGAGCGGGAGCTCGTCCAGCGACGGCTCGCGCACGGGCTTCACGGGCCGGCCGCGCACCTCGAAGGAGTCCGATAGCAGCTCCTTCGGGAGCGCGCCATGGCCGGTCGGCAGGGCTCGGTCCCAGACGCCCCGGCTCTCCGAGAAGGGATCGTCATACGCGCGGCGGCGTGTGTCGGCTCCGACGGCCGTGCTGGTGCCGCGCTCGCGGGTCAGCCGCCGGCGCCGCCGCAGGGTTCGGTGGTGGAGACCACCGTTTTGCGCCCACGTCGAAGCGACGGCCAGGCCGGAGCCGGCCAGGCCGATCAGGCGGCGCCGGTAGCGGATCGCGAGCAGGACCGCCGCCAGGAGCACCAGCACCTCGAAGACCCTCAGCGCCGCGGGGGTGCCGCCGGTGGTTGCCGCCGCCTTAGCGGGTGCTATCTCACCGCTGGCGGGCGTCTTTCCATGGGTCGCGGGCGAATCCGCCAGCAGGCCGCTTGCGGGCAGGAGCTTGGCCGGTGTGACGGCTCGCACCTCCTGCAGCCGCTGTTGTATCCCGGGCAGATAGGTCTCGATGCCGTTCCGGAGCGCCTCCGCGAGACCCTGGCGGAAGCTGGCCTTGGTGAGCAGGGCGGCGTCATGCGGATTGCTGATGAAAAGGCTCTCGACCGTCGCCACGGGCATGGTCGGCTCCAGCCACCAATCGGGGCGCAGCACGGTCCCCCCGTCATTGTCGCCGTCGGGGCTGATGTAGTTCGTCACGGCCTGGCTGATGTCGGTGGCGAACGGGATGTCCCGCGCGTAGGGATAGAGGACGACGGAACCGTCCGGGACGGGCGTGGTCCAGGAGTTGAAGTAGATGGGGAGGAAGACATCGGCGTGGGCCGCGTTGGCGATGTCCGCGCGCTCCTGGATGCTCACGCTGGCGTCGGTCGTCCTGGTCATCACCACGGTGACCCCGTCGGCACGCAGCAGTGCGGCGAGCCGGTTCGAGACGTCGAGGGTGAGGTCCTTCTCGACCAGGCCGTCCAGGCCGAGCGCACCCGGGTCGGTGCCCCCGTGGCCGGGGTCGATGGCGACGACATAGGGCGGTGGGACGGAGGCGGCTCTGACGGCAGCACTCGATAGCGCTGGAGCGACCGTCAGGGCGACGGCGACCGGGGCGCTGGCAAGGACGTAGAGAAGACGAGCCCGGTGCATGGGTACGTGACCTTGGCCGGAGTATAGGGCACGTTTTCCGCGCTGGGGGGATCCGGTGCCGTTGCCGGGTGCCGGCCCCGCATCGCCGCGCGGGGGATCACGGCGCTGGTCGCGCCCCCGGGGTCGGCATCATCGCCTTCCCCGGGGGCGTGGCTCTAGCGCAGATCCGCGGTATAGGGCAGGAGCGCGATGTGCCGGGCCCGCTTCAGGGCCACGGTGAGCCGGCGCTGGTGGCGGGAGCAGACCCCCGTCATCCGGCGGGGGAGGATCTTGCCCCGATCGGAGAGGTAGCGCCGCAGGCGGGCGACCTCCTTGTAGTCGATGACGTCCTGGTGCTCCAGGCAGAAGCTGCACACCTTGCGGCGGCGGCGGTCGAAATCAGGCATGGGAATCGTCAGACCTCAGAAGGGGATGTCGTCGGGGTCGATGTCGCCGCCCACCACAGGGCCGGCGCCTGCGGGCGCCGAGTTTGAGGCGCTCTCGGCGGGGGCGCCTCCGTCCTGGCGGCCGTCGAGGAACTGCACGTCGTTGGCGTTGACCTCGGTCTTATAACGCTTCTGGCCGGACTGGGTGTCGTCCCAGGAGCGCGTCTGCATCCGGCCCTCCACGTAGACCAGCCGGCCCTTCTGGAGGTACTGGCTGCAGAGCTCGGCGAGCTTGCGGTTGCCCTGGTTCCACACCACGACGTCGTGGTAGTCGGTGTACTCCTTCCGCTCGCCGCTCGGGTCGGTCCCGTAGCGGTTGGTGGCGAGGGCCAGGTTGCAGACCGCGGTGCCGCTCGGTGTGTAGCGCAGCTCCGGGTCACGGGTGAGCCGTCCGATCAGCATGACTTTGTTGAGGGAACCGGCCATGGCTACTCCTCATCCCC
>PLOF01000063.1:6550-15819 GCA_003142035.1 Candidatus Dormiibacterota bacterium
TCGGCCACCCGGGCTCCGTCGAGCTGGAGCAGGGTGATCACGTAGTGGCCGTCGCGGAGGCGAGCGACCTCGTAGGCCAGCCGTCGCTTGCCCCACATGGTCGTCTTGCCGACCGTGCCCCCCAGGCCGCGGATCAGGGTGTCCACCGACTCGGTGGCAGTCCGGAGCGCCTCGTCGTCGAGTTCGGGCCGGACGATGTACATGAGCTCGTAGTCGCGCACCACGCGCGCACCTCCTTTCCTATGGGCTGAACGGCGCCCGGCGAGATTTCGGTTCGCCGCCGAGGTGGCCAAGGCGGTGATGCCGGACGCAGGAAAGCTGCGGAAGCGAGAGTGTACCAGCACCGGAGCTGCCGGTCGCGGGGGCGCCCAGGCCGGTCAGGTCAGGCCAGAGGGCGCCGGAGCTGCATCTCCTGGCCGCGCAGCCCCGCCATCCACCGCTCCAGCTCATCCGGATCGGTGGGAAGCCCCCCGCTCAGCACCCGGCAGCCGTCCTCGGTCACGAGGACGTCGTCCTCGATCCGGATCCCGATGCCCCGCAGCCCCTCGGGGACGGTGAGGTCGTCGGGCTGCAGGTAGAGGCCCGGCTCGACGGTGAGCACGTGTCCCGGCTGGAGCCGGCCCCCGCGGTATTCCTCCTCCCGCGCCTGGGCGCAGTCGTGGACGTCGAGGCCGAGCATGTGGGAGGTGCCGTGGAGGGTGTAGCGGCGGTGGGCCTGCACGTCGTCTGCCAGTGCCTTCTCGGAGCTGATCGGGAGGACGCCGAGCTCCTCCAGGCCGGCTGCCAGGACTCGCATCGCGGCCCGGTGGGGGTCGAGGAAGCTCGCCCCCGGCCGGACCGCGGCGATCGCCGCCTCCTGGGCCCGGTGCACCAGCTCGTAGAGGCGGCGCTGATCCGGCGTGAAGCGGCCCGATACCGGCAGCGTCCGGGTGACGTCAGCCGTGTACAGCTCGTCGCCCTCGACCCCGGCATCGAGGAGGAGGAGGTCGCCGCCGCGGACCTGCCCGTCGTTTCGGGTCCAATGCAGGATGGTGGCGTGGGCCCCGCTCGCCGCGATGGTGTCGTAGCCGACGTCGTTGCCCTCGACCCGGGCGCGGAGGTTGAAGACCCCCTCCACCACCCGCTCCCCCTGCTCCATGGCCTCGGGCAGAGCCCGGACCACGTCCTCGAAGCCGCGGATCGTCGCCTCGACGGCCCGCTCGAGCATCCGGATCTCGTGGTCGTCCTTGACCAGGCGCAGCTCGCTGAGCTCCGCCGCGAGCCGGCGCTCCTCCGACGGGTCGCCGGGCGCGCTGACCATCGCGTCGACCTCGGCGTCGAGCCCGCGCAGGAGCAGGACAGGCCCGTCCAGCCCCCGCACGTCGCCTTCCAGACCGTCCAGGGGAACGCACTCGACGCCGAGCAGGAAGGCCGTCTCCGGCACCCCGCGCCGGGGGCCCACCCAGAGCTCCCCGCTCCGGGCATTGGTGAAGAAACCGGGGCTGGAGCGGTCGTTGCGGGGCTCGAGGTAGAGAGTGGCCTGGTGGCCTTCGGCCCCGGCGCGGAGCAGCAGCACGCCGCCCGGTTCCGTGTGCCCGGTCAGCCAGTAGTGATCGCTGCCCGGCCGGAAACGGTACTCGGTGTCATTGGCCCGCACCTTGGGTGTCCCGGTCGGGATCACCAGGTGGATTCCGGGGAAGAGGGCGGAGAGCGCGCGCCGCCGCGATGCGTACCGTGGAGCGGCGGGGTGGGGATGGTCGGGGAAGGTGCTGGTCGTATCCCAGTTCCGGGACATCAGCTCGATCAGGGCGGCCGGGGTGCGGGGGTCGTGGGCCCGCGAACCCTCGCCGGCGGGGGTCGCCCCCTTCTCCGCAATCACCCCGTCCCGCGCATGCGGGTCGGGATCCGCGCCGCTGCCGGAGGCCGGGGTTTCGGGCCCCGGATTCCCATGCTCCATCCCCTGCAGAGTACGCCTGGGCGGTCCCCGGGGCGGTGGGGAGAGCCGCCGCCCGGGTCGTAACGGAAGTAGTTCATTTGAGCCACAAGCGTCTGATGCATCTATCCCGTCTGGCCGCGCCCGGACAGACTTCACGGCGCCCATGAGCCCAGACAACACCCCTCAGGCCGGCTGCCGCCTCTGCCAGCGCGGGCCGACCGTGGGTGCCACTCTCCACCAGCACCGCGGCCGTGGGTTGACGCTGAGGCATCTGGTCCTCCGCGGACCGCTCTGCCGCCAGTGCGGCCTGGTCGCATGGCGGTACATGACCGTCGACACCATCCTCCTCGGCTGGTGGGGGCTGGTCTCCGTCGTCGCCACTCCGGTGACGCTCGTCCTCAACTCCATCGCCCTGATCAAGCTGCTCCGCACCCCCGTCGCCCCGGCGGTGCCGGTCTTTCCGGTGAACTGGGCGCAGCCGGTCTCCGATCCCCTCTGATCCCCCATCGCTGGGGTGCGGCCGGGGTTATGCTTCGGCAGCGATGAAAAGCCCTCAGGCGCCGTCCTCCCTCCGGGTTGCCGTCGCGGCCCTCGGTTGGATCGCGGCGATGGCGATGCTGTTGATCGGGGGTATCGTCGGCGGGACCGGGCGCGTCGCTCTCACCGCCGGCGCCATCGTGCTTCTCGTCCTTTCGGTGGCTTACATCGGTTTCCAGGTCTGGTATCTCAACCGGGCCCAGAAGGGCTCCCGCCCTCGGACCGCCGACCGCGACCCGGGCTCGCGCCGGCCCCGCTGATCCGCGCCCCCACCGAGAGGCGCAGGGCTGTCGCATCATTGCCGGCACCGTGATCACATGGGCGCGCGGCCAGCTGCGGCGCGGCATCTTCGGCGAGAGCTGGGGGGTCGCGCTGGCCACCCTGGTCCTGCTCGTGGCCTGGTACGGGGTGAGCCTCCTCTACACACCCCTGAACCACGGACCGAACCGGATCTTCCTGCGCACGCCGCTGGATCAGGCGATTCCGGTGGTGCCCGTCTTTGTCATCCCCTACATCTCCCTGACCCCGTACCTCGCCGTCACCATGGCGCTCCTCCTGCTGACGAGGGTCAGGCTCTTCCGCTCCGCCGCGGTGGCGATGATCCTCGCCTGGCTGGTGAGCTACGCCTTCTACTTTTTTCTCCAGTCGTACGTCGCTCGACCGCAGCTCACCGGCTCGGATCCGCTCACGGCGCTCATCCGCACGGTCTACGCCGGGGACCAGCCCTACAACGACTTTCCGAGCCTGCACACGTCGCTCTCGACCATCGTGGCCATCCACTGGTGGCGGGTCGACCGGCGCATCAGCATCGTGGCCGGGGCTTGGACCCTGCTCATCGTCTTGTCCACGGTGCTGGTCCACCAGCACTACCTCGCCGACCTGGCCGGCGGGCTGACCCTCGCCGCGATCGCCTGCGTCGTGAGCCTCCGGCTCTTCGCCCGGTACCGGGACGCCGCCGGCTGATCCGCCCCGACCTCCGAGCGGCGGGGTGTGGTGGTCAGCGGGGGACTCGAACCCTCGACCTCGCGGATGTGAACCGCGCGCTCTAACCAGCTGAGCTAGCTGACCCTGGAACCCCCGAAGTCTATCTACTCCTCCGCCCGGGCGAGGTAGGTCGCCTCGTCGACCAGCTCGAGGTCCCCCTCGGTCACGTCGCGAAGCCGGAGCAGCCACCCCTCCTCGTAGGGAGAGGTGTTGACCCGCTCGGGGGTGTCGGTGAGGGTTTCGTTGAACTCGCTCACGGTTCCCGAAACCGGTGCGTAGAGGTCGCTCGCCGCCTTGACCGACTCGACGGCGCCGAAGCGCTTGCCCGCGGTGAGCCTGGCTCCGACGGAGGGCAGGTCCAGGAAGATGACGTCGCCGAGCTGGGCCTGGGCGTGGTCGGAGATCCCGATCGTGGCCGTGTCGCCGTCACGGTGCACCCATTCGTGGGTGGGGGCGAAGCGGTAACCGGAGAGGTCGGGCATGGCTGGCTCCTCTAATCGCTGTGACGGGGCGGGGGCTCGGCGAGGCGTGCGCGACGATAGAAGGGGAGGGGGACGCGCCGCGCGGGCACCGTCTCGCCGTGGAGGTCGACGGTGAGCGGGGCCTTGGCGAGGTGGGGTGCGACGTAAGCGGTCGCGATGCCGTGGCCCAGGCTGAAGCTGAAGCCTCCGCTGGTCACCTCGCCCACCGCCTCTCCCTCGGACCTCACGGTCATCCCGTGGCGGGGGATCTGGCGCGGCCCGAGAGCCAGGCCCACGAAGCGCCGGGGAGGGTTGTCCTGATCGAGCTGGCGCAGCGGGAGTGCTCCGATGAAATCCCCCTTGCCGAGCCGCACGGTCCAGCCCAGGCCGCAACTGAAGGGGTCGACCCTCTCGTCCATGTCCTGCCCGTAGAGCCGTAGGCCGGCCTCCAGCCGCAGCGTGTCCCGCGCCCCCAGCCCCGCCGGGAGCAGGCCACGTCCGGCCCCCGCCTCGAGCAGGGCGTCCCAGAGACCCGCGGCGGGGTCGGCCCCGCAGTAGAGCTCCACTCCGTCTTCCCCCGTGTAACCGGTTCTGGAGATCCGGCACTCCACCCCCGCCACCCTGCCCAGGGCCGAGGCGAAGGGCCGCAGCCCCGAGAGGTCGGAGCCGGCGAGCGTCTGGACGATGCCGACCGCCTCCGGGCCCTGGATGGCGAGCAGCGCCGTCTCGTCGCTCTCGTCGACGATCTCCGTGGCCGCGAGCAGGTGGGCCCGCATCCAGTCGAGGTCGGCCTGGCGCCGGGCCGCGTTGACGACGAGCAGGAAGCCGTCCTCCACCCGGTAGACGATCCAGTCGTCGACGATCCCACCGCCGTCGTTGCAGATCACCGTGTAGAGGGCGTGGTCGGAGGGCAGCGTCGAGACGTCGTTGGCGACGAGCCGCTGCAGGGTGGCCTCGGCGCCCTCCCCGCGGAGCCGGACCTCACCCATGTGGGAGAGGTCGAAGAGGCCGGCCCGGGTCCTGACCGCCACGTGCTCGTCCCGGATCGAGCTGTAGCGGAGCGGCATCTCATACCCGGCAAAGTCGACCATCACCGCGTGGGCGGAGAGGTGGCGGGCGTGGAGAGGGGTCCTCGCAGCCATTGACCGCAGCGATGGTACGCGCTCTCCTATCTCCCATCTCGCTCCGGATCACCCCATCCCCGGATGAGATCTCCGCGAGACGTGCGGACCGCGCTATCCTCCCGAACTGGGGCCACCGGATCCCGCCGTGTTCGCCGCGACCCTCGGCGACACCGGGAGAACCGACCGCGGCCCCCAGAGGAGCGCTGAGCGGTGCGACGCGACGCTCGGAGAGCCGAGAGGCGAGGCCTCGCGAGAGACGGCAGGATCACCCTGCGCCGGGCTCTCGGGATCGCGCTCGCCGTCGTGGCCGGCTGGCTGCTCCTCGCCGGCCCGCTCACCCCCGCCTCCTCTGGAGCACGCGCTCAGGGCCCCCCATCGGCAGACACACCCTCCGCCACGGACACTCCGGACCACACGCCGCCCCCCGCCCAGACCCCGATCCCCCAGACCCCCACCCCGACCCCGACCCCCACCCCGACGCCGACCCCGCCCCCGACGGCCGCGCCCACCGCCGTGCCGACCAAGTACGCCGAGTCCATCGATCCCCAGCAGACCCAGGGGAGCATCCCGCCCACCAATGCCGGCGAGGCCATCGTCCCCAACCCTCACTCGGGCGGCTCGGCCTTCGCTGAATGGATCCTCTTCAGCATCGTGGTGTGTGCCGTCATCGCGGGAACCAGCTTCTTCCTCTTCTTCAAAATCCGTTGAGCGCGCCACCCCGGGGCCGTCGAGCCGGGGAGCGAGGCCTCTTCCGCGGCTGCTGCGCCGGTCTCCTCCTCCTCGTCGTGGTCGCCCTCGCCCTGATCCTCCTGATCCGGCTGACCAGCGCCCCGGATCTCGGAGCGCTGCCGGCCGGCCCCGATGACGGCGGCAGCCCCGGGGCGATCGCCGCCGCCCTCGGTGCCGAGGTCCGCACGGAGCTGGTCCGCCCCAGCGCCCCGGGGGCGGCCGTCCTGGTCAGCGAGCAGGACCTCTCGACGCTCGCGGCGGCGGACAACCCCGATCCCGAGATGTTCACGGCCCTGAAGGTCCGCGCCCGGGGCGCCCAGCTGTGGGTCAGCGCCGGCAGCCACCTGGGGCCCCTGACGGTGGTGGTGACCGCCCGGCTCACCCTCGACCTGCGGCCGGGAGGGGAGATCACTTATGACGAGGAAGAGCTCGATGTCGGCGACCAGTCGATCCCCGGTTTCATGCGCTCAGCGATCGACCCGCGCGGCGATGCGGTCCTCTCGCTCACGTCACTCTTGGGCGGGGGCCAGCTGAGCCAGTACGGACTCGAATGCCTCATGGTCGTGCCGGAGCGAGGACTGGAGCTCGGCTTTCACTCTCCGCTCCTCAAGGCCGACCCCGGTTACTGCGCCGCCAACCCCCTCTAGGAGGCCATCAGCGGGGGTTAGCCGGGTGCCTCAGCACTCTGCTGGGGTGATCGCCGTGGCGCCGGGTCATTCGAAGTCGTCGGGGTCCGGATACGCGGCGCGGTCGATGCGACGGCCGAGCAGTCCCGCTTGGAGATCAAAGAGCTGGTCCATCAGGTGGACGATGGTCACTCCCGCGTGCAGCTCCGGAGCGCAGAAGGGGAGGGTGCACTGAAGGCGGCGCAGCCTCTCCTCCATGCAGAGGGGGACGCGCTTGCGCCCGACCAGGAGCAGCTCCTCGCACTCGGCGATGATCCGATCGACCTCCTCGATCGGACGTTCCATGCGCCGTCTCTCCGAATCGCGGCGGATCCGGTGACGGAGCTGCTCGGTGATCTCATCGTTGGTGACGCGGAGGGGGGAGATCATGTCTGTCAATACGCCTGTGAACCGGGTCTGGTGGAAGCTCGTGATGAAGGCGGGGAAATCGCCTTCACAAGAGTTACCAGTCACTTCCTGTCAGGTCGATGACAGCCCGCCTGGCACGGTCCCAAGGCAGCCTGACCGTCCCCCGCTCGCATCCCGGCAACGCCCGTCCGGGCGGCTCGGGTCCGGGGGCGGCTCGGGTCGGGGGGTTCTTCAGCGCCCCGCTAAGAGCCGGGCAGCGGGATGGTGCGGGCGATGGCGGCGATCTTCGATGCCCAGAGAGGATCGGAGGCGTAGTCCACGTTCATCCCCCGAAGCGTCGGCCCGTGGTAATACTCGCCACCCGGGGTCAGGTACTTCTGCTGCACCTGCTGGGCCACGTAGAGGATGCAGGCGGCGAAGCTCGAAAAGCGCGATGCGTCACCGGCGGGGTCGCTGTCGTCAGCCCCGTAGCCGAAGAGGTTGTTGTCGCTCTGAGCGATGGGGCTGGTCCCCCAACCGGACTCCTCGATCGAGTGGGCGACCAGGTAGCGCGCGCTGACGCCGTAGGTCTTCTCCGCCTGCATGTAGGCCGCGCCGAGCCCGGAGAGGGCCGTCCCGGCCAGGAAGCTGTCGATGGTCGCGGCGTTCTCGCCCGAGGGGAGGGTGAGATCCGTGTCCTCGGTGAAGAGCGGGCCGACGATGGGTGGGAAGGTCGTGCCCTCGGCCCTGGCCAGGGCCGNNTGGTCCTCGGCCAGCAGCTCGGCGTCGTTGGCCTCGTCGTTGGCGATGATCACCTCCTGGGTGGCCTCCTGCTGCTCGGCCGCCTGGGCCTCGCTGCGCGCCGCGACGGTGGCGGCCAGCACGCGCTGCTCCTGCTGCTCCTCGGCATTGATCTGGTCCACCAGCACGTTGCCCGCGTCGGCGACATGGCTGACCTCATTGACCCTCGCCACCAGGTCGCTGATGCTCTGGGCGTCGACGACGTACTCGATCGTCGTCTCGCTGCCCGCGCTCTCGTAGCTGGCCCGCAGGAACGCGGTCAGCTGCTGCTTGTCCTGCTGAATCTCGCCGTCCAGCTGGGAGACCTGGGCCTGGTCGGAGGTCACCTCGGTGTCCAGGGAGGTGATCTTCCCCTGGAGGGCGGTCAGCTGGGCCTGGGCCTCCGTCAGCTGCGCCCGCGAGTTGTCGAGCTGAGCCGCCGCCTCGACCACTTGGTTTCTCGCCTGCAGGGCCTGGAGCTGGGCCTGCGCCAGGGCCTGCTGAGCAGCGGCCACGTCCCCCCCGTCAGCGCTCCCCGGTGCGGTGTTGGCGAAGACGGGAGTGATCGCGAGGCAGAGCACCATGACCAGCGCGGCCACCATGGCGGCGCCGAGCCGGGTTGGGCGGTTGGCACGCCCAGATCGCTGTGGGCCCATCGCTCACGAGTATGCCCAGGGCCGCGAAACGGCCAGAGACGGTGTCACGGCTCCGTCATGCAGCGGTCGCGTACGTGTGCGATCGTTCGACCCGCGGTTACTTCGGAACGTGCCCGACCGTCCCTTGCGATGCGTCAGTCGATCTCCCGGGGACGCCGCCCTGCCAGTCCGCGGTGACGGCGGTCAGGACGCCTTGCGCTTGAGGAGCTGAGCGTGGACGTCGCCGCTGCCGGCGGGGACCAATTCCTCCGCCTGACGGGGCCCGCAGTCGGTGCACTCGAGCCGGCCGCCAATCACGTTACCGTCACCGTCGTAATAGATGATGGTGAGACGCGGAGCGCTGCATCGGGGGCACGGGTTGGGCGTGGCCATCGGCTCCTCGGAGGTCGTCCTGTCGAGTCGAGACATGATGGCATGCCCGGCGCAGGCGGGGCAGTCTGGGGGCACGGGCCGTGAGGGGCGCCTCCGGTGGGCTCGCCGACCGTGACCGGCGTCGAGGTGGAGCAGAGGCTGGCGCGGTACCTCGATGAGCTGTACCGGTGGAATCAGCGGATCAACCTGACCTCCATCCCGCGGGAGGAGGCGGAGAGCCGCCACCTCGCCGAGGCACGCCGCCTGCTCGTCCACGCCACCCCGGCCACCGGGGCGCGGGTCACCGACATCGGCGCGGGCGGCGGCGTACCGGGACTGGTGATGGCCATCATGCGCCCCGACCTCCGGGTCACCCTGATCGAGTCGGACCGGCGCAAGGCGGGATTCCTCGTCCACGCCGCCGCCCTCTGCGAGTGCACGCGGGTCACGGTCGAGCCCCGTCGCGCCGAGGAAGTGGGACGGGATGCCGCCCATCGCGGCACCTACGACCTCGCCGTCTCGCGGGCGACGGCATCGGCGCCGGTGCTGTGCGAGCTGGCCCTACCGCTCCTCCGCGCCGGGGGACGCCTGCTCGCGCTGGTGGCCGACGCCGAGGCCGACGCGCGCCTCTCGGTCCCCGCCGCGTCCGCCTGCGGCGGCGGCATGCCGGCAGCGCTCGCCCCCGGCATCCTCTCCATCACCAAGGTCGCCCCGACCCC